>JAFGEC010000065.1 GCA_016931775.1 Candidatus Zhuqueibacterota bacterium | reverse complement strand
TCATCGTTCACGGCGAAAACCCTTCCCCCGGAGAATGTGTTCCTTTTTTTATTTTGACGGTTGACCAAAATGATCCCGAGGGGGGTATCGTATCCTATCAGCCCGTCCAGGATTACTATAGCGAAGGCACGGAAGTGACATTGGCCGCACAGGCAAACCCCGGTTATTTTTTTCAAAGCTGGTCGGGTGACGAGCCGAATGCGGAAGCCGTTTTTACATTTTCCATGACAAATAATGTCCATGCCACCGCCATTTTTTTGCCGGCCGGCACGCGTATGTTTCCAGATGCCGTGGGTTATGCAACGGTACAGGATGATAAAGGCACACCTTTTATGGTTTTCGGCGGTGCGCTGGGTGACAGTGTGTTTGCAACGTCGATTAATGAATTACAGACCTACCTGGGCAGCGAAAATCCGTTAATCGTCACATTTTCCGATTCCTTTTTTGCGTCCATGGAGATAAATATTAAATCCAATAAAACGCTTTTGGGCGTCGGCGATAAGGCGCATCTGTCGGGGATCGGCCTGAATATCAACGGTGCGTCCAACGTCATTCTCAAAAATCTGACCGTTTCAAAAGTGTCGCCGCAGGATGCCGTTGAAATCAACGGCAAATCCAGACAAATCCTGATCGATCATTGCGAATTTTACTCCGACCGTAACCATGGAACGGAATTTTACGATGGACTGCTGGATATTAAAAATGAATCGTCCTTTATTACCGTGTCCTGGTCGAAATTTCACGATCATTTCAAGACCATTTTGATCAGCTCCAACGACCAATCCCCGCAGGATTCGGTTACACGCGTTACGTTTCATCATAATTATTTTTACAATTGCGGATCGCGTCTGCCCAGTATCCGTTTCGGAACAGCGCATATTTTTAACAATTATTATGAAAATTGCGAGTCGGCGATTAACACGCGCATGGGCGCCCGCGTCAGGATCGAGAAAAATTATTTTTTTCATACCGGCAACGCGGTGGCCAGTGATTACAGTATAAAACCGGGCATGGTTCAGCTTTTCGATAATATTTTCGTTTCAAGCAGCTATATTACGGAACCAACCTGTGAAGTGGGTATTCCTTATGACTATGAATATCTATTAAACGAACCCGAAGAATTGCCGCGGTTACTCGGCGGTGATGTGAGCGCCGTCGATAGAATTTCAAAACTGCCGTTGAAATACGATATCTGCAGTTATCCCAATCCGTTTAATCCGGCGGTCAATATCAATTTTACCGTCCCTTCTTCCGCGCATGTGGAAATCGATATATTTAACGCGCTGGGACAACGAATTATAAAATTGGCAGACAAATATTACAGCGAAGGCGAGCATATTATAAAATGGAATGCCGGCAGTCAGGCAAGTGGGATATATTATTACAGATTAAAGTCCGAGGATTTTGTAGATGTAAAAAAGATGGTTTTAATCAGATAAGGATATGCTAGCAAATTAATAAAAATCGTAACATGTTTAGCAACATAAATCTATCTCAAACCTGGTCCTGGTTCACTGCTCTTTTGATGTTCCACAATTAAATGAGGGCCGGAAACGATTCATTAAAAATTAGAACGAACAGGATAAAAATTCACGAGCGTTATACCTTCTCGGCGCCCTTGACGGTTATTATGTATGTGTTAATCGGATCAACCCAAAAATTTCAAAGTTTTGTTTATTTATCATCTGTGATCAATCCGTGTTAATCCGTGGCTAAAAAAAAAGACAGAATAATCACCGTAATAAAAACAATTAATATCGCAGAAAAAAAGAGGAAGTAATGAAAATTACAAGATTCACAAAAACCGCACTGCTGTTTTTTTTAATGCTATGCTATGCCGGCATTCTTTATCCCCAGCAACCGGCCTTTCCCACTGCCGAGGGCTTTGGAAAATATACCGTCGGTGGAAGAGGCGGCAAGGTATACGAAGTAACGAATTTAAACGACAGCGGACCGGGCAGTCTTCGTGCCGCCGTCAATTCACCCGGCACGCGCACTGTCGTATTCAGAGTATCGGGTACCATCGATCTGAAATCGAATCTCGATATCAATTATCCCTACATCACAATTGCCGGTCAAACCGCTCCCGGAGATGGTATTTGTATCAAAAATTATCCGTTAAAAATCAACACCGACCAGGTGATTATCCGGTATTTAAGAGTGAGACTCGGAGACGAATCCGGCGTCGAGGCGGACGCCGTATCGAGTAGGTATACAAAAAATATCATCGTCGATCACGTATCGGCAAGCTGGAGTGTTGACGAAACGATTTCGATTTACCATTGCGACAGCGTCACGGTTCAATGGTGCGTGATCTCGGAAAGTATGTTCCATTCCAGCCACATTAAAGGCAATCATGGATACGGCGGTATCTGGGGCGGTCCGAACGGCAGTTTTCATCATAATCTGATCGCGCATCATTCCAGCCGGAATCCGCGTTTTTCTTCAGGTTGCGGCAATACGGACTTTAGAAACAATGTCATCTATAACTGGGGCGGTCAGAGTATTTACGGCGGAGAAAAACTGGAACAAGGCAGTTCGACATATACCTTTTCCGCCGTCAATATGGTTGCAAACTTTTATAAACAGGGTCCGGGTACCCGCGGCGGCAGCGTGCAATACCGAATCGTCCAGCCCTCTTCACGGAATTATCTTGCAGATTATGGTGAATGGTATATAACCGGCAATTATATATTCGGCTATCCCAACGTGACGGCGGATAACTGGATTTTGGGCGTCCAGCCCGATCAAAACACGCAGACCGTAAAAGACTCGATCAGATCGGAATATCCTGCGCCGTTTATTCCCATCGAGCAGCATTCAGCAGAGGAGGCATATCAATTGGTGCTGGAAAATGCCGGAGCCATTCTGCCGCGCAGAGATTCGGTCGATCAAAGGATCGTCCAGGAAGTGACCGGCGGCACAGCGACATACGGCACGGGTACGTATAACCGGGAAAACGGCTATGGCTCCAGACCGACCGGTATCATCGATTCACAAAAAGACGTCGGCGGCTGGCCGGCCTTGTATACGGGCCCGGCTTCCGAAGACAGCGACCACGACGGCATGCCGGATAGTTGGGAATTTGCCAATGGTCTGAATCCGGAAAACAAGGAAGACAGAAACGGTATCGGCGAAGGTGGATATACAAATCTCGAAATCTATCTGAACAGCATCACGGAATTCCCTCCTTTTCTCCGCGCACCCTCGAATGTAACGGCAGAGCTGACGGGCTTTACCAAAGTCCTTATAACCTGGGAAGATTTTATCGAGGACGAAACCGGTTTCCGGATCGAGAGAGCGGAAGGGGAAGCAGGAAATTTTATCACGGCAGCAGAGGTCGAAGCAAATGTAACCACCTGTGCCGATTCGGGACTCGAAGAACTGACGCTGTACCGTTACAGGGTCGTCGCATTCAATAGCAGTCTTGTATCGGGTTATGAAGGAATAGCCGAAGTCACGACGCTCAGCCCAACATCCCCGCCTTTGGCTGTGAGTTTTCCGTCACCGGAAGATAATACCAGATATGTTGTCACAGCGCCTTTACTCACATGGGAACCGAGCATGAACGCAGACAGTTATGATGTCTATTTCGGACAGTCGAATCCACCGCCGTTTATTCTCAACCAGAGGGAAACGGTTTTTGTGCCGGGAGAACTGGAAAAAGGAACAAGGTATTACTGGAGAATCGATGGTGTCAATCAAAACGGAACCACACAAGGTTCTCTATGGAGATTTATGGTCGAGCCGGACATACCATCGGGACAGATCGTTTACTGGAAATTCGATGAAACGGAAGGCACCACTGTTGCAGATGAAGAAATGTACGGTATCGATGGAACGTTGAAAAATATGGAACCGACCTCATGGACGGACGGCGTTTTGGACGGAGGACTGGGCTTTGACGGACAGGCCGGTTATGTGCTGGTGCCTCACAACGGGATCTTGGATTTCAGCACGGAAAGTTTCAGTCTGTCGGCTTGGTCAAAGGCCGAGCCGTTAACCGGGTCTTCCATGTATCTGATCAACAAAGGTTCGTTTGCAAAAGACGAAACGGCGGGAACAACCGGCAGGTGGTACGGCATCGAGATAAAAAACAACGAATTGAGATTCGCCATCGATGACGATGTGGCAAAAAGTCAGGCCACCGTAGCCGGTGCCGATGCCCTGCTTTCGGAGAAATGGGCGCATATCGTCGGTGTCAGAGACACGGCGGAAGGGACACTAAAACTGTATATCAACGGAGAGCTGCTGTCGAGCGTATCGGATGCCACGGGAAGCATCTCACAGGAAGAAGACATGTTTTTGGGGAACAGTACAACCGGCACGGCACCGTTATGGGGCGTGCTCGATGATGTCAGGATATACAACTATGCTCTCGTCGATGCCGAAGTACAGGCAATTTATGCCAGCGTACCCGTGAATAAAAGATTTGAAGAAAAGCCACCCAACGAATTTTTACTGGCCGGGAACTATCCGAATCCTTTTAATCCGTTGACAAGAATCGAATACGTTTTACCGGAGAAATCGATGGTAAAGTTGCAGGTGTTTGATATTCTGGGAAGAAAAGTCGCGACGCTGGTCGACGGAATCAAGGAACCCGGGAATTACGCTGTAAACTTTGACGGATCGAATCTGGGTTCCGGACTTTATGTCTATAAATTGACGGCAGGATATAAGACGCTTGCCGGTAAGATGCTTTTGGTAAAATAGTTATTTTGGGGGTCGGACCCAGCAAATACTTTGTTTTTTAATAAATTAGATTTAAAAAACGGGTGTTTTATGCCCTTAGAAAGGTCTTTTTATCCTTAAAAAGGGACGTTTAAGGATTGAGTCTTTTAAATTTGCATCACCCCGCCGGCTGCCATATATTTCCGTCACCGGGCCCTGCCCGGGGAAGGCAAAGCGGCACTCCGGGGTCCCGCTCCGCTGAAAAAGATCGAGCAAAAATGACCAATCACCACGGAAGCCATTCATAGCACTCAAGTTCCGGTTTCGTCTGATCCGGGTGCATAAAGCGGTCTTCTTTTGTCGGTAAATCAATTTTGATATTATTCATTTTGCGTTTGCCGCGATCAGAATATTGGATATCCTGGGAGGCGCCAAGTTCGTATAGATTGTATGCCTTTTCGTACACCAGCTTATCATCAAAGTTAACGATTCGTTTTTCGCGTTTATCGATACAAAAATCTGCAGCTCTTGCGTATACATCACCCTTGACAATATAACCAAGCCCGAAATTCGAGTTTTTATTAATCGCTTGTTGGGAAAGAGTCAGGGCTTTATTCAGGTTACCCAGCTCGATGTAGCAAGCGGCCATTTCGCAGATAATCTTGACATTATCCGGTTGGAGTGCCAATAATTTTTCGTAGCTTTTAATGGCGTCCGGGAATTTTTCGTCGTTTTGCAACGCATTTCCTTTATACTCCAGTGCGCTGGTATTATCGGGTGAGACAGCCAAAAATTTATCAAAGTAATCCACCGATTCGGCGTAGAATTGTTCCTTGAAAAGCAACTCGGCGATTTCGAAAATGAGCTCCGCATCTTTTGGATTGGCTTCCAGCGCTTTTTTCTTTTGAGCGATGATATCGAGAACGTCGTAATCAAGTTTATGAAGCAAGATGGCGATAATTTCCTGGGCTTCGGCGTCATTCGGATCGAGTTCAACCAGCTTTTGATAGATGATCAAAGCATCCTCCAAACGGTCTTCTTTAATGAGAAGGGGACCGAGGTTCTTGTAATCGGATACTGTTTCACCATCATATTTGATCGCGTTATAATAGCAATCGATCGCTTCGGTTGTACGTTGCAGTGCCGCAAGATAGTAGCCGGTACTTCGGTGAAAAAATGCATTTTCAGGATATATATTTAATGCTTCCTGGTAAACGGCCAGGGCACTGTCGGGTTTATCCAGCTTGAGAAAAGAATCCGCTAGTTTTGTATATATGGCCGGATATTTGTGCGTTGTATCCATTTTGGCCGCTTTTTGATATGGCTGGACGGCATCGGCATAGTTTTTATTTTTATAGTGCTCATTGCCGTCACTGATTGCGATTAAAAATACCCGTTCATATTTTTCTGCCGCGATCGAATCGGCCTTTGCTTTGGCTGCGGCAGCAGCCCCGACAACTGACGCCGAACCGGCACCGCCATCCGTTGCCGCACAACCCGTCATCAAAGATGATACCGTAAACGACGCAACAACCACCACGGCGGAAAAAATAATCGCTTTTAAAATTTTGCTCTTTCTCATCAACTTTTTTCCTTACATGAATGAATGAATTTTTCCATTTAACTGTAGGGTGCGGTTGTAGATTTCATCGTCAAACAATTTGGTGTCAAAAACGCCGTCTTCCACGCCGGCGCTTATCGGATTTTGGACGGGCCTGGCTCAATTTTAGACGATTTCCTTTGAATTCCACTCCATTGAGCTTTTTCATCGCCTTGTCCGCTTCCGAATTGTCCGGCATTTCAACAAAACCATATCCTTTGGACATGCCATTATAATTATTCTTGACCACATTTGCTGATTCCACCTGACCGTAAATGCCAAAGAGCTCGGTTAAATCCTCTGCTGTCACCGGTGCTGCTAAATTCCCGACGTAAATATTCATGTATTCTCCTCTGGTTTTATATGACAAGTATTTTAAAATATAACAATTTTGTTCCATTCACAAAAGTTTGTGATCTTTATTAACCGGGAAAAAGTTTACAAGAAAACAACGTATAAACGCCGGCCTTTTTTCCCGGAATATTTGCTTCTGCGTGATTTAAAAAAAGTAACAGGGTGCGGTTCCGTTACCATTCCTCCATAAAGACAATAAAAGGGTTGATGGATCCGTACCACTCTAACTTTGTTAAATATTTAAGGCTTATTATTCATACGTTCCTCAATTTGAACTTTTTCGCGCAAATTTTCTTCCCGGTTGCCCTGGATAAAAATATCACGTGACGAGTCACCCGTAATTTTTATCGCCGGATCGGCGTTACCCAGGCGGCTTGCCGTTACATACACATCCGAGACATTGTTCATCAGCACAAGGGGTTGCCCGCTCGAGGGATTCTGCGCCTTCAAACCATACACATCCAGTGTTTTCACATCATCAAAAACCAGGGCGGGTCTCTGGTCGCTGTCGACAAAGGACAAATTCAGGTTATTCAATGTCATTCCCGAAACATGACGCACAAAAAATCCAAAAGCCGGCAATTTGCCGAACATGGTGCTCTCCGGATATTTTGCCTCGTTTTCCGGAATATCCGTACGCACAAGGTCTGCCGAACCACCGCCGCAAAACTGAATATTAATATTGCTGAGTGTAACGTTCTCGATCGGAAAATCCGGCAGTCCGGAAATCGCACAGCCGTTCGTATCCGCTCCCGTCGCAATGATATCACAAATTTTGATATTTCTCATCTGACCGATACCGGGTTTAGGGATGTTCTGCATATAAGGCCGGGCCCGGTTGCCGAGTCTCATAAAAACGGGAGCGGTGGTTCCTTCAATCCGGATATCGGAAATGGCAATTCCATCCATAATACCGCCATCCACGATTTCCAAAGCGATTCCGGCCAGACCCCGCCTTTTACCGAAAAAGTTGGTTTCCACGGCAGACGGCCTCACCACACAATTGGAAATGGTGATATTTTTAAATCCGCCCGTGGATTCGGTGCCCATTTTGATCGCGTTGCAGTGGCTGCTGAGAATACAGTTGGTGACGACGATATTTTCACACGCCCGTGGTGACGTGCTCTTGAACGTCAACGCATCGTCATCCGAATCACCGATACAATCGGACACGGTCACATACCGGCACCCGTCTATATCGAGCATGTCGTTATTGTAATTACAGTGGTTGTATACGGTAATACCGCGGATGGTCAAATAATCACAGGCCAGATAGTGCTGCATCCAGCAGCCGGAATTCCGCAATGTTACACCTTCAATGAAAACATGCTGACATTGAATGAACTGAATCAAATGCGGCCGTGTGATGCCTTCATCGTTCCAGTCCTGTTTTTCAAATATTTTTCCCTGCCCGTCGAT
>JAFGEC010000515.1 GCA_016931775.1 Candidatus Zhuqueibacterota bacterium | reverse complement strand
TCAGAGCATCTGCCTTACAAGCAGAGGGTCGCTGGTTCGAATCCAGCAGTGCCCACAGGGGTTTGAAGAAATTCAAACCCTTTTTTTTTGCGCCGGTGTAAACATGGTGTAAACATAGCATTTTGTTGATTTACAATAAGATGGTTAAATTCTCTTGGAGTTTTATGTTCAAAATAACTTCAAAAGGACAGTTTGAACCCATTTCAAGAAGTTATTAACAGGACTGACCGTCAAATATGTAAAAATTATCTTTTTGATTTACAGTTGAATATTGTGCTCTGTATTTACTCATTGAATGTCTGGTAGTTACGCTATTTTTGTTATGTTTAAATGTATTATATATTATGCCTGAATAGATATTTGATATTTAAGCTGTTGAAGGCTGTTGAAAACAGTCAACCGGTTTTGCGAGGCGTTTCGATTCGATTTGTTCATTTTTGCAATGGATTAAAACTTTTCAAAAATGGAAACAAAAACTTTATCGGGCTGGGTTTCTGAGGCTGAAGCCCGCGACCTGCTTCATTCACGAACGACAAAACTTTGGCAACTGCGTAAAACTGGACAGCTTGAATACTCTCGAATCGGCAAACGCGTATTTTATCGGCTTTCGAGCATCGAAGCTTTATTGGAGGCCAACGCCGTCAACGTGAAGCATGATGCATTTTAAAAAAAAATACCACAAAAAAGCCCGCCCCGTGCGACCGGAACGAGCTTAAAAATTTCTGAACCATGCAAAAAGCTCAACAAAACTACGAAAATAAAGTCGCACCAACAAAGGAGCAAAACAATTCGCCAAAAGGCCCTCGTAACCGAGTAATGGAGGCTGTTGACTATTTGAAACGGCATTATGAAATTCGATTTAACACAATTTCCCTCGAGTACGAGTTGAAACGCAGGGAAGGCAAGCAATATCAACCACTTAATGAAAATAGTCTGTTTGTCGAACTGCAAAAAGCCTTTATCAACGTTTCGGTGGCCGTTCTGGTATCAATCATAAGATCTGGCACTGTTTGTGCAGAATACGATCCAATTCGAGATTACTTTTCGAAATTAGGACGCTGGACCAACCGCGAACCCGACTATATCGAAGCTTTAGCGTCCTACTTAAAAATGAATGACCAAACATCCTTCATTTACCACTTTAAAAAACACCTGGTACGAACCGTCAAATGCGCTTTGGATACCAGCTATGTCAATAAGCAATGTTTGGTACTAGTTGGAACCCGCCAAAACACGGGAAAAACGACATTTATCAGGTATCTGACGCCGCCTGAATTGAACCGTTATCGTGCGGAAAACATTTCTGTTGACAAGGATTCCCGGATTTCAATATGCAAAAATTTTATGATCAACCTGGACGAGCTTGACCACCTCGACCGAAAAGATTTGAATTCGCTAAAGTCGCTATTTTCAAAGGACTGGGTAAATGATCGGTTGCCTTATGATCGCACGGCTTCTCAAATTCCCCGGCGATGTTCATTCCTGGCGAGTACAAACTTAACTGAATTTCTATCTGACGAGACTGGCAGTAGCCGATGGGTCTGTTTCACATTGTTGGAGGCCGAAAAACCGATAGATTTTCAGTATACAAAAATTAATATATCAAATGTCTGGCGCCAGGCCTACAGTCTTTATCAACAAGGTTTTCAAGCCGATCTCACACCTGACGAAGTTCGCGATAACGAGCTTAGAAACAAGGCTTTCAGATTATCGTCGACTGAATTTGAAAGCATTTACAAAATATTTGAACCCGATCTGCAGCAATTACATGAAAATTTTAAAACGCCAACCGAAATTTTGAAAATCTTGCTTGACGAAATGGGCGGAACACGCTTAAATCTTCATCGTGTTGGTGTCGGAAAAGCCCTTGTGGCATTAGGTTACAGGCGTTTCAAACAAGGCGGCATTTATGGCTATTACATTAAACCGCGAAATTTACTTACCCAAGTTACCCAAACTTCTGAAACCCTTGCTGAATCGTGTCCTTATTAGGGTAAGTAAATATGTTTTCTTCTTACCTGTTCTTACCCAAGTTACCCTAAATATTGCAATCAAAGAAAAAAAATCGGATAACTTGGGTAAGAACGGGTAACTAACAAAAAAGCTCTGTAAACCTTATCTGTAAAGGGATAGATGAGCAGGGTAAGAAGAAATCGATTTTTTGTAAACATAAAAAAAAACATCAAAAAAACACAAAATAGCGCCTTAACCGATTATTATACAATTAAATACAACGTTATGAACATTCAGCTAACCAAAACAATAAAAATCCATGAATACCTTGCGGGACTTGGCATTCAGCCTGTTTCCATTCGTGGCGAAAATTATTGGTATCGGGCACCTTTTCGTGAGGATCATCACCCGAGTTTGTCCGTAAATGTTGTTAAAAACCTATGGTTCGATTTGGGCCTCGGCGCAGGTGGTGATCTGGTAAGTTTGGTTCAAAAAATCCATAATTGTGATGTTTCCTGCGCATTGCACCATATGGATAAGGTCAGTCTTTTGCCGGCACCCGTTGTTTCTTCCTTTGATCGCAAAGCATCTTCAATTGAAATACGAAAAGTAAAACCATTGCAGAACCCAGCCCTGATTAAGTATCTTAACGTGCGCGGCATAGACCATAAGCTGGCTTCAAAATATCTTGAAGACGTTTATTATTCGGTAAATGACCGGTATTATTTTGCTGTCGGCTTTAGAAACAATTCAAAAGGTTATGAATTACGCAACCAATACTGGAAGGGAAGCCTTGCCCCGAAGGATATTACTTCTTACGAAAACGGCTCAGCCGATTGCTGTGTTTTCGAGGGCTGGCCGGATTTTCTGAGCTACAAGCAATGCATTGAATTGCGACCTTCGGACTACATCATTTTGAATAGCGTGGTAATGGCTCCCCGCGCGATTGAGCCGCTCAAAGCATATAAAAATATTTTCTACTGGGGGCAAAACGACCAGCCAGGGCAGGAGGTATTGGAAACGCTGCAGTCCGCTGGAATCACGCTGGTAGATTGTCGCTTTGAATATTCCAAATTCAAAGACCTGAACGAAAAATACTCTAAACATTAACAGTCATGAAGTTAGCTACTTTAGCTCATTCAAAAATTTTGAATGGCACATCCGAAGCGGAAGGCTTGCTAAGATTCGCCCGAAAGGCTTTTCCTGAGCCGGAATGGCAAGTTTTTTATTTAAACGAATACCGAATAATTCCGTTTGATTTTTACGAGAATGTCGTCAAAAGCAGTGATCTATTGCTGATTACAGAATATGGCGGCTACATTGGCCGTGGCCAGTGCGACTTGCTGAAGGCAGCCTTAGCCGCCGGCGTTCAGGTTCAGGCGATAAGATCGCGTCATCAGGGCTTCGTCCTATCCGAAGTAAACGGCTTCAAGCTGATGCGGAATTTCGACCAGAAAAACGAATATGCATCCATCGATAAAAAATAACTTTTATTTAGATAGCTATTAGTTTCATTATAAGCGACATATATAGTTAATAGATATTTTTGAATCTATATATCAAAACGCCTTAAACAACAGGCACACTAATAGATACAACCGTATGATAGATGTTTTTGATAATATATATTTTAGTCATATAGAAAGATAAACGCTTTAATGCCCGTCAGTAAAGGCTTCCGTGCAAAAGCAAATATATCATTGGCAATGCGCTTTTTTGAAAATCGGCACCTAACTTTATAAAAAAAATTGCGATGCGATTGGCTCCGGAAAAAATTTCTCTTTACGCAAACCTGGTTCGAAAAACCTGCGAGCAGTGCGGTGCTGAATTTTACGTATCATCGCGTTATGCCGGAATGACGCGCTATTGCAGCAACCGGTGCTTGCAAAAGGCTTACCGGGAGCGGCGTACGCACGAGCAGGTTGAAGAAACAGAACAATTAACTACTAATCAATTAATAATCAACGATATGGACTTGACTGAAAAATTATTCGCTGCGCAAGAATCGCTTAACGATTTGAAAATCAAGTACGCTTTACTTGAAAAAGACTTCCAAGGCACAGCGGCATTACAAAAGCAGAACGAACAACTTGGTAAGACCCTTGAAACAAAGGAAACCGAAATTACCGAGCTTCAAAGCCAGTTGGAACAAGCGTCGGATGATTACGAAGCGATGAAAGCTGCGAAAGGTAAGCTACAAAAAGAGCTAGGCAGCGCGTTAAACGACAGGTCAACGCTTTTATTAACGAATGTCATGCTGCAATCCGCTGGCCCACGTATGGACGGGGCGAAGGTTTCCTTCGAACATATTTTGAAATTTGTTCCGGATTTTAAATTTACAAAAGATCAAACCTTTAAAATGCCCGTCATGCGGTGGATTCTTAACCATAACGCCGGAGATGACGCATGCACAGTAACAACCCCAAAGCATTAATTTATGAACTCAGGCATAAACATAGACGCAAGTCCTCAAAGCCACAAATCCGGCGGTGGTTCAGTATATTTAACAGGAATAACAATCACAATCCTTGTCGCGGCAGTGGTTTTTATTATCCACGACCGTGAAACGCACGGCAAACGATGGATTTGGCATCGAATCCGCGAGGAAAACGATTTACGGGAACGCACTGGCCAAGCGCCACTGAGCCCGATCGAAGCCGCCCGAAAGTTTTTTTCAGCCAATGGAGGGCGCCCACGAGGATGGTACTAAAGAATGGCCCTGTAGTCATTTAGCCAGAATGCCTGGGCCGTGCTGCTTTTTTGAACATGGTTCTTATCGGGCGTGTCAGTTGATCAACCGCGGGGGGCTTTGCCCGATAGGCGCCCCGTGGTTTTTAAAATCTAAAATTATGATTCCGATTGTTTTAGAAGGTATTTCAGCGGCTTCGCAAGTAGCAAGCCCGGCAACAAAGCGAGTTGCAGCCCTTGCAACAATACTTGGCCTTGGGGTTCTGGCCGGCGGGGCCATTTGGATGTGGAAAATTTTTCAAAAACCTGTCATTGACTTCAATTCAGAAGGCCCTTCCGAATTGGATTATACCAGCGATTTCGAATTTTCAGAACCTGCCGAAACCCGGCACCAACCGCGGCCAAAGCAGTACGTTTTCGTGGCCCCGCCACAAGCACGACCGCCAATCAGTAACAACAGTTGGCTCCCGTCGCAGGAATTCGATCGCGAAATGGAAAGCCGGTTTTATAATTGCTTATAAATCCTGCGATAAGCCAACAAAGCCCGGGTATTCAGTCCGGGTTTTTGCTTTATACTTTAAAGAGTCTTCTTCTCTTTATAATAAACTTTCGAACCGTAATAATGATGAATAGTATCAGTATTATATTTAGTATACTAATTGCTTTTGCAGAATCGCTTATAACGTACAAAATATGTGTTCCCAAAGTGAAAAGGAATGACAAATTCATAATTAGATTTTTGGGTTCGAAGCTTGCTTTTCTCATGGTCTTAATTCTTGATGAGAAAACCACAAGAGATACAATACATAGTATGAAACAAAAAACAATTTTAGTTATATTTTTAGGTTTTCTTTCAAAGATTAATTTTATACTATCAGTCATAAATATTGCCGTTCCCTTAATATTTGAAGATTCTCCTACTAAGGAAATTCGCAGAGTGTCATTATTAATTCTACCTGGCTTAATACTGTCTATTACAGCATACAACGATTCAAAAGGGTAAAGAAGACTATTTTTCCTACACAATATTAATTTCTTATTAAAAAAGAAAGTATTTTCTATTAGTTTTAAATCAACTCCTTGTCTTCCTCTCTGATCAATGTATTCAGCATGAAGTCTATTTATGCCAGAGGTGTCTTTAACTTCAAATGATATATTTGGTTGAATTTCAGGTTGACTGAATAATATTGGGTTAATATCACCTGATAATTTAATTCTAATCTCTTTGGGAATTATTGTATAAAATTGACCGACATATCGTTTCAACCACTCAAAATACTCAAGGTTTGGTGAAGGATAGATTGTAAAAATTGTTCTTATTTCATTAAGATATTGTTCTGCTTTCGAATAATATTCCTTTGTTAAATAATTCCCTGCATTAGCTATTAAACTTTTTATAAAAATATCAATCATTTTATTTTCATGTAACTCCTTGTATGTTAGTTTTGAACGAGATAGTTTAATCGCTTCATTAAAATGAGATATGGATCCATCCAGATAATATTCATTGCTTTTAAGACCGACACTCAAAACAGGCTTGTGGTTTTTATCCATAATTTCCACACGTCTATACATGAATTCCTTTAAGTAAGAAGAACCCAAAATCATATGACAACCGGCAACAGCAGAATCATTCGGTAATAGATCATCACAATTGCCTTCAAGTATCTTTATTACGAGAGAGAAGTTTTTATTCTCATAATACATTTTGGCTAATGCAAGGTCTTTATCAGTGATTGACATAGATACTATGCAATTTAATGATAACAGTATAGAAAATAGAACTTTCCGCCTCATAAAGTCAGTTATATATAATATTATCTGATAAATAAAATTAACTATTTTCTAAAATCCTGGATAATTCATCTTCATTTATATTTTTCAGGTTAATACTTCGTCTCTTTTTTCTTGGCTTCGTAGTTTTCTGGCCTAAAACAGAAGCAATAATTTGTTCGTTGGTTTTATCAAGGTCTGTGTTTTCAATCGAATCAAGATATGCTTGTGTTGTTTTCATGTCAGCGTGTCCCAGCCCATCTGAAATATGTGCGATATCTATACCTTCGCGTTTGCCGATTGTGGCCCATGAATGGCGCACAACATAACTAGTCAGGTTATCTACACCAACCATTTTCCCAAGTGTTTTGAGGTATTTATTATAATTTTTTCTTCGTTGGCCATAATGATCCCAAAGCTCATCAGGTGTTCCCTCTTTTTGAATAATCGGGAATACCCTATCTTCCGGCAGTTTGCCCTCCAGGTAATAATCAAGAATCTTTTGAGCTTCAGGGCCAATTTGAATATTGAAACTTTTAGCATTTTTGCGCTTCGTTTTTTGCCGAACATATTTTAGCCGCCCGGAAAGAACATCCTTTACCTTTATTTCAGCCAAATCAATGAAATTCAGGCCCCTCATGAAAAAAGAAAACAAAAAATAATTTTTCGCATGCCAAACGCTATAATTTTCAGGCAAATCCAGCGCTGCTATTTTTGCAATCAACTCTTTATCAATAGCCCTCCTTTGAACTGGACTGGAAGGGATTTGATAGCCGCCACGGCCAAATGGGTAAAGCTCCATATCAATGAGCTTTTCCGAAACAGCCCTGTTAAATATCGCTCTGGCAGCACGGAAATAGGTACTTAAACTATTGCCGACATTGCCACTCTCGTAATGTTTGGCCTCGACATTTTTTAGCCAGCTGACGTCAATAGCTTCGAACGCTATTCGCTTTTTACCGTGGTAATGTCGAAGACGCGAAAGCATACACGTGTAAGCTCGTGCATTTCCGATTCGGCCAGATTCAGTAAGCTCTTTGATAATTTGCTCCGCAAATTCATCAAAACTCAAGCTATTAGCTTTTTTAACCTTTTTGACTAGATCGCAAACACTTACGTGTCTGCCCCTTTTTTGAAGTTTAATTCTTTCGTCTACAACATTGTTGATCTTATCCCTTAATAAAGACTGCAGGTTCTCAAACTGATCTTGGCTTAATTTATGGTTCTTCTTGTAAGTTAAAGTTAACTCATTGCCATTCCATTCTTCCGGAAAAGCATTAATGCCGGTAGAAATTTTCGTTGTTTTTCTGTCTTGAATGATCCTTACCACAATCGGCGATCGTCCGTCAGACAGTTTTTTACTTGTGTATAGAATTAATTTCGTAGTCATCCGCTTGTTATTTATGCTTTTGGTGTAAACATCAGTGTACACATAGTGTCAACATTTTGCGAAAATAAGCGAAAAATATTGAAACAACAAAAATCTATTTGATTGATTATAAACGGATATGAAAATAATCGAAACTTGCTGAAAGATAAAAATACTGCCTTACAAGCAGAGGGTCGCTGGTTCGAATCCAGCAGTGCCCACAGGGGGTTGAAGAAATTCAACCCCTTTTTTTTGCAATATT
>JAFGEC010000064.1 GCA_016931775.1 Candidatus Zhuqueibacterota bacterium | reverse complement strand
GCGTTTGAGGGATGCAAAAAACGCAAGGTCGTTCAGGGTATTCCGGCTGAATTTATGGATACGCTGACCAGTATGGGCGGTTGCTCGGGTTATCCTGAAATGGAAACCGGGCGGGACTATGATTCCGTTTGCACGGCAATCGATACCGAACTTTACAAGCTGCTGGCCTTCAAGCTGTTGGAAGAATCGGGTGTGTTTACGGCTGTTAATACACTGTTGACCGGGGCTATCGTAAATGACGGACATATCCGAGGCGTAATCACCGAAAGCCGGTCTGGCCGCGAAGCTATTATGGCAAAAAGTTTTATCGATTGCACCGGTTATGGTGATCTTTGTGCCTTTGCCGGAGCCGAGTTCACCGTTCCCAACGATTATGACAGTTGCAACAGTTTTGGTTTGGCCAATGCTTCCATTGAAGATTACCATAATTTTCTTGAATCTTATAGCGCTGTCGGCCAGGTTTGCCGCGGACTGCGTCATGGCGAGGACGGGAAATTTGTGCGGATGGGTGCCGAACAGTTGGATATCCCGGAGTTCGTCGAGGACGCCAAAAAAATTGGTATGTCAATGATTACCACCACCGTGCGCGACAACTATTTGATGTACATAAAATGCAATTACAAGATACCCGGTACGGTTATCAATCGTGATGATGTCGCCGGCGCTGAGATTGAAATCCGCAAGCGAATGGAAAAAGCAGCAGAGTTGTTGCGTAAATACGTTCCCGGATTCGAAAAGGCGTTCATCGCCCGCACCAGTCCAAAGCTGTGTATCCGGCGTGGCCGGTTGATTGCCTGTGATTACGATATCACTCATGAAGATGTCATCGGTGGAAGGCACTTTGATGATGATACCTTTGTGTATGGCTTTCACGATTCCGCACCGTGGCTACAGATTAAAAACGGTGAAACTTATGGTATCCCTTACAGAGCCCTTTGCGTTAAAGGTATTGAAAATCTATATGCCGCAGGTATGATGATCACATCGGACCGCCGTGCCCATATGTCCACTCGAAATACGGTGAGTTGTATGGGACAGGGGCAGGCTGCCGGCACTGCCGCGGCGCTTTGTGCTCAAAAAAATATCAGCAGCCGCGATTTAAAATATCAGGGTTTAAGAGAGGCTCTGGTGAAAGGCGGGGTTTATTTTGAGGGCTAGTTTGATTTGTCGAAAAACAGATATATGATGACATCCCACAGAATAGAACTCTGTCTTTTTCCTTTATTTCCTAACGACTTAATTGTTTCCGCACTTTGCGTATGAGTTGTGAAAAGTTACCTTTTATCAACAATTGCATCGAAATTTTCAGGTGATTGATTTTGCGCGGCAGGCGGCTCTTACTGGCAATATAGGGTTGATACTTCCATTCACGTAAGTATTCCTGCCCAACTTTTTTAAATACTGATGCTCGTGAAAATTCCCGGATATGCTCCCAAGCATCCTCATTTTTGAGAAATCGCTTTAATTCAAGTCCTGTCCAGAGGTGAACATCGTCGATGATGACCACGCCGCCATTTTTGAGCATTGGTGCCGTGTAAAGCCAATCGATTGCCGGTATCGGGTAACCATGTCCACCATCGATCAATACAAGATCGAGATTCTTTCGTTCAAGACCTGGCAGCACATTTTGCGAGAAATCTGCGATAAAATGAACGTGATCCAACGATATGTTCTTTTTCCGACAATAATCATGTATCAACCTTATTCCATTTTCATCCGGCTCAATGCATGTATGTTCCTTGGATTTTACCGCAAACAGAATAGTGCTCATACCGCAGCCGGTTTCCAGAGTTTTTGCATCCGGTTTTAATGTTTCATCAAGATATCTCAACACATCTTCAGCCAGTCCCCAAACCAGGCTTCCTCCCTTATGCACCAATGGCGGTTCATTAAGTAAAACGTCGAGATTTATATCAATTTTGTTTTGAGTTTCCATTTCTTCACACCTCTTTAATCGGTTACGTTTATCTGAGGGAACTTTCTTGCTGCCTGCGTTTTTGTATGGAATGTCCGTAAATTATGCATTACATTTTGGAATTGTTTCCATATATGACTCAACTGCCACATCAATAACTGGTGTTTTACTCACATCCACTTTATACCGCCGGTTTAGAATAGTAGAGCATACGATTTTATTTTGAAAAATGCCATAATTTTTTTTTAAAATCATCGATAGGAGACTGTGCTCATACTTGGAAAGATATAATTCGTCCGGATGGGTGACGTTACTTTGTAGCATCTGGAAGAGCCGTATTTGAGGCGAATGGCGGTCACGGGATAATTTCTAAGACCGATGAGGGTAAATTGATGCTCGTATTCTTTCAGCCGTACTTGGGCTTAATGAAAAGGGACTTTTCAGGATAAAAAAAGCCCGGATGAGGAGTCCGGGCTTTTTATGGAGGTCGTATGACGACTACCGCATAGGGAATTCCCTTTGCAGAATATTATTTCATATATGTCATTTTACGGGCTTTGGTAAAATCTTTTGCTTTCAGAGCATAGATGTAGACACCACTGGGCACCTTGTTACCATTATCATCCACACCATCCCAGTTGATCGTATAAATACCCGCCTTTTTATTTTCATTGACCAGAGAACGAACAAGTTGTCCATTCATATTATAAATCAGCAGCTTGACCGGTCCGTCAATTTTCAGACTAAAGGAAATGGTCGTCGACGGGTTGAATGGATTGGGATAATTTTGCTCCAGCACAAAATTTTTGGGTGCGGAGGCAACCACACTTACCGGACCGTGCATTGTAACGGTGCCGTTGAAATCAACATCGGCCAATTTGTAATAGTAGGTGTTACCTGCGATTATATTCTGATCACGGTAATAGTAGCTGTGCTCGGATTCGCTGCTACCCGCGCCTTTGATGAGCGCCGTGGTGATTTGAGTATATCTACCGTCACGGTTTTCGGAACGCAGTAAGTGGAAACCGAGATTTTCTGTTTCCGATTGGGTTGTCCATTCGATCAGGATACCGCCGTCCGCTGCGACCGCTGAAAAACTGGACAATTCCACGGGCACAAGAATGGCACCCATGTAATCTTCTACCTCTCCGCTTCTTGAGTAACCGGTTGGATCGTTGATGCTGTTGCAGTCGTTACTGAGGCGAAAACGGACATAAGTGGAGACAGAGTCGATTCCCGGCGGCAACGCACTGATGGGAACTTCGGGAAAACTGAGTGTTACCGGGCCGGCTGTTCCACTGGGCACCGTAACGATTGTTGCACGTTCTGTCATATTATCCCAAATGCCGTCCTGATTGTAATCGAACCATCCGATCAGGCATGCATCACTGCCGGTTGAATTGGTAACATCCACATCAATCGCCGGTGTTGTGCCTATCGTCACGGTTAATTGGGCCGGATCGACACCATCTTCATCATCCATTGTGGTCAAATCGTCGCTGTCGGCTAGCAGAGATGGAACACCATCCGGTTCGGTATCAATGGCAGTTCCCATGTACAGTCCGTCAACTGGTACATGACGTGCACCATTTTGAGCTTCCGTTGTCGGGTATTGATCGGGTGCATCACCAAAATCCAATCCCTGAATGGTTACGAGCCAGTCTTCGACTTCACCGTCCTGTGCCAATCCGGCCGGTTCATTGATGGAAATTACATCAGTACTCAATCGGAAGCGGGCATAAGTTTGAGATGCCGAGCCCATTGGGACCGGTGGGAACAACAACGTAACAATCCCGGGAGTGGCAATGACAGGATTCGATTTTTCCGTCATACTGTCAAAAACACCGTCGCCGTTATAATCGATCCAGCCAACCAGAGTCGCCTGTGTGGGCGTATTATTGACCACCAGAATATCGACTGCCGGTGTCAGACCTTCCGTAAGGTTGAGCTGAGCCGGATTGGCCACACCGTCCTCATCGTCCGTGGTCAAGAGATCATCGCCATCTGCCAGCACCGCCGGGTTACCGTCAGGTTCGGCATCGATTGCCGCGCCCATGTAAATATCCGGATTAATAATATGCCTTGCGCCATTGTTGGCAAGCAATGTCGGGTAATAACCCGGCACTATATTCAGCGGATCGGGTGCATCGCCGAAATCAAGTGCCTGGATTGCTGCCTGGTAATCCTCAACTTCACCGTCCACTGCCAGGCCTGTCGGATTCATAATACCGTCTGCGACAGTGCTCAGCCGGAATCTGGCATATGTCATTGGGACGGAACCTGCCGGAATGACGGGAAAAAAGAGAGAAAAAGCACCGGCGTTACCGGGTGGAACGATAACGGCATTGGCCCGTTCAGTAACATTTTCCCATACACCGTTCCCATTATAGTCGATCCACCCGATCAGCGTGGCGTCACGTGTTGTCTGGTTGACAACTGCAACGTCCACTACCGGCGACTGACCTTCCACCAGATTTAATTCATTCGGATTTACGCCATCCTCGTCATTAGAGTCGATATTATTGTCACCATCCGCCAAAGGCGACGGGTGACCGTCCGCTTCACCGTCCAAAAGAGTGCCCATGTAGAGGTACTGGGGAATAATAATATGTCGTGCACCGTCGTTGGCTCTTAACGTCGGGTAATTTCCGGGTACCGCATCCAGCGGATCCGGTGCATCTCCAAGATCTTGATCGGCGCATAACGTCTGGATCTCGATGCGGTAATCGATTCGAGAGGTGTTATCGGTCCAGAATTGCAATTCAATACGCTCACATGCCGGACGAGTCATAATGGGACCGAAGGAAAATTCATCTCCGAATGTAAAACCCCATTCAGGACCGGGAGGATCCATCGAGCTCATATACGTCATATAGCCCGAGCCATCCGGGGGATCCGGAAAGGGAGCCATCGGATGGGTCGGACATGAGGCTTGGGAATTCTCCCACATGATCAGGACATCGTTTGCTCCAGTCATAAGAGAACCGCTTCCATAAGCCACACTCCATTCAACTTGCATCCATACGATTTTTTCAGCATGGGCTGCGCATATGTTTGGTACATCTACGCGCGCCGTCAGCAATTGCGCCTGTGGTCCCTCATTATATACTGTTCCTGTGGTTGTGGTGACCGACCATTCCGCGTAGCTGAACGGATTATCCCACCAGTGAGGTGTTCCCGCTGAGAAAACACTGGATGCCAAAACGACCATGATCCAAAGTGTCATGGTTAGGATTCTGTACCGCATAATTTTTTCTCCCTGCTTAGTGTTAAATATTTAATGGTTTAATTCTACGTCAATACTGCCAGCGCACGTTGTGACTTTTACGACTCACTCCAATAAAAGATGATGATTTGATGCCACATCAGCTATAAAAATAAAATATTGTTTTTATTGCATTTAAGTATATTCATTCTTTTTCCGTTCACCATTCTGATATGTATATAATCAAAGGACGTGCCAAAAATTGGTAGCGGGAATTTTACAATGGCTGTAAAATCGGGAGTGTGTTTTGAATATAAAACAGGGAGAGGATATTAGAGATTTTCAAGCAAATCAGGTACGAAGAGTTTCGAAAAATGCACCCGGAGTAACAACCGGCTGATCTTAAATTTTTTCAGATACGGATTTTGCCTGCATAAACAGGCCCAAATAATCCATTCCACCGGCTTTAGAATCGGTACCGCTCATATTGAAACCACCAAATGGATGTGCACCCACCATGGCACCGGTGCATTTTCTGTTGATATACAGATTACCAACGAAAAATTCTCTTTTGGCTAATTCGATTTTATACCGATTTTTCGTGTAAACGGATCCGGTCAAACCGTATTCGGTTTTATTTGCAATCTTTAGGGCTGTTTGAAAATCTTCGGCTTTGATGACTGAAAGCACAGGTCCGAATATTTCCTCCTGATCAAGTCGTGCACCCGGCAAGATATCTTTAAAAATTGTGGGCTCGATAAAGTAACCTTCGTCATTTACTTTTTTGCCGCCGCAAACCAGCTTGCCTTCTGATTTTCCAATTTCAATGTATGACAATATCTTGTCCTCCGATGCCTGGTTGATCACCGGGCCCATATAATTGGACGGATCTTGTACAGGGCCGATTTTTATTTTTTTCGCCCGTGCTTCCAGCATCTGAATAAACGGATCGTACATAGATTTTAAAACAATGACCCGTGAACAGGCAGAGCATTTTTGTCCCTGATACCCGAATGCCGAGGCAATGACATTTGCTGCTGCATCTTCCATGTCAGCTTCATCATCCACAATGATTGTGTCCTTGCCGCCCATTTCCGCGATGACACGTTTGAGCCATATCTGCCCGGGTGAAACCTGTGCCGCCAGTTGATTGATACGCATGCCCACTTCTTTCGAGCCAGTAAAGGAGATAAAACGAATACGCGGGTGTTGAACGATATAATCACCAATTTCACTACCGCTTCCAGGGATAAAGTTCAGAACACCTTCCGGCAGCCCGGCTTCTTGAAAAATTTCCACCAATTGGTAACCGATGGCTGGTGTATCACTGGCGGGTTTTAGCAGCACGGTGTTACCCGTTACGATTGCCGCTGAGGTCATTCCTGTCAGAATCGCCATTGGAAAATTCCAAGGCGGGATAACCGCACCTACACCCAATGGCAAGTATGCAAGTTCGGGATATTCGCCCGGAAAAGGTGTGACCCCCTCGATACCGCTCCAGCGTACCATTTCCCGGGCATAAAATTCCAGAAAATCAATGGCTTCAGATGTATCGGCCTCGGCCTCGATCCATGATTTCCCGGCCTCATGAATCATCCACGCGTTCACCTGATATTTACGTTTTTTTAATATTTTTGCCGCTTTGAGCAGAACGATGGCCCGTTCTTTTGGTTCCACTTTTTTCCATTTTTCGAATGCCGATCGCGCCGCCTCGATGGCCCGTTCGACCTCGGATTGACCGGCTTTGGAAAAAGTTCCCACAACCTGTTTTTTTTGAGACGGATTATGGCTTACTTGGCGTCGGTTTGTTTTTACACTTTCACCACCGATAAAAAGATCGTAGATCCGGTTAAATTGGCCTGCTGTCGCTTGCAGCGCCTGCTGCTGTGCCGCCTTGTGTTCCTGTTCAGTAAAATCCGCGTATGGTTCATTGTTGAATAACGGAAGCATATAATTCCTCCTTTATGTTATTTCTTGATTCAGGATGGAGGTGATTTGGTTGTCCCTCTGTATAAATCCACCGATTTGTAAAAATTGTCCAAACAAGCGGCCATCAAACCCGATAAAATATTACGGTCGATCTTTTTTTTCATTTCTGCCGGCTGGTCTTTGGGTTCGCTGAATGAATACAGCAGAAGGAGGTCAACTGCAATCGTGTAGGGCAGATAGAGAATCAGGGTTTGCAGTTGAGATTGATCTATAAGCTCGGGTGTCAGACCAAAATATGCGGAGAATTGCTTGAGGTGATGGAGTAATAAGCCCAATAAAAGACGCGCGAGGTCTGGAAAATTACCGGATTGAAATTGTTTTTCCGCTTCCAGCCCAAAATGTGCATCGGTTTTACTGCGGGCAAAATCTCTTAAAATTGATTCAAGGATTTGATAACCCTGTTTGATAAATTTTGTTTTCTCGTTCGGAACCAATCTATGTATCAGATTTTCCGTTTGTGATTTTTGTTCTGTACCGGAAACTGATAAAAAGTCGAAAATAGGCATATTGATAAAAAACCATCTGTTTTGTCCCTGTTGATGGCCGGCATGAATTTCATCGAGAACATCCAGGTATATCTGTTCCAGATCGGTAAATTCGTTGGGAGCAAGAACGCGTTGTACCAGGATATCGGGTGGATCATCATCGATCCACTCAAAGCCATTCTGAATGGCTGCCCTCAGGTTTTGAAAGACATGACCGATAAAACCTGCTTTATAGTGTATCACAGCGGCGAGAAAATAAAGTTGATTGTTCCGCTGTTCATGGATGAGTGCGGATTCCACATCATGCAAGGCCTGTTTTCTATCATCTAAAATGAGGGATGCCTGGGCGCGACCGGTAAAAGTCGCTTCTTTTATATTTTGTAACAAGAAAGTGCAGGTTGACAGCGCCTTTGAAGTTTCACCGGTGGCCAACTGGCAGCAGACGTATCCCAGACATATTTTTTCATTCAGGGGATTTTCGTTAAAAAGGGATTCGTAACGTTTCAACGCCGTTTTGTAGTCATGTTTCTTTGTCAGTTTTTCCGCTTCAGATATGGCGGTGAGGAAATCTGTCACCTGGGGGGAATCCACATTATCTTTCCAGTTGTTGCAAAATTTCTTCGTTGGTTGGGAACCGGCCGGTCGCCTTTTTTGAAAATATGAGGGCTCCGTCTTTTCTTACCTCAAAAACGCCGCCACCGGATGTAATGTACTCAACTTTGATATTATACTGTTTTTCAATCGCTTTAGCCAAACTGGCTGCATTGGGATAATAATTTCACATTACGCAGTATTCAATGGAAATTGTCATTTTTTTCTCCGTGATTCATTTTTTCCCTGACGGTTCGGTTGCAATATATTAAAATGATCCGCCATTGTCAATACTTGTTCATATTATTCTTGCTATTCACAGCATTATTAATTAGTTTTACTTAAAAAGGTCAATCATGGCAAAGGAATGTCCGTCTTGTGCGGTTGCTGTAGATGATAAGGCGGAGACCTGTTACATTTGTGGCTATGAATTTCCGCGGCAAAAAATGTCAATAAAAATCGTGGTAATTGTATTGGTGCTGGTTTTCCTCGGTATGCTGGTTAGAATATTGATGAATGTCTTGGATTAATTTTGTGAGGCCGATTATTCCGTGTGATGCACATTTTCTTCTGTGTTACGGTGTTCCACTTTTCGCCGTTATTCTTGTCGGCATGTCCAAAGGGGGATTCGGGGGAGCCGCCGGTTCCCTGGCAACACCATTGCTCAGCCTGGTTTTCCCGGCCAAGTTTGTTATTGGCTTTATGCTGCCGATTTTAATATTTGCCGATTGGTTTACTCTTTATCACTATCGATGGGAATGGGATTGGAGGAACCTCCGGCTTTTGGTACCCGGAGCTCTGGTGGGAGTCGTAATCGGTGTCGTCTTTATTCAGTATATATCCGACGTTCAATTGAAAAGATTAATCGGCATTTTTGTGCTGGTATTTACAGTCGTTCATTTTATCAATAGCGGACGTGGTAAACATGAGCATTATACTCCGCGATGGTGGCATGGATTCGGAGCCGGCGGTGCGGCAGGATTTGTCTCCGCCATCGCCCATTCCGCAGGTGTGATCATTGCGATGTTCCTGCTGCCGCAAAATTTGACCAAACGTGTGTTTGTGGCCACAATGGCGTTGTTTTTCGCCATTGCAAATCTTCTCAAAGTTTTCCCTTATCTCTCTGTTGGCCTTTTATCATGGACGAACCTGAAACAAAGTCTGTTATTTATGCCGGTCGTTCCGCTGGGCATTTATCTTGGCCTGTGGCTGAATAAAAAAATTTCGCAAAAGGTTTTTATCCAGATTGTCTATGTTCTGGTATTTATAACCGCGATACAGCTTATCCTTGGCAAGAACATTGTGCTGTTATTTCTGGGACGGTAAATATGTTTTGTTTTTATTTTAGCTCAAAGTCGATTGTTTTTTCGACTGTTTTTGAATTGTATAGGATTTGATATGTCAAAAGAAAAAAAAGTACGCGAAAATATTGAAGAACACCTCGCCGCCATAGGGCGATGCGTGGGTGCGGCAATGGAGGGTGTTTCGTTTTGGTTGGATAAAAAAACTGAAAATCTATATGAAAAATTTCAAATTGTATCTTCGCAGGAACACAAAGCTGACTTTCTTCGGCGTGAAATTTATCAGCAACTGGGGGATGGCGCTTTTTTACCTATTTTAAGAGGAGATATTCATCATTTTGTGCAGATCGTTGATGAATTGGGTGGGGATGCCAAGGAAGTGATAAAAATAATTGTATTTGAAAAAATAAAATTCGTTGGTGAACTCGAAGATATTCAAGCCATAGTTGAAATAACCGAAAAACAAACGGCTATTCTGCTTGATCTGGGTAAGACGTTTTTTGACAAACACCAGGTGCAAGCTGAGGAGTTACGCAAACACTTGGCGGATATCACCAATCTCGAACAAAAGATTGATATTCTGGAAAATAAAAGTATCGCAAAAATATTCGACTCATCATTACCTCTGGCGCAAAAACTTCATTTAAAACAATTTGTTACCCAACTGGTTCATATATCCGACCAGGTGCAGGATATAGCCGATTCCTTGAGCGAATTGAATGTGAAAATGCAGATATAAAATTCGGATAAAAACATGTGGCAATTTACCAGTGGTGCTTTTCTGGGTTGGGGTTTGGGCAGCAATGATGCAGCCAATGTTTTCGGTATCGGTGTCGCAACAAATCTCGTCCGTTTCAGAACGGCTGCCATTCTCATCTCAGTTTTTGTACTTCTCGGCGCCGCTATTGAGGGGCCTAAATGTATTACCACGGTCGGCAAACTGTCAAATTTAATTCCCCTTTGGGCTTTTTTCGCGACTCTTTCCGCCGGTATCGTCATGCTGGTTATGTCCCGGTTAGCACTGCCAAGCTCTTCCTCCCAGGCGATTGTTGGGGCTTTGCTCGCAGTGGGATTTTTAAACGGTTCTGCTAATTTTGCTATCCTTTCCAAAGTTGTATTGTGCTGGATACTCACGCCGGTCGGCGCCGCTCTGGTGAGTGTTTTTTTGTTTCCTGTCCTACGTTTTGTTCTGCGTCCGTTCATTGTAAATATCTCCCTACGCACCACGGTTCTGCGCGCTGCCGTTATTTTATCGGGTTGTTACGGCTCCTATGCTCTTGGAGGCAACAATGTGGCCAATGTGGCCGGTGTGTATGTTGCCAGCGGGCAAATGACACCGCTTTTTGCCTCTCTTTTTGGTGGCTTTTTTATATCCCTTGGCGTTGTAACTTATGGGAAAAACGTCATGATGACCGTGGGAAAGGGTATTTTCGCACTGGATGCCTTTACGGCTTTCGTGGCTGTCCTGGCTCAGGCCGTCACAATCCATTTGTTTACACAATTCGGCGTTCCGGTATCGGGATCACAGGCCATTGTCGGCGCTGTTATCGGCATTGGATTTTTAAAAGATATGACGGGGCTTTCAAAACGGAAAATTTTTGAAATTTTTCTGGGATGGTTGCTGACACCTGTTTCAGCCTGCCTGATTTGTCTTGTTTTTCTTTCGATTTTTGGTTAAAAACAGTCTTTCATTATAAATATAATTTTGGGGGATACCCTGTCCCGGAAATAGTTGTGTTCGTTTTTTATTTTTTGTATATTTAAAATTCTAATGATGCATCCACACAAAAAATGCCTCAGAAAGGAAAGAATGAAGGTATTGTTATTTGATATAGACGGAACACTCGTATTGTCGGGCGGCGCTGGTTTGCGCGCAATGAACGAAGCCTTTTTTCGTGTATTTGGTGTCAGGGATGCGCTGGTCAATATCAATCTGGCCGGCCGGACAGACACATCGATTATTAAAGATGCCATGCAGGTTTTTAATATTCAGTTTGATGATAAAAAAATTGAGTTTTTTAAGCAGGAATATTTTGAACTGGTAAAGCATGAAATCCTTGTTCCCGGAAACGGCAGAAGAATTATGCCGGGTGTAAAAGCGTTGTTGGAACAGTTAAGCAACATTTCGGATGTGCATATGGGATTGCTTACCGGTAACTGGGAAACCAGCGGCAGGGTAAAACTGGATTTTTTTGATCTGGGTAAGTATTTCAATTTCGGTGCCTTTTCCGATGATTCGGAATGGCGCGACCAGCTTCTGCCGTTTGCTGTTAAGCGGTTTGAAAGGTTAACCGGTCTTTTACCGGAAAAGTCAGATATTTATGTGATCGGCGATACGCCGGCTGATATAATGTGTGCGAAACCGTGGCAGGCAGTATCCGTTGCCGTCGGTGCCTCACATTATTCTGTCGAGGATCTGAAAAAGTACCAACCGGACTTTATTTTTCAGGATTTAACCGATGAAAGCGTATTGGAAATATTGGGGTAGAATAGAGTATTATGAATTTTTTTAACCGGCTCAAAAGCGGCGTTATCGTCTTTGATGGCGCGATGGGAACACAAATTCATGCGATCCATCCGACCCCGGAAGAATGGGACGGCAAGCTCGGTTGCAGTGAAGTGCTGAATCTGACGGCACCGCAAAAAATTAAAAATATTCATCAGCAATACCTTGTGGCGGGTGCGGATGTTATTGAGACAAATACTTTCGGCGCCAACAATTTCGTCCTGCAAGAGTACGATTTGTCCCATCGGACGGAAGAGATAAACCGCGTGGCCGCACAAATAGCCCGTTCGGCAGTGGATGAGTTTTCTTCTGAAGAGCCCCGATATGTTGCCGGTTCCATAGGCCCCGGTACGAAATTAATTTCACTCCGGCAAACTAACTTTGATACCATGTACGCATCGTACGCCGACCAGATCCGCGGGCTGTTAGCCGGAGGTGTGGATCTCCTGGTTATCGAAACCTGCCAGGATCCGCTGCAGATTAAAACCTGTCTTTTGGCCGCATATGATTCGATGAAACAGGCACAGCACCGAATTCCCGTACTGGTATCGGTCACTGTTGAAAACACAGGCACCCTTTTGGTGGGAACTGAAGTGGGGGCGGTGCTCGCCGCACTCGAACCTTATGATATTCAGGCGCTGGGCATGAACTGCGCCACCGGGCCCGATCATATGCGGCCGTTCATCAAGCAGATTTGCCGGCGTTTTAACGGGCCTGTCCTCTGTTTACCCAATGCCGGCCTGCCTCAAAATGTGGCCGGCGAAATGGTTTATACCCTTCCCATTCAGGAATTTGTTCATATACTGGGTGAATTTATAGAGGAATTAGGGGTGCAGATAGTCGGTGGATGCTGTGGAACAACACCGGATTTTATTAGAGCACTTAGAGCAAAAGTGGATTCGCTGAAACCGGCACAGCGCGATATACAGGACGGATCGGCCGTTTCGTCGTTGTTCAGCCCGGTCAGTCTAAACCAGGATCCAAAACCCTTTTTTGTCGGTGAACGCGCCAATACCAACGGCAGTAAACTTTTCCGTGAATATCTGCTTAAAGATGACTGGGACGGCGTCGTTGAAGTCGCACTGGGACAGCAGCAGACCGGCGCTCACGGTCTGGATTTATGTGTCGCTTATGTCGGTCGCAACGAGCTGGACGACATGGTGAACGCCGTGCAACGTGTCGTGACGCGGGTCGATCTGCCTTTGTTTGTGGATTCTACGGATGTGAATGTAATTGAAGCCGCGCTCAAATTGTACGGCGGTCGGGCGGTCATTAATTCAATTAATCTTGAGGACGGTGAAGCAAGAACGGACCGCATCTGCCGGTTGGCAAAACGGTATGGCGCCGCCCTGATTGCTCTCACCATCGACGAAAAAGGTATGGCTATGTCGGTGCAAGACAAGTTACGAGTGGCCGAAAGGTTGTATAATATAGCGGTCAACCGGCACGGGCTTGAACCCCAAGATATCATTTTTGATCCCCTGACTTTTACACTGGGGAGCGGCGACGAAAATCTGCTGGATGCCGCGATCAATACGCTTGAGGGGATTCGTGCTGTAAAAAATAAATACCCGGGCGTCTATACATTGCTGGGTGTCAGCAATATTTCTTTCGGACTATCACCCGATTCTCGCGAAGTCCTGAATTCGGTATTTCTGGCCGAAGCCGTTAAAGCCGGGCTGGATTTGGCGATTGTCAACGTAAAAAAGATCATGCCGCTTTACAAAATTCCCCGGCCCGATGTAGAAAAATGCCTGAATCTCATTTACAACAAAGGCCATGAAAATCCGCTGCTTGATTTTATTCACTATTTTAAAGCCAAGGAAGGCAAAAAACTGGATGTCGAGTCGGAGCAGAAACTCAGCCTGGAGGAGAAAATTAAGAATTGTGTCATTCAGGGCAGTAAGCCGGGGCTCGATAGTATGTTGACCACTGCCCTCAACAGCTACAAGGCTGTTGAGATTATCAATAAACTGCTTATTCCGGCCATGAAAGAGGTTGGCGAATTATTCGGTTCAGGAAAAATGCAGCTTCCTTTTGTACTGCAGTCCGCTGAAGTGATGAAGTACGCTGTGAGCCGGCTCGAGCCGTTTATGGATAAAACGGATCGCCGAAATCAAACATCGATTGTACTGGCAACCGTAAGAGGAGATGTTCACGACATCGGTAAAAATTTGGTGGATATCATACTCAGTAATAACGGTTACAAAGTTTACAATCTTGGGATTAAATGTGAAATTGATACCATGCTTCAGAAAGCGCAGGAAGTTCATGCGGATGCTATTGGAATGAGTGGATTGCTGGTAAAATCCACCGTCGTTATGAAGGAGAATTTGGAAGAAATGGCACACCGCGGTATTCAAATTCCGGTGCTGTTGGGTGGTGCTGCATTGACCAAAAACTATGTGGAACAGGTCTGTGCTCCGGTTTTACACCAGCCTGTGGTTTATTGCGCCGATGCCTTCGATGGACTCAATGCCATGCATGCAATACGTGACGGACTGTTGATTAAAAAGCAGCCTTCACCTACAACCGGACCAAAACCGGTACAAAAGCCTGTCTTTCCTGATGCAGACGAGACGATTCGCAGGGATATTGATATTCCTGTGCCGCCTTTCTTCGGCGACAAGCTGGTAAAAGAGATAAATCTTGATGATGTTTTTAATTATCTGACCGAGACCGTATTGTTTCGAGGCCGATGGGGATTCCGGCGTGGTAAGCTTTCAAAATCGGAATACGACGATATGGTCGAAACACAGGTCCGTCCGTTGTTTATAAAGTGGAAGCAAAAGTGTAAACAGGAAAAATTGCTGGTTCCTGCGGTCGTTTATGGTTATTATGCCTGTAACAGTGACGGGAACGATGTGATTGTTTACGAACCGGATAGTGAAAAAGAGTGTATCCGATTTTTTTTCCCGCGGCGGAAAAAACCGCCGTTTCGCTGTATTGCGGATTTTTTTCAGCCTTTAACCAGCGGTATTCGGGATGTGATTTCACTTCAGGTTGTAACCGTGGGTCAACAGGCCATGCAGGAAGCAGCCAGGCTGTATAAATCAGACCGTTACAAGGATTATTTACTGTTCCACGGCCTGTCTGTTGAAACGGCAGAGGCTCTGGCTGAAATGTGGCATCTGAATATTCGCCGGGAGCTGAATATAAACGGAATGGATGGTTCCGGAATTGACGAATTTGTCGTACAGAAATATCGGGGATCGAGGTACTCATTCGGATATCCGGCGTGTCCCGATTTGGCGGAAAATCGAAAAATTTTCGAGCTTTTGAATCCAGGACGAATAGGCGTGACGCTCACAGAAGAAGACCAGATGGTGCCGGAACAAACCACCTCCGCATTTATCGTGCATCATCCCCAGGCCAAATATTTTACGCTGGAATAAAATTCAAAAATTGAAGAATTTTATGGAAAAATACGTCTGCACCAATTGCGGATTCATTTATGATCCGGAAATCGGTATACCGGAGCACGGCATCCCACCGGGTAAATCATTTGAGGAGCTACCCGACGATTGGGTTTGTCCGATTTGTTATGTGGACAAGGATAAATTCGATCTGTTGTAAAAAAAGTGACTTTTTGTTGAAATATTCAATAATTTGTATTACTTTGAAAGAAAAATTGATCATTTTCGAGGAAACCATGAAGAGTATTATATCCAATTTTGCGCTTTTCGTCATCGTCGCCGCATTTGTTGTCGCGGTTTGGGGTTTTTTAACTGCCCGGAATGCCATGCAGCTGGCACTTTCGGAAATCACTATTGAGGAGCGTTCACCGCTCATGACCCCGGTGTACGATCAGGCCACTGAAAAATGGAGTTTTTTGGTGGTATATGAAGTGAACGTCACCAATATGAGCGGACCTAGTGTCAAAATTAGTTCGTTGGGCAAGGCCTCCACTGGAGGTGGATTTCTAATTCCTTTAAAAGGTAAGGATTTTGCAGATAGTAAACTTGACTATTCCGCTTTTCTCGTCGAGCCGAGTCTTGTCGATATTCGAGCCAATCCCCGTCTGTTAAAAACAATTACGGAAAAAACCATTCAGGAAACCGCCCCGTTGGATATCGAATTGCCTCCTGGGGAATCACGCACGATACGATTTGGTGTTTCCATGTCGGCATATGATCAGGAAAGAAATCCGCTTGCAGATATGGTGTTGTTGTCGTTTCGGCTGTATTTCAGCAACGGTAAGAGTTCCATTTTCAGGCGTGGTGTTCCCATTCAGCCGTTAAAATAAAAAAAGCCCCTTTGATAGGGGCTTTTTTCGTTTTCCGTTTTTTCCAGCATTCGATGTTATGGATTTTTGCGAGAAAACGACTGGATAAAATCCAAAATATTGTTATTTAATTGCAATTTGCTTAGGTTTTGCTTCCTCGGCCTTGGGAAGCAGGATTTCTAACACACCGTTTTTGTAATCCGCTTTAATCTCTTCCTGCTTCACCTGCGCG
>JAFGEC010000063.1 GCA_016931775.1 Candidatus Zhuqueibacterota bacterium | reverse complement strand
TCTCAACAAGCATTTCAAGGGATATATGATGACACTCAAACCAACATATTACGAATGCCGAATTATCATTCACTCAATATTCGACTTGATCGTCGTTTTCATTTTAGTAAATCCAATTTAATATTTTATGTATCAGTATGGAATGCTTATGGCCGTAAAAATATAACAAGTTATGATTGGGACGAATTTGAGAACAAGCCGTCAGAAAGCACACAGTGGGGTCTGCTGCCTATTTTTGGATTGGAATTTGAGTTCTAATATCTGGAATATCATAATCAATTAACTTTTAGTATAACAAAAGGTTCAACCTGAAAAAACCGCCTTGTTTCAATTTATGTTTAATGGAGAGATTTGAAAATTTGTTCGTTGTTTCAGTTTTTGTGTAAACGGTTTTTCAGGTTATACGTTTAGTATGGAGTGTTAATTGGGCAATTTACTGATATTTATTGATGAATCAGGCACAATGCCCCTTTATAAAGAGAAATGTATTTTTGCAGTCGCTGGTATTGGTGTATTTGACAACTATCCAATTTTTACGGGACAGAAAGGTAAAAAACTTTGGTTAATTGGACAGATTGTAAAACACTCCGCAATTCCTTTTATCCCGTATATTGATCCTGAATCCTGACGCTGAATATTTTGTAGAAATTCATGAAAAATTAGATAATTTTTGAAAAAATGGGAGCCGCTACATTAAAAATTACTGGCAATAACAAAAAGTATTTCTCTGCTTATGGTCTAGAAAAAAATATGCTTTGGATTCAAACAGTAAATAATTACATTTCTCAGATTATTTTAATTGCGACAAAAATAGATACAATCGATGCATCACCTGAATGACGAATTACAAAAGTCAATTCTGTTGACCTTACCTAAAAACGGAGAAAACCTTATGTTCTTTATCATCATTGCCTACGACGGCACAGACGATAAGGCTCTGGACCGGCGGATGGCGGTCCGGCAGGCACACCTCGACAATGCAAAAAAAATGCATGCCAACGGCACTCTAAAATACGCTGCGGGTATTCTGGATGATAGCAAAAAAATGATCGGCTCCATGATGATCGTCGATTTTGAATCCCGGCAAGCCATGCAGAAACACTGGCTGGATAACGAGCCGTATGTGACCGGCAATGTATGGCAAAAGATAAACATCAATCCGGCTGTTGTTCCGGAGTTTTGTTTATAAAAATTCACTTGACTTTTACCTAAAAATTGTTTATAAATTAAAGAGACTCTGAACAACCATCGGGGAAGGAAAAGAGAGGTACAAAAACACTAGATCACCGTTGCAATTTTAAACGGGCTGTCAGAGAAATAAATTCTACTCTGTCGGCCCGTTTTTTTATTTTATACTTCGGAGGGGAGTATGAAAAGGTCATATCTTTATTTTTTCATCGTTATTATCGCTCTGGGGCTGAACACACCGGCAAACGGATGGTGGGATACGCAATGGTTGTTCCGCGCCGGATTTGCGGTGAACAATCCAACCGGCCAGGTTTTAACGGATTACCAGGTCAAGTATACCATCGACACGGCCACCCTCATCACAGCCGGTAAAATGAATACCGACGCAAGCGATATGCGGTTCGCCGATGCTGCGGACCTAAAACTCGACTACTGGATCGAGTCCGGTGTCAATACAGCGTCGACAATCGTTTGGGTTAAAATTCCCACGCTTCCGACCGGATTAACCACGATCTATATGTATTACGGAAATCCTGTGGCCTCCGGCGAAAGCAACGGCGACGCGGTATTTGTGTTTTTCGACCATTTTGACGGCACCTCGCTGGATCCGGGTAAATGGTCTGTGACATACGGCAGTATTTCCGGTAATCCGCCGGGAACGATTACGGTGTCAAATTCAATACTGGATGTTTTGATTACGGAATCGGGCAGATGGCAAAATTCGTTTGTCTTAACATCCAATTCAGACATCTCACTCTCACCAATGGCATTTGAAACCATCGGAATGAACAACGTGAATCTCGGGCACGTTAATTTCTGGACAAGTAATCCGCCGCCTGCACCTCTGACATATGGTTTTGGATGTCAATTTTGGTCACACACATCAGGAATCATTCGAACGCCATCATCCTGGATAATATACTGGTACACATCAGCGTCAACCCTGGGAAACCACAATGTTCTCCAGCAGGTACTTCCGGATGGAAGAGTAACTAACTATATAGACAATGTATTCAGAGGAACCAGCACCAATACGGTACCCCTATCAAATTCCGTTCGTGTAAGGTTGACCATTGGAGACGGTGATGCATACACATTGGGACATCTCCGTCTGGATCTGGTACGCGTACGTAGAATGCTCGTCCCCGAACCCACGGCCACGCCACTCGCGGAAGAAGCGAATCCCCACGATTTCGCCGATACCGGCGCACCGGTCTACCCGACACTGCTCTCAGCAAACGGCGCACGCCACCTGGTCGTCCCCGGATACAACCTGGGTGTGCTCATCGATGCGGAAAACGACGGTTTACCCGATGCCAATGCCATGGGGGATGACAACAACAACCTGGACGACGAGGACGGCGTTGTCTTCAGCAAACCCATGGTGCCCTGTTACGCCGGTGAAATGACGGTCACCGCGTCGGCAGCGGGACTACTGGATGCCTGGGTCGATTTTAATCTGAACGGCACGTGGGCCGATGCCGGGGAACAAATCTTTGCCGGCCAGGCATTGGCCCCTGGACCGAACATCCTGCCCTTTAACGTACCCTGCGGCGCAACCGTCACGCCGCTGACCTTCGCCCGTTTCCGCTTCAGCTCGGCCGGAGGGCTGTCGTTCGACGGCTGGGCGCCAGACGGCGAGGTCGAGGATGAGGGCGTACCGATTTTTTGCGATTTTATACTGCAAAATCCCAACGGTGGTACTTTGACGGCAAACGCTCCGCTTAATATCACCTGGACCGGACAGCCGCTGGCGACCCACGTCCATTTATTGTTCTCCCACGACGGCGGTATCCACTGGGTGACCCTGGCCCATCATACGGAAAATGACGGTCTGTTTGCAACATTCGTCCCGGCACTGGCCACGGCAAACGGTGTGTTCCGCGTCGTAAACGCCGCAAACAACCTGAATTTTGATGATTCGGATGCGCCGGTGACCATCACTACAGGACCGGGATGGGTTGAGGAACGAACCCTGGAGGCGGAAGATTTTACCCTGACGTCCCCCATGTGCACCGGACACGACGGATATGCCTTTGAAAGCGCATTTATTTACAGTCCTGAAAAAATAACGGGAACAGCGGTACAGACCGTAAACGTCGATCCGGGCGTATATATCTTGTGGGGACGAACCCTGACCCAAAACGGTTTGGCCAATTCGTTCTATGTTTCCATCGACAACGGCCCCGAAGTATTGTGGGACATTCTCAAAGTTGAATCCTGGTTCTGGGATGTCATTTCCCACCGCGGCCGGACCGGCGTTCCCGCTTCGCTGGCGGAATGGGATCCGGTGCTGTTTCCCCTCACCGGCGGCATTCATACCATTCAATTCCGCGCACGGGAACCGTTTACCCGGCTGGACAAGGTTTTTCTGACCAATAATCTGCACAAGCTGGTTCAATTCTACCCCCCGCGCTGTATCAACATTCTGACGCCGGCAGACAGCTCGGCAATTACCGGCGGAACGGCGTGTGAAATCACCTGGGAGTGGAAAAACATCGCCGACAGTGTTTCCATTCATTTATCGTTGGGTGACAGCAGCTTTTCGTCACCCATTGTCATTGCGGATCTGACCGAAAATGACGGCTCTTTTTTATGGGATGTTCCAGACACAGCTATCGACCAGGCTTATTTAAGGATTATCAACAACAGTCCCGATGGCCTGCCTTTCGACCAGACCTGGCACCCGCTCCGCATTACCCAGGACAGGGCCCCTCAATCGGTGAACCACGCGTTGTATTTTGACGGCGTAAACGATATCGTCGAGATCCCCAACGATTCACGGCTCAATATCACCGGCCAGTTTACCATTTCATTCTGGCTGAAAACCAACGATCCCGGCCAGGAATGGTCGAACATACTGGAAAAAGGCCGGTGGGACGAATATTCCGTCGGCTTTTACGGGACCACAACACGGCTGTCCGGCGCACTGCGATGCAATACCGGACAAGGGGGTACCAGGATGAAAACCGTTTTCGGCCCATCTCTCACATCCATCCTGCCTGACCGGTGGTATCACGTGGCGCTGACTTATGACGGTACCAGCGCCCGCCTCTATGTCAACGGGCAGCTGGAAACGGAGCAAAAAGTCGCATCGAGTTCTCGCCGTCAGAATCTGCCGCTTGTTATCGGCGCCAGTAAATTGGCGGGGAAATACGAATACTTTTTTAAAGGATTGCTGGATAATCTCGAAATACGTAGCAAGGCCGGCAGTCCGCAGGACATCCAGTTTTCAATGTTCAGGGGAACTCTGAATCGTGATGAAAACCTGGTGGCTTTTTATAATTTCGAGGACGCCGGCGGAGCGACATGCAGGGACCTTTCCGGAAACGGATTAACCGGATACCTGGGTGTGAGCAATGTTCCCGGAACAAAACCGACCTGGCTGGTATGCGACCTGCCGGGTTCTCCCGCCCAGGCCTGGTTCGCCCAAAAATCCGATGATGCCGATCAAGGAATGAATTTGTCATCCGATCCGGAGTTTTTCAAACTCGAACAGAATTATCCCAATCCCTTCAATTCCGGCACCACATTTACGTTCAATATACCGATGCAGGAATCAGGCCGCACACAAATTGTGCTGAAAATATATGATATAAACGGACGGCTCATTTCCTCTCTTGTAAACCAGGCCTTTCCTTCAGGATTTCACCAGGTTCACTGGAACGGCCGGACATTAGACGGCGGTCAGGTTCCGTCTGGTATTTATTTTTATCAGCTTACGGCAGGAACATTTAAAGAAACGAGGCGGATGATTTTGCTCAAATAAGGCCAAATGTCCGGATTGCCTCCTGACAATGTCCATATTAACGATTATTCCAGTTGGCCGATTGCGGCTCTGCGTCTCGCGCGAATTTTCGCAAAGCGGCGCAGAGTCGCTGTTTTTTTAAAAGGAGTAAATTAGAATCCAGCGTCGGCTTTATATCAAATATCAGAAATCTCACGTAAAGGCTTGTTACTGTCATGCCTGAGGAGTAGGCTATAGCAGAATACTACAAAAACGTTTATGGCATCATAATGACCGTTTGTCTACGTAAAAAACGGAATGTCATACCCGCGGAAGCGGGCATCCAGTTGTCATGGTTGATGCCAGACCTCACCAAGTAACCGAATGCGTTCATTCATCAATGAACTTTTAGAATATATATGCATTTTGATACTTTTCGAAAATAATACTGTTAATGATGTTTCTGTGCACCACTGGGTACGACGTTTCGGTGTCATTCTGCATCAGCCGGAAGTTTTGGGTTTTTCCACTCATAACTGAGTTTTACACCTCTTCCGCTGCCTTCCCCTTGTTAACCTCCCATAAAATAGCTATATTATTGATAACATCGGTTAAGGAGTGAACAATGCGAATACACTGGCTGCAGCATGTACCGTTCGAAGGTCTCGGAACGATTTCCAACTGGATTCAAAAAAATAAATTCACAGCGACCGTAACCCGTTTTTGGCAAAACGAATCCCCCCCCGGTGCAGACGGAATCGATTTTTTGATCCTCATGGGCGGTCCCATGAGTGTTTATGAAGAAGATAAGTATTCATGGCTTGAGGAAGAAAAAATATTCGTTAAAGCCTGCATCGAATCGAATGCCCGGGTATTGGGCATCTGTTTGGGTGCACAATTGATCGCCGAGGTTTTGGGTGTTCAAGTGTATAAAAACCGGCACACTGAAATCGGCTGGCTGCCGGTTCAATTGACAGCAGAGGGAAACCGGGAATGGCCGTTTTTACAGCCGCAAATGACCGTTTTTCAGTGGCATGGCGACACTTTCGATTTGCCGGACGGCTGCCGGCATCTGGTACAGAGTGAAGCCTGCCGCCACCAGGCTTTTATTTACCGGGACCGGGTGCTGGCGCTGCAGTATCATCTGGAAAGTACACCGATGAATGTGAAAAACATGATTATGAATTGCGGAGCGGACATAACATCCGGCCCGTACATTCAAAGCGCGGACACAATGTTGGCGACGGATGGACATTTTGAAAAGAATCATGATGCGATGGACAAGATTTTGTCGAAATTAATTGGCAATCCCCAAATTTAAATAAAAATGTATGGTAAAAGTATCGGTTGGTTTGGTGATGGAAGTGGCCGGTGGATCTACCGCCAGAGGTGTGGATCTTCAGCAAGGTACTAACCTGGTCGCAACCTATCAACATTGGAATGTGGCCCCGGTGCCATCTCGAATAGGAGGTGATTTTAGCTATTTCATGATGACTGCAGTACATAGTGGTAAAGCAGCTGACGTCTACAACTGGTCACTGAGGAATTGGGGGAGAATAGTCGTGTGGGATAAAACCAATTATGTTCGGCGCTTCACCATGTCTCGGGCTTTCGCCTGAGCCTCGGCTACTATGGCTTCGGCTGACTTCTGCTTACTTGAGACAGGATTTACCTCTTTGGCCGCTAGAACGCAACGGTTGACTGCTATCCTGTTCTTTGCTTCAGCCGGTCGACAGCAAACCGACTGAATTGGACTTGATCACCCGGAAGTCCAGCCGGGACTTGCCAAACATGCGGTGTCGCATGATAAGTTGATCTCCCCGGAAAGAACGTGAACTTTTGCGCCGCAACTGCGTCATTTACCAGAAACACCGGATCATTGGTTTCGTTATCTTGTGCTGACTCACCCGCAGACTTGGCCTTTTATGACGTTTCTGTTCGTCAGCTCGTCGATTGGCTACAGGCTTCCTTCCCAATATCAAAGCATTGCGATTTAGAGAGACTTGCAGATGGTGTTTATGCCGCCGAATACTGCCTCATTTCCTGATAATTTGTTTATGAACGATACAAGTATTATCTTTTAACGCAATTTTAACAAAATATGTGCCGGATCGAAGGCAGTCAACCTGAATTCTTACTGAATTCGAATTTTGATAATCAGACTCGAACACCTGTTGCCCAAGCACATTATAGATCTGCATTTTTTTAATCGGCGATTCCGATACAACCGAAAAAAAATCAAAAGCCGGATTTGGAAAAATTCTGCACGATGCCGGCCTTTTTTCCGCCTGATTTCTTTTTAGAACGCTGCTGACAATCTCATTGCGAAGATAGGGGATATTACTGTCCAGCCAGCTAATCCTCAATTTTATCCAGGCCCTGAGTCTTTCTACTTCTTCATCATAGGATGTGGGAGGCGCTTCAACTTCCGGTGCGCCCCAACCCCAATTAATCGGCCATATAGCGAAATGGCGTAATTGAGCTTCCTGTACGTTCGTCTTGACAGAGTCGATATACGCGTCAATTTTGCCGAGATCTAACACATTTGTACGGAGCTCTTCATATCGATTTATTAACCGAGTTGTAAAAGTCGAATCCCTTACGAGGCGAACGTACCAATCCGGAGCATATCTGTCAGGGTAACAATCGTTAACACGATAAGACCACCCCGAACCATCCGTATTTGCAAAGTGGCATTCTCTGATATTCTTCCAGGCCCAGTCGAAATCCCACACCGGACCCGCATGCAACAATCCGCCTTTGCTGTCCCGGTCCTTATAGAAAAACCGGCTTTTTTTAGAACCATCGATATTCCTCGAAACCTCGCTGAGAATAAAATAATCGATAAATGACGGAACGTCAATATATTGAGGATAACCGACATCGGGATCGGCAAATTGTTCACTTTGTAACGAAGACTCGAATGCATCGATAAAATTCTGAATATATGTTTTTTGTTCCTCAACGATTTCATCCGGTTTTGGATAATAATATACAAAGTAAACATTTCTTCCCGGATGATTTATTGGTGAATAATTGGATTTCCAGCTGTCATTGTTATCACTGTAATCCACTTTAAATATATAACCTCCCGTCAGATCATCACCGGTGATCTCGTCTTGATTCAAGGTTGAAATATTAACACGGTTATTGTCCCGTTTAATCTTTTCGGTGAAAACATAGATACCCCGGTACTGATAATCCACGACAACCTCACATAACCGGGCTCTTGGTGCATAGTGCCCCATTTCCCTGAACAAGTCAAAAGCCAATGTATTGCGCATTAACGACTTTTCGTTAAAATTGGAAATCAAATGCCAGTCGTTCTCAGGTGGCATTCCCAGCAATGATATATTGAGATTTTCTCCCAAATCATCCCTCGTTTCTAAAGCATAGGGTGTTTGTGGGTAAGAAGCCGATGACTTTCCCCGTATTTCAATTCCGATTTGACCGTCATATTCCGGTGTATCATCATCAGGCCGGTTTAAATTGCTGGAGCCATTGTTTACCACTTTCATATGGGCGGTTATCTTTAGATCATCAAGAATCGGAATACCTTTGGTATCAATGATCACAATCGGCAGATTTGAGGATTTAAAATCGCCGTACAAATCATTTGTTAAAACGAATTGTGTCCCGATAAGAAACCTTGAATTTCTATCTCTGTTGTTTAATCCATGAATCGCCAGTAAATTTTCTCCAACAACCAGCTCGCTCTTGTATTCCGTCATATTCATAAAAGATTCTTGTGCATATTGCAGGTTAACCGTGGCTTGAGAATTCCATAAAGGTGTTTCCGGTTCATAAATGCCCGCTATTCTCTTTCCATTCAAATAAGCAATATATCCGTCATCAAACGCAACATACATCATTAGATATTTATATTCATCAAGATCCGTGCTATTCACAGTAAATGGTATCCGTATGTAACATGTGGTATTTTTCCCGTACATTTCTTCTTCCATGTCCAAACCATGATAGGCGTCGTAATCATTCCCTCTGTCATATCCAATAAACGGCGGATTTCCGGAACATATCTTCCAGTTTGAATCGTCATAATTTATATTCTCGTACCACAAATCGCCGATATCTTCTTCCGGTACTAAAACATGTTTGGTCGCATCAATTGGAACCAATTCAACTACAGAGGATTGATACGACAACATTAAGGGAGACAGGTGAGAGTTGTTGTGTTCTCTGGAGTTTGCCACAGTACTCATCATAAAACAGGCTACAATGAGAACAAAATACGTAATAATTCTTGTTGATCGATTTGGCATCATTCATCCGTTTCTTTTTATTTTTAAATGCGTTAAAGGTTGAAAACCCTAAATTGGACCATCAATATGATAATATTGGGAGCATAAATGTTTATATGTTTGATAATTTAGCCGTACTATCATTATTACCGGCAAATCGGAAATAAAGTTTCATTATAATTTTCAAAAACGAACCGGGTGTCATTCATTTCGAAAGGCAACGGTGGTGGAGGCGTTTTTCACATGGTAATCAAGACCCCACCTTGAACGATATGGATAATACACATGAACTTTTGTGCGCTCCCGTAAATAGCAACTCTTTACTGTACTTTTTACCCCGCTTTAAACCGTTTGTATCGATCTGGTAGTACAATTCTTCTTCACCGCGTAAATGACCGCTTTGGCGCAGCAGGATGACATTTTCATCTGCTCCCGTCACAGTCCATTTTTCGGATAATCCGCCGCCTTTATTCACCAGTTTTATTTTTTTCCACTGGGTGCGGAAATCCTTCGGTATTACGCCCAAATCGACATCATTTTGCGCAATAAACAATTTTGGTTTCGGAAAATTATTTATAACACCGATCCGGTTGGTTTCAGCAAATTTTACCTCTCCGCCTTTTTCGGATTGCAGCACAAGTTCAAGCCACTGTGCTCCTCTGATGCCGGAAGGGATTTTAAAACCGATTTCCTGTGTACCCTTTTCACCGTAGGGGACATAAATCACAAAGCTGCCGGATGCTATTTTTTTATTTTTTTCGGTTTCGGGATCAGCGGACTGTGCAATCCATGTGACCGTAATGGTATCGCCGCCGAAAAATTCATCGTTATAAACTACAAGTGTCCGTTTGAGTATATTTCCCGAACTGTAAACTTTTGGTGCACCACCCAAAAGATTTTCTTCATCCCATTTTTTATCAAAAACCGCCACCGGGGCATACGAATTTTGCAGATACTCCCGTCCATCGGAAAATCCCTGAAAAACCGGATATTTATCCGTAAAAGTATTACAGATAGGCCTGTGTAAAACCACGGGCTTGAGGCCGGGAGCGGTTAAATCCGGCCAAACGGGCCGGATATTTTCCTCGATCACCTCGAATGTGTACATCCAATTGGCGTACAGTCGCGAATCCGCCAGTTCCGCATAACGCATGGCACGGATCAACCGGGCGGTTCCCCGCAACAGTTCACCTTGCGAAACCATGTCCGGATTTTTATAATCAGCCCTTTCAGCGCGTTGGCCAGTTAACCGTCCGTCCGCCGCTTTCAACGGCCAACCATCGGGAAAGAGTGACTCACCCTCGCTTTTCGGCTTATCGGGATGATGGATATAAATATCGTATAAATCGGGCCGGTTGAAAGCACCCATGGGGTAACCGCCGGTATAATGAACGCACTGCACATCGCCTTCAAAATCACCTTCCCGGATTCCCTGGTGAAAAACCGGCCGTGTGGAATCCGCTTCCTTGGCAGCTTGGTAGGCAAACTCGGGAATAGGGCTGCCCCAGCATTCGTTACCGATAATCCACATAATAATTGAGGGATGATTACGCCTTTCGCGAACCCAGCGGAGCACCCAGTCCTGAAAGTTAACTTTGGCACGCTCATCGGTCCGCTGTTGAGTTTGCCAAAAGGGCACCTCATCCATCACCATCAATCCGATTTCGTCACAATATTCATAGGTTTCGTCGAGACCGCTGGCCTTGTGAGGACGCAATGCGTTCATATTGAGCTTTTTATAGGCATCGAGCAGCTGTTTTTGCACACCGGCAGTCAATTCTTTGGTCGATAACACCACACATGTGGATGGACCATGACGGTAACCTTCGTGCCAGGAAAATTCAAAAGCATCGCCGCGTAAATTGGCCCGGATGCCGTTCAGTTCGAAAAAATTGCCGTTGGTATAAAACTGTCTGAATCCG
>JAFGEC010000514.1 GCA_016931775.1 Candidatus Zhuqueibacterota bacterium | reverse complement strand
CTCAACCAGCTCTGTTTCTGAGGCGCGCGAATGAACCGATTTTTTAACATTGGTGAAATATCGTGATATGCTGTTCACCTCTCTTTCTGCAAACGGCAAATCGAACTTTGCTTCACCCAAATCGGGGTTACCAAGGGCCAAGACCTGAAAATCTTTTCTGTTTTGATGAACAAACTTTTCGCCTTTTTGTAGACAAAATCCTAAAACTGTCGCACTGGGAGCAAGGGAAAGGGTATGTTGAAAACCAAGGTATTCTTTGTCTGAATTTTGTAAAACTGCAAATGGTAAATAATGTAAAAATCTAAAAGGTACGATACAAATATGCTGAATGCCAGATATATTTTCTTCATGAGGTTTAATTAAGACGTCATACAGTGATTCACTCCAACTGGAAATAGACAGCTGCCTTTCCAGCGCTCTTCGCATGGTAAATACTTTCTCTTCAACATCTTTTGAATCAATACGCGTTTGGAAAAATTTTACTTCCTCTGCAGAAAGAAACCAAATGTATATTTGATCGTTGTAGATATAATATTCGAGGACCGCAGCATCTGCAGGTAAAAAGTTCTGTATTTTCGTAGCGGGCCATGGATCGACGGCTATGATATCTGACAATTCAGGATTAATTTCACGAATTTTTATCAATAGGCCGTTAAGCCTATCTTGTAATTTGTTTATTTGTGTATTGATAGCCTCAATTTGATCCCTGTCTTGAATATGAGCGAGTGTCATTTGTTTCTCAGCAAGGAGAGCGTTAATACTGTCACGCTGGGCAACAAGTAAGCTATCACTTTTTATAAAATTTATTTTGTGATTTCCCAGCATATCCAAAAAGGAACGACTTTTTGCCCGCTCGGCTACATGGAAGGCATCCTCGACTTTTTTTAAGTTAACCAGAAGGGAGATTAAATCGCCGTATACATCCAATTTGTCATCAACAAAACCTGAAGCGTATTCTTCAACACGAATCTTGGCGCGCATTTTTTCAATTACCCGAAGTGCTTGATAATACACATCAACAGCAGCTTGAGGTTTATCAAGTAATACATAAATTTTAGCCAATTCCTTTAACGCACGCCACTCGATATCAGGTATAAACAAACTACGAGACATTTCCGCGGCTTTTTGGAAATTTGCCATTGCCGAATCCAGTCTGGTTTGTTTTACCCGAATTTTTCCTAAAACCAGTAAAGACTGAGCCAGATTTCTCCCATCTCCTATTGCTGCCGAAAGTTTTAAAGCATCCTGAATATTTTTTTCAGAAGTCTGGATGCTGTCTATTTCTATATATATTGAGCCCAAATTCCTCAAGTCGTAGGCCATTCCTCTTTTTGAACCAATTGAAGAATCAATCTGTGCGGCGGTTTTGAAACTTTTTAAAGCTTGTAAATTTTGCTTTTGAGAACGTTGTATCATGCCAATATTTTTATAAATTGTCGCTTGATTAACTTTATTGTCGTTTTTGACAGCCAGTTCCAATCCCTCACGCTCAAACATAATGGCATCCTGCGGATTTCCCAAACTCAAGGCAATAAGTCCCTGGGTCGCTTTGGCCACTTGCATAAACTCTTGAGAATCATTTTGCTCGAACAGAACATAAGCTTCCTTTTGAAATGTCAAAGCTTCTTGAAAATCCCCCATTTTCCACAAAACATTGGCATGATACTGTTTACATTCGCCTATTAATCCGGGATCATTTAATTCCTGCGCGATGATTAGAGCCCGTTTATAGTATTCAAATGATACTTTATAGTTCGCCATTCTTTCATATATTACACCCAATTTATTCAATGTGACGACAACATCAGCCTGTTTACCGAACATTTCAAAAAGCGGAAGCGCCTCATTCTGGTAAAAAAGTGCTCGGGGATAATTATCCAGATAGTAATAATATGTATCCCCTATATTCTGATAACACTGCGCCCGGTTAAACGGCATATCCAATTTTAAATAGATTTTCTCAGCATCCTGGAAAGCTTCAATTGCCTTTATATAATTCCCACCGCGTGAAAAAATATAACCGGTTTCTTGTAAAGATTTTGCCTCTTCTTCCTCAAGGCCATATTGTTCGGCCATTTGAGTATATTTTTTTCTATACTCGAGAGCCTTTTCATAATCTTGAGCCTGTGAATAAAAATAGGCTAAATTACTATATCCATTAGCTACGCCAACTAAATCAAATTCTGATTGAGCTTCTTCTACCATTTGTTGCTGAATCTCAACCGCATTTTGCCAAAGTCCGCCATTTATACACGACTCCAGCAAAAGTTGACGAAGTAATTCTTGACTCTGTGTATCATTGTATTTTTTTGCCATATCGTATGCTTGTGAAAAAAACACATACGCATCATTCCAATCACCTCTATCAAATGCGCTATTACCCTGCCTAACCTTGTATTCAAATCCTTGTTCGGCAAATACTTCACTTTCCTGTTCGGACATGCCTCCGTACCCGTAAACCTGAACCCAATCGGATGTGCCGGAATTCATTTGCATTATGCTTTTTTGTGCTTCATAAACGGCTTGTGCGATTGATAAGGTCTTTATTTTATCCAAAAACAATTCTAAAAAATTAGGAATTCCAGAAATCCCTGACGGCTGCTGTTTTGAAAAAATAATAGTTGGTACACCCGAGTATATGAGTGCTCTTTCCAAAAAAACGATGGATTCATACGCGTTACGGTCGAAGAGCGCCGGTGAGTTTAAGAAGATAAACGATGGATTCATGCTGACATTATATAATTCCAAGGGTGTAAAAACAGCCGGGCTTGAAAATTTAATTCGATATCCTAATCTGGAGTGAGATGGCTCGGATAAATTCCAGTCACACTGTAAATCCAGCAAAATAGCATCACTTGTAGCCAATTCATCCACCTGACGGCTAAAACTGTTTTCCTCTTTTGTCCTGATCGGCTTTTTTGTCAAATATGCGTATCGTTGAAAAAGTGAATCCGGTTGATCAACTCCAGAATAGAGTTTTGTGCCGGAAATACGTTTATTCCTCTGGGCATAAAAATAGCTCGTCAAGCTTGAGCTCGTCACTATCGATGACAAACCAATTGCGTCATCTTGACTTTTCTGTAACACGATTGCCCAGGGAATTGTGAGAAATTCCCAATCGGGTATGATGATCCAATGTGATATGTTCGGTTCAGGTAAAAATGCTGTTTGTAAAAATGGTTGCAGCTTTTCAGGTATAGGTCGGTTGCTTTGACTAAACCATTCTTCGAAAAGAGTGAACGTTTGAGGTGAAACGGGTATTTTATCACATGTTATTTTATTTGAATATATATTCCATAGAATGATAAAATCACTAATTGATGTAAAATAGATAATCTTTTCATGATCACTTAAGCGTGTCTGGACATCTTGAAGATTAACCGCATTAACCTGCAAAAGCGACTCAAGCTCCGGTACCTTTGTACGAATTTCATTTAATAGATCGTTATATTCCTCAACATACATTTCTTTTCTTTGCTGCTCCTTTTTAAGCTGTGCCGGTGATACGTTTTCGGAATTTTCCAATCTCAAGATTTCTATATCTTGTTCAGATATTTTTTCCCTCACAAATTTGATGTTTCCAAACAAGATCTTGTGCCGTTCCTTCCGGAGCTCAATTGATTCATTTCTCATTAAATCATAAAATAATTTAGCTCGCAAATTTTCCGCCGTAATCAAGGAGCTGTCAGTTTCATTCTCTTTAAAAAAGTATAAAACCACTTGTTTATATGGTTTTTGAATCGCCTTTCTATGGACAAAAGCCTCAATACCTGTTACTGAGGGTGGATGTATTTCAATAATATGGATCGCTTCTTTAAATAATTCGATAGCGGATTTTCTTAATGTTTTAATATAATCTGTATTCTTGTTTAATTCAATAAGTATGCCTAGACTTGTGTCAATCTGCCAAAGTAAATCAAAAAAATCATTACGGAGTGCTAAACGACGGCTATTTTTATACCCATTAAATGCCTTTTCATTTTCTTTTATTGAGAAAAACAATTCAGCCTGACAGTACAAAATGGCACATTCCTCATATTTCATATCGTTCTGTTTAGCGAATTGAAGCGCTTCTTGATAGTACAATTGAGCATATGAAGCATTTTGTAAACGTGCAAATGAGGAAAAAATTTGCGATGATATATTATCCGGTTGAATATTTTCAAAATCCAGCAAAGAAAGCTCAGCAAGATACATTAAAAGGTGACAATGTTGTTTTTTTAATTGAATGACGTTGTTATTGGTTATTTCCAACGCATTGTTTATGGCCTTTGCAGCAATTGCCAGATTTTCTGGTAAAACCGGTTTTGAAAAACCACCATTATTTAACCTGTCTTTACTGGCATATGTGATGATACGTGCAAGATTCATGGTATTCATCACATAGCCGTATGTAACATTTTCTTTTTCACATATTTCAAGAGATTCCGCAAAATAACGCCACGCTGAAGGTAAATCACCTTTGATAAAATATAAATAACCTATATTGTTATAACAGGTGGCAGCACGGATAGGCTCTTTTCTCCGATTATATAATTCCAGTTTTTTTTGCAAATATTCTATCGCATTATCATAATTTTTTTCACCCTGATATCCGGAACCAATAATGGTGTAAATAACTGCCTGTTCATCTTTTGTTGTAAATTGTGAAACAGAATTTGTTGCCAAGCCACTAAAATCGATAAAAGGTATGGGAAAATACAATCCCAAAAAGCCGACTTTGATACGGCTCGGCTTTCTATAAACCTTTTTTATTTTACCACTTTGTAATAAATTCTGTGCCTTTTTGCCGTAAAAAATAGCATCTTTGGTTTCTCCCAATTGTAAGTAATTAAAAGCGATATTTCGATAACTTTTTTCCAAATCGCTGGACCGATCGTTGCGAATCTCAATTTCCGCAGCCCTTTGATAATATTCAATTGCCATATCATGATGATTTGTAACCTCATACAAAAGAGCCAATCGTTTTGTATTTAATAATTCGCGGGTCTCGTTGCCCTGTTCCTGGGAGTATAAAATTGCCTTCTTTAAATATTTTGGACCGCGCTTGTCATCTTCTATGGTTAATGCACAATGGCCCATTCGTTCATAAATAAGAGCCTCTCTTGCCTTGTCGACGAATGTTGAGTCATATTTCAATTTATCATGATAATATTTATAAGCGTTTTCGTGCGCAAACTCGCCGAGATAATAATAATTATTCCCCAGATTTAAAGCGAGATTCGCTTCGAGTCCTGGATTTTCTTTTTCATCATTAAGGGTGATTGCCTTCCTTAATTCATGAATCGCCCTCTCATAATAACGTGCCGGTTGTCTTTCCTCGTAAAAGGTCAGTGTTTGATAAATAGAGATAACAGGTGCGGTTACTGTTTCAAACGCTCTGGTAAAAAAAGATTTTGGTTTCGCAGCCTTTCGCGCTTCATATGTCTCCATCATCTCATAGTTATATGCGATTGTCAAGTACGCTTGAACGAGCGTAAAATCGTATGATAAAGCCCTCGCAATGGTTGCGCTGGAACGATGAATGACCTCCGGATTTAGTGCATCGGGATTATTTTCAAGTTCCGCCTTTTCAGTTCCCTTATAGGAATAGGCCAAGCCAAGCGCATAAATTAATATATTTTGGTGTGGCGTCTGTTTATTAAGAATTTCGTACTCGTTTACGGCTTGATCAATTCTTCTAAGGTAATACATGCACTCAATGTAGCCACGATGGGCATCAATGTTCCTCGGAGCCATCTGTTTGGCCTTTCGATACCGTGCAATGGCCAACTCATAATCCCGCAAATATTTTAGTGAATTGCCGGAACTCACATAAGCATCGATCAGGGCCAGGAAAGCCTGCCGCGACATTTCCGGACGACTTTTATGATAATCATTAATGATCACTTCAAGTGATGAAAAGGCTCGAAGACTTTCATTCATTTGCATCAAGCATTGAACCTGTTTCATCCTGGCCGTAAAGATTTCTTCCGTCAATTGAGGAAATATCGATTTAACAAGCTCATATTCCTGATATGCGGCAGCATAATCACCGCTTTTATACAAAATTTCACCGATTCTTAATTGAGCAGCCGCCGCCAAAAGTTCAAATTTACCATATTGACCGACAATTTCCCGGTACCTGGCAATTAATTTGTCTTCAGAAGTAAGACCCTCACATAAAAGATCGAGAATTCTGTTTCGTGCCGGCACCATCCACTGGCGTTGCTCGGGATAATTTTGGACAACATGTAAATAGGCTTGAACAACTTCCTCTTTGGTTGCATATTGCTGAAAAACATCACCTATCTTTAGTTGGCTTTCCGCACAGGCATCGCGCTGATCGGAATAATTATCAATAACTTTGATGTATTCATGAAAAGCGGCAGCATAATTCTTGTCATCATATAACAGATCACCGATTACAATTTGTGCCGCAGCTGCTGCTTTTGAATAATCCCGATATTGACTTATGATGCGTTCAAGACCTGATTTAAGAGAATCTAACCTACCTTCTATATACGGTGTTCTTAAATCCAAGGCCAAGATTTTTGCAAAAGCAACATCCTCTGGAAAATTTGTGAAATAATTTTCAACCAGTTCAAGTAATTCGATTGCTTCCTGTGTATATCCTAGCAAATGATAGCAAATACCAATTTGATAAAAAGACTTGGCCGCATATGCCGTCATGGTTCCAAAATAATCGATAACACGCTGAAACGCAATAATACGATCCCATAATAATACTGTCTCTTTATCAGACAGAATAAAGTTATTCGTATGATGATACATCGGCCCGAGTGTCCTGGACGACATCCTTAAAGGCAAAGCATAGGAACTATCTGCAAAATTAAATTGGTCCTCGGCATTGGGGAACTTGGCGATATGTCCCTGAGAAGGTAAAGACCAGATATCGTAATTTCCACCACGGTTTGATGTAAAATAAACCCGGTCGTTTGCACCACACCACGGTTGCACTGCCATTTTGGCGCCCGAAGTGAGCGGCCAGGCATATTGTACTGCCAAGAAATTGAACGACTTTGCCAAATAATGAAACATTGGATTGGTATCAGGAAGCGTTGGTTGATCTTGTGCAGAAGGAAGCACTTCAGCGGTCCAAATCTGACCGACATCCGATGGTGTCGTTTGTCCATCTCTGTTTGAATCATGATCATAGCGAAGAAAAATCACTTTCTGAGCATCGGCAGACCAGCTGGGAAAACCATCCAGAGCAGAGCCGTGAGTAATCGGCCATATTGTGGGTTCACGAGAATCCATTTTTTGAATATCCTCAGGAGTCAAAAGCTTGTAGCCCTTAACATCCATAATCCAGATATCACCATTGCTACCGGGAGTGCGAAACGTAGTAAAGGCGATATAGCGAGGATTTGGACTCCATGACGGATAATTGGCACCGTTAAAAGTTAACTGAGCGGTGAGATTTGTATTGTAATTGAAAAACCATATCTCATCACGGCCT
>JAFGEC010000062.1 GCA_016931775.1 Candidatus Zhuqueibacterota bacterium | reverse complement strand
GCAATTCTGGTTTTCTTGCTTCTGTGATTTTGACGCCGCTTTTGTCGTTCTAATTGCGTCTAACCATGTCACTAACTGCGGGGTTCGATTGTTTTAACCTGCTGCAAGGTTGCGGTGCACTTATCTTTCAAATTTAAAAAAACTTGATGCGGGCATCAAAATTTCGGATTGAAACATAGCCCTTGCAGTCAGGTTGAAAACATTGTTATACGCTATTTTTACAGTTGGTTACGACAACTTATTTTAGCAATAAAACCTTTATTGATTTTTGAAAATCCTGTGCTGAAAAATAAACTATATAAATTCCGCTTGATACAGTTGAACCGTAATTATCCGATCCATCCCAAATAAATTTATGAGAGCCTGCTTGTATTTTTCGATTTGAAAATGATTTTATCTCTTGTCCGAAAATATTGTAAATTTTTATTGTAACATTTGAAGTCTTTGGAAGCTGAAATGAAATTGTCGTTTCGGAATTAAACGGATTTGGATAATTTTGAAATAGTGCATATTCTTTAGGAACTAATTTGTTGTTTTTACCAGTTTCTACGCTTGCTGCATTTCCTAAATTTATCTCGTAATGACCAAGTGAATCCGTCACAGCAGTACAATCATCAATTGTAACTGTAAGATTCGGAATTCCTTTTTTTATAAGTGGATCAGTGATAGTTCCTTGAACAATTTGAGAATATGTAAAAGATGGAATAATTATTAAAAATAAAAATATGTAGTATAAGTATTTCAATCTAATCCCCTTTTATTGTTTATACCAATATTTTAAAACTTGTTCAGCAGGTCTATTTCTAATTTCCCATCCAATTGGCGTATCATGTGATGAAGCTTGATACTGATAATCAGACATTAGTTTATAAGTAAATGCAAAAAAGCCATGAATCCATTCTTTATTTGAGATAGATTCATAAAAAGCATCAAAGTAATCTGCCTGTTCCCGATTATCTAACGGTTTCCCAAACCATTGAAATTGATCATATAATCTCTGATTCGATCCATCATGATTTAAAATTCCTGTTTCAGTTATAATTATGGGTTTGTTAAAATTTTGATAATCAGGAAATTCAATTGAATCTAAATGATTATTAATTTGATCCCTAAAGGTTTCTATACTTGGATCTAATTCAGGAGGAATTCCTGAATCATAATACCCGTTTGAGCCAGTTATTACAGGATACATATTCACTCCGATATAATCCAAATCAGACCAAAACATAACATGTGAAGTTCCATAAGTAAATCCACCGCCACAATAAGTTAGAATGCCATTATATAAATTTTTAACTTCATTTATTACATGAATCCACTTTTCAGTGAAAATTTCTGAATTATATAATTCACTTCCCACAGAAAAAAACTCTACTTCAGTCTGCTCGGCAATGCTTGCATAGTGTAAAATAAAATTTTCGTATGATTCAAACCATTCGTTCCAATCTGATGGTTCTAAATTACCACGCCATTCAGACCAATAGTAAAATTCTATATGTGGTCTTAAGAATACTTTTAAATTATTATCATGAATAATTTTTAATAACTCTACCAAGTTACTATCCTTTACAGTGCAACCTGGAGCATCAGGATACCATTCGCCAAGAGGATGAATATTTACAGAATTCTTATTTTCCATCCACCAATAGGGTGCTATTTCAACATAATTAACATTTAGCTGGTTTTTAAATTTCTCAATAATTGGTGGGATATATGTAATTAAGTTATCTTTATCAAAGTATTGTGCAAAACAGCTTATCCCTTTATATATAAAATTTTGTTTTGGTGTTGTATTAAAAACTTTTATATCAATATAATCTTGATTGATTCGACCTTCATTATCTTTTACTTCAAGCATGATTCTGTAATTACCAGGGTAATCGAACATTATAATGATTTGATCAGATAAAGAATCGGTTATAAGAATATTTCTTGATGAGATATATTCGGTTTGAAGTTTTGAAGCAAAAATTTGTTTCCATTTATAAATTAATTTGCTACTATCAGGATCAAATGATAGATTGGCATTTAGAGTTAATAATTCACCAACTTTTATATCATTAAGGTTAGAGCCAGCATTGGCTATAGGTGATCTATTGATTTCATTTGAATACTGAACCCAATTAATTCCTTTTTCCAACAGACTTATTACATTTAAAATATTTAAAAAATCTTGACTAAACTCTTTGATTTCAAAATAAACAGAATCGAATCCAAATGATTGCAGTAAATTTGAGTCAAAATCATTATATAAGAAAAGAGCCGAAATAATTTGATTTCTTAAACGATTTTTGAAATCATTTTCATATTTGTAGAGACCATAAATTTTAAAAGTGCAGTTTTTAGGATCACCCAAATTGTCAAAAGTAATTTCTTTTTCGATATTTCTTTCAAGTTTCCAATCGACATTTGTATAATCGAAATTCCAACCTGTGTTAGTAGGTTGAGCAACTTCTATAAAATAATCCTTTCCTAAACCGTCATTTATTTCATTTAGAACTTGTTTTACCCAATTATGTGTGCCATTATATTCATAGCCAGCACATACATCTATTTTATCTCCCCAGTTTCTATTAATGTTATCAAATAAACCAATAACTGCATCGTATTCTAATACTGCTTCGAGTTCTTTGGCAGTATTTCTTTTTAGCATTTCTAAAAATGATGTATATTGAATTTGCAGAGTAGAATCCTGAATGCATAAATTTGGAATCATCTGAAAATTTAAAGTTGTATCAGAGCTAATACTTATACTGTCAATTTGGACATCAAAATATTGGCCTATTTCTGCTCCACTTTCATCTCTTATCGAAAGATTGTAAATGGTATTGCTTTGAGCAAAAATATTCGGTATTATCAGAATTAAGAAAAAGAATGAGATGACTACTTTATTTATCATATTTTATTGCTCTCTTAAGCGTATAACATAGATATTGAACCGCCACAATATTTATTATTTGATATTATCTCTCTAATTTTTTTAAAAATAATTGTTTAAGTAATTTATATAGTTGCGTTATATCCGGCATTCTAAAAATATGGAATTTATTGAAAAAAGACAAAAATATTTGATTTTCAATATTTTAGAGCATTTTTATAATGTTTTATATCCCGCATTTTTATACCCAAAATGCGAGATATCGCAATATCCGGCATTTTTTTGTAACGTTTTCTACACTTAATGCAATCGTATTTTTTTTTAAATGTTCTCCAAATAAAATCCGGCCTGTTTGAAATAACATGGGCAAAAAAAACAGCAAGATTACCTGTCGTATTTTAAATTTCCCGTTTAATTCTTATCTACACAGGCCTTTTTCCACAAAGGGAATTGTACAGAATAATTTTAAATAAATCAAGTAAATATTACTGTTTTCTCCTCAGCCGGGTTTGGCGGATACCCTGCATTCTTTCTCTTGAATTTGAAAACCAATCTTACTATCTTTATAAAAAGTTTATGAGGATGAAATGATAAAAATAATATTGATCACCTTTTGTTTATTACCGGCCTTTCTCGGCTGCAAAGATCCCGTTAGTGAAGAACCTAAACCCGAAGTTATAGACGGATGGATCCTCACCTGGTCCGATGAATTCGACGGCAGCGGCATCCCGAATCCCAAATACTGGGACCGGCCCGAGTATAACCGGCGCAACAACGAGAGCGGCCCTGACGGCTGGTGGCTGCGTGAGGACAGTTATCTGGACGGCGAAGGGCACCTTGTTCTGCGCGCCAAACGGATCAATAACAGGAACAACGACAAAGACCAGTACGATTACTCAACCGGTGCGGTTCGTACTTTAGGTTTTTTCGAACAAAAATTCGGTAAATTTGAATGCCGTTGCCAATTGCCGACCCAACCTGGCTGGTGGGTGGCGTTCTGGCTTATGTCCAATGGCGTGGGCCATGTGGACAGCAGCGGACGTGACGGCACGGAAATCGATATCATGGAGGGATTCGGCTGGACGGACAAGATCAATCACGCCCTGCACTGGGACGGTTATGGTGATGCCCATCAAGGCGAAGGGAAAAAAATTGAATTCCCGGGAGTAAGGGAGGGCTATCACACTTTTACTCTTGAATGGGACGAAAATGAGTACCGCTTTTATATCGATGGAAATGAAACATGGAAGTCAAATGCCGGCGGTGTATCCCAGGTTCCCGCTTATGTTAAAATTACCGCCGAACTTTCCACCGAAAGCTGGGCCATCAATCAGTACTGGTCCAACGATCCGGAAAAAGCTATTTTCCCGGATTACTTTTTGGTGGATTGGGTCAGGGTTTATAAAAAGCAAAAGTAAAAAAGAGGTTTAAAATGAAACGGCTGTTTGTTATTTTTGTATTAACCGGTTCTGCATTGGCTGCGGATTTATCTGAGAATATTCGCATCAACCAAATCGGATTTTATCTCAATGGCCCCAAACTGGCAGCGGTCATCGATGCCGTACAAAAAGAGTTTTACGTCATGAGTACTGACCTGGTTGATACCCTCTACACCGGTGAGCTGAGTGAGCCCAAACTCTGGCCCCATTCCGAAGAAATGGTCAGTATTGCGGATTTTACAAATTTTAAAGATATCGGTGTATTCCGGATAATGGTGCCGGAAACCGGCTATTCATACCCCTTTGATATCGCTCACAACGTATTTCAGCGTCCTGCCGGTTCGGCTTTGAAGGGCTATTATTACCAGCGAATGTCCATCGAACTGGAAGAACAATATGCGGGAAAATGGAAAAGAAAAATGGGGCATCCGGATGACAAGGTGTATGTCCATGAATCCGCAGCGACCGAGTTACGCCCCAAGGATACGATTATCTCGTGTCCGCGGGGTTGGTACGATGCCGGAGATTATAACAAATATATTGTCAATTCGGGTATTTCCACCTATCAGTTACTGGCGGCGTGGGAGCAATTCCCGGAATATTGCGATCGCTTTGCAATAAATATCCCGGAAAGCGGTAATTCCGTTCCCGATATTCTGGACGAAGCATTATGGAATATCCGCTGGATGCTGACCATGCAGGATCCAAACGATGGCGGTGTTTACCACAAATGCACATGCACCAATTTCCAGGGCTTTGTCATGCCGCACCAGGCAACCGCCCGGCGTTATGTGGTGCAGAAAAGCACAACGGCTACATTCGATTTTTGCGCGGTGATGGCACAGGCCAGCCGTATTTTAAAAAACTACAGTGATACTTTTCCGGGACTGGCCGATTCCTGCCTCAACGCCGCAATACGCGCCTGGCAATGGGGTAACAGCTATCCGGACAGCATATATAGCCAGAGCCGCATGAATGAAAAATTTAATCCCGATGTGAGTACAGGCGAATACGGCGACAGAAATCCAGGCGACGAATACGACTGGGCGGCGATTGAACTGTATATTACGACAAAAACCGGCGCTTTTCTCAATAATGTCGACGTTCTGACCACTTCGAGTACTTCCGTTCCTTCATGGCCCAATGTCGCAACACTTGGATTGTACTCGCTGGCATGTCACATTGACGATCTTACGGAAGCAGTCGATACGGAAGCTTTACGCCGGCGTTTGGTTAACTGGGCGCAACAACTACGTTTGGATGTGGAAAATTCCGCCTATCACATCGTTATGGGAAAATCAACAAATGATTTCGGCTGGGGTAGCAATGCCGTGGCTGCGAATCAGGCCATGGGCCTGCTGGTCGCCTTTCAACTATCCGCTGACAGCACGTTTTTGTGGGATGCCATTCACAATATGGATTATCTGCTTGGCCGCAACGCCGTCGGTTATTGTTTTTTAACCGGCAACGGCAGTAAACCCCCTCTGCACATTCATCACCGTCAGTCCGGATCCGATGGAATCAAAGATCCGGTTCCCGGATTGCTGTCGGGAGGTCCAAATCCCGGTCAACAGGATAAATCCAGTGTGACTTATCCATCCGACCTGCCGGCTAAATCCTGGGTAGATGACCAAGGCAGTTGGGCTTCCAATGAGATTTGTATCAACTGGAACTCGCCTTTTGTATATGCCGCACTGGGGATTGACGCTTATATGTCAAAAGACGGGGGTCCTGATGTGTCGGTCTCGAAACAGGATAGGAATAAAGTGCCGTCGGGGATTCGTTTATATCCCAACTATCCGAATCCCTTTAACAGTTCGACTTCTATTGAATTTGAAATATTGAAATCCGGTCATGTATCCGTGACGGTTTACAATAATTTAGGCCGATTGGTCGCCACTCTCCACGACGGATTTTTGTCTCCCGGCCGTTACAAAATTTACTGGAATGGATATGATTTTCACGGTATACAGGTTACCAGTGGAATCTATATGCTGTCGGTGCAGGGTGACGGCCAAGGAAAATTCAATCAAAAAATGCTCTATTTGCGTTAAAAAAGTAGTATTTTTCTGCACACTACCGGCTATCGATAAAATACGTTTTAAATTCTCCGCTAATTTGTTAAATTATATTTTATTCGTATAAACGAAATAAAATCAGGAGTTCAAAAAATGGTTTTTAAAAATCGGATACAAATTTCCAAATTTCTTTTCTTCATGGGATTGTCGATTTCGACAATCACCACAGCTGCTGACTGGCCTCAATTTCGCGGCCCGTATCGCAATGGTATTTCGAATGAAACAAATTTATTGAGCCAATGGCCGAAGAACGGGCCGGTGCAGTTGTGGGAATATAAAAAATTGGGTGAAGGTTATTCATCCGCCTCGATTGCAGGGGGTATGGTGTATACGACGGGCAAGGTCGATAGTGTTGAGATACTCTTTGCATTTGAAATCGATGGCGAGCTGAAATGGAAATCCGTTTTCGGCGAGCCGTGGAATCAATCCTTTCCGGAATCCCGTACAACACCGACTGTAGACGGTGACCGTGTTTATGTGATCAGCGGCAGGGGAAAAGTGGCATGTTTTGAAACACCGTCAGGAAAACAAATATGGGCCGAGGATGTTTTTGAATATTATGGCGGTGATTTTCACCGCTGGGGTATCGCGGAATCACCGTTAATCGTGGATCATAAAGTTGTCTGTACACCCGGTGGCACCAAGGCCACTATGGTCGCTCTTGATAAATTATCTGGTAAAACCGTTTGGGCCACAAAAAGTCTGGGACAAAAGGCCAACTATTGTTCGCCTATCCTTGTTCAGCATGGAAAGCATCAAATCATCGTTACAATAATCGAAAAATCACTGATCGGCATCAATGCGGAAAACGGCGAGATTCTTTGGCGGGATGATTTTGAAGAGTATCAGGAAAAACCCAAGGATATCAATCCCGTTTCGCCGGTATATTATAAAGGGACCATTTACGCCACCAGTGGCTATGATGACGGTGGTGCTTTATACAAACTTTCCGATGACGGCGGTCAAATCACTCGCATGTGGACGGACGAAATACTTGATACACATCACGGCGGCGTGGTCATTCTGGATGACCACATTTATGGCTCTAATTGGATCGGCAATAATGATGGCAAATGGGTGTGTTTGGACTGGAAAACCGGCGAGGTTCGTTATGAGACGCAGTGGCATAACAAAGGCCCGGTTATCTCAGCCGCCGGCAATCTGTATATTTATGATGAAAAATCCGGACACTTTGGATTAGCGAAAGCGACTCCGAAGGGTCTTCATGTTGATTGTTCATTTCAAATAACAGAGGGAAAGGGTCCGCATTGGGCCCATCCGGCTATCAGCGACGGCCGGTTGTATATACGACATGGAAAAGTGTTAAAGGTTTTTGATATTAGAAAATAGGAGACTATTAGGTATATATTGAAAAACGGATTATAGGTGCTCGTGTTCGTCGTTATTAACGCAGGCAGGACCGTGCAGACTTGATTTGAAACTTGACGGAACAATAGACAATATATTGCGTCTTATCAAACAATTATTAAAGAAATCAAAGGAGTATGGATGAAAGTGAATTTATTTATGATATTTTTGCTCTGTGCCGTTTCGGCATTCGCAGGTGTATCCAGTCAATGGAGAGGACCGGAAAGAACGGGAATTTACACAGAAAAAAATCTTTTACAACAGTGGCCGGCGGAGGGTCCGCAATTACTCTGGACGGCGGAAGGATTGGGTACAGGTCATTCATCTGCGGCTGTTACCGATAATATCGTTTACATTTCCACGATGATTGACGGACAAGGTTTAATATTTGCTTTTGACATAAACGGCAAGCAGTTATGGAAGAAAAATTACGCCAAAGAGTGGAATGAAAGTCATCCCGGTACACACTCAACACCGACGATTTATGATGGTCGACT
>JAFGEC010000513.1 GCA_016931775.1 Candidatus Zhuqueibacterota bacterium | reverse complement strand
CCAATAACTTTATGAGGAAGGCCGGTTCAATTGTTCGGCCGTCTATTGTCTATTTTATACAACACACTGCCAAGATAGCCCCTGTCGCTCAATTCGGCGATGTATAATCCGGGCTGCAGATGGACCTGCCTTTCGAGCGTTCGCTCCGGGAGAACGGCTAAAAGCTCCCCGGCTCCGGAGAATTTTTGTCCGTCATGCAATAGAGTTTGATTGCCGTCATCGACTAGTTTTTGAAGGATTTCTTTTAGTTTCATATTTAACCTCGGTATGTGATGAATAAGGTGGCCGACTTGTGTCGGACCAAATAATTATTCGTATCTCAACGCCTCCGCCGGATCGGCCGTCGCCGCCTTGATGGTCTGCCAGCTAACGGTCAACAAACAAATCGCCAGCGCCGACAGGCCGGCCAGCAAAAACGGCCAGACGGTCAAGTCAATTTTATAGGCGAAATTCTGCAGCCATTTGTTCATCGCGTACCATGTCACGGGCCATGCGATAACATTGGCAACAAGTATCCATTTGGTAAAGTCAATGGTCAGCATTTTCCAGATACCGGGAACCGAGGCGCCGAGGATTTTGCGCGTGCCGATCTCTTTGGTTTTTTGCAGGGTCATGAAAAGTGAAAGCCCGAAAATTCCCATGGATGCAATAAAGATGGCGAGAAACGTGAACAACCGGATGAGTCTGCCGAATCGTACATCTGCCCGGTAGGCCTGTTCCAAAGCCAAATCCACAAATTGGCACGAAAACGGCGTGTTGGGATAAACATCGCGCCAGATTCCTTTGATGTCACGCAGTGCTTCCGGGACGGCATTCGGATGAATTCTGACAACGGCTGTTGATATTTTGCTGTTGTCGAATTTAAACAGAACGGGCCGGATATCCCGGTGAAGGGACCGAATGTGGAAATCCTCCACAATGCCGGTAATAGGACCGATACCGAAAGGATTGGTGCCGAGCGGTTGTTCAAGTTCCAGATAGGGTACGGCCGACGCGGTGAGCACGATGCCGTTTTGTTCTGACGGATTGGAATCCGAAAAGACCGAGCCATCCTTCACACGAATATCCATGGTTTCAAAATAGTCCGAATCAATAAATATAAATTCGACGCCCTTGCCGTCCTTGCCGAGTTTGGCCCAGAGAAAACTTTCGGTCGGCGGTGTATATGACGCACCGGAAACATTGATAATGTACGGACTGGACTTGAGTTGTGTTTTGAATGCCGGATATGCAGCGACCGTTTGCTTGCTGGTGAGCGGAATGGTCAACAGGTGCTCTCTATCGTAACCCAGGTGTTTGTGCTGGATGTAAAAAAACTGCTTGAAAATAATCATCGTCGAGATCAGTAAACCGATAAAAATGACAAATTGCGCAGAAATGAGAAGGCGTCGTAAAATCGACTTGCTGTTGAACGGCGATGCGGCGATTTTCAAGATTTGATTCGGTTGAACGCGGGCAAAATAAAAAGCCGTGTAGACGCCGGAGAATAATCCAACAAGGGCCGTCAATCCGATGGCGCACAGCGCGAAAAGCCAGTTCTTCCAATCCAGTAAAACCAGGTTTTTTTGCACCAGATGATTGAATACCGGCAGCAGCACTTCCACAAAGAACAACGCAACCGGCAGCGAAGCGACGGCGGTCATCGTAGATTCCGATAACGTTTGCCGCAGGATATGATTTTTTTGCGCGCCCAGCACTTTTCTTACTCCGATTTCTCTCAGCCGTGTATTGCTTTGGGCGGTCGACAATAATATAAAATTAAACACGGCCACCACGAGTATCAATACGGCAATAGCCATCAACAATAATGTTTGCTGTAAATTGCCGTGTGGTCCGCCGTTGTTATTGATATGGGCAGAATGGAGATGAATCGCTTTTAAGGGCTGTAAACTGTAATCGACATTTTCGGGATTTTCTAAATGATTTTGTGCAACGAGTTTGAGCTGTTCCGCAACGTTTTTAATGTTTGTTCCTTTTTTTAAATGAACGTACGTGTGCAAAATATCCCGATCCCAGGATTCAAAAGCCGCCCATTTGAATCCCATGAACTCCTGGTCTTTATAAAGTTGCAGCGCCAAAGACAGCGGGGCAATCACATCCATATTCAGATGTGTATTCGAAGGCAGGGATTTGAATGTGCCGGTGATTTTTAATGTTTTTTTGACATTGTTCTCGTCGATGGAAATCGTTTCACCAACCGGATTTTTATCTGGGAAATAGTACGCGGCCAGCTTTTCGCTGATGTAAATTTGAAACGGATCGGCCCATTCGTCAATCGGACCTGTGCTGAGCGGAACGTCAAAGATCTTGAAAAAATCGGAATCCGTGAACGACCAGTAATGTTCGTTCGACAACTCTTCATTTGCATACTGAAATTTGAACTCGTGTCTGTAGAGTTGCGATACGGTCTCGACACTGGGGATTTGCTGCCGGATCAAGCCGGCGAACGGATAGGGTGTTTTGCCGTCGTACTGTTTTTTCTCCAGATCGAATCTCAGAATGCGGTATGTTTGATCGGCTTCAGGTTGATATGAATCGTATGTGAACTCGTTTATGGCGTACAATAACAACAAAAAACAGGCGCCGAGACCGATCCCGAGTCCGATGATGTTTATTGTGAAATAGATCATCTGTTTCTTTACATGCCTGACGGTCATGATCAAATAATTTTTAAGCATAAACAACTCCATTTGTCGTGAAATTGAATTTCGTAAACATCATTCATATCTCAAACAGTTCACCGGATTCGCCGTCGCCGCGCGTATCGCTTGCCAGCTGACGGTGAACAGCGCAACGACCAGCGCCGCCGTTCCCGAAAGTAAAAACGGCCAGACGGTTAAATCGATTCGGTAAGCAAAGAATTGCAGCCAAACTTTCAATACAATATACGCGACCGGCCAGGCGATCAGGTTGGCGATGAGAACCCACCTGGTGTACTGTTTCGTGAGCAATAAAACGATCGAGGACGCCGTTGCGCCGACGACCTTGCGAACACCGATTTCTTTTGTACGATTGATACAGATAAAAATCGTCTGTCCCAGCAGGCCGAGGCACGTGATCAGAAAGGCGATTCCGGCAAACAGCCGGATGGTGGATGCCAGGCGTTCCTCGCTTCTGTACAGGGAATCGTACCAGTCGTCATAGAATTGGTATACAAAAGGCGTCTGCGGCGAGACCTCGTACCAGGCCTTTCTGATGAAATCCATTGTTGCGCCGATATTTCCCGGACGTATTCGCAGATTGAGTGTCGATGGCCGACTGCTATTCAACACAAGACTTACCGCCCCCATTGGACTGCGCATGGAGCTGACGTGAAAATCTTTGACAACGCCGACCACCGGAAATTCATCAAATTTTTTCCCTTCGAGATTTTCCCACCCGTAATTTTTCATGGCTGTTTCATTGATCAGACAGACATTGCCATCCTCTCCGTTTAGAAACGTTCTGCCCTGCAGAAGCGGAATTTCAAATGTCTCCAGAAAATACCGGTCCACATCAAATCGACTCATTTTAAAACTCTTTCCGTCCACATCATCGGCCGTTGTCTCGTACATGATATTTCCGGGATTACCCATGCTCAAACTGGTACTCAAAATGGACGAAAAATTCGCCAATTGAGACTGGAGCGCCAGCCCGTGTTTGTACCTGTAGGGAAGATTGAGCATCAAAAGATGGTCTTTGTTGAAACCCATATCCCTGTGTTTTACGTACCGGATTTGCTTTTCAATACCGAATACGCCGACAAGCAGGATGATGGAGACGGCAAACTGAAATACGGTCATCACTCTTTTTGCCTGATGTTTTCTGACGACCGGTAATTGTCCGCTGAGATAACTTCTGTAATTAAATTTCGACAGCAGATATATATATGCCATACCGGAGATAAACAGAACGATCAACAGAGATAACGCCATATAAATACAAAAGGGTACTGAAAAAATTGTCGCAAAGTGCAGCGAACGGTCGAATAGAAAATCGGCATAGGGCAAAGCGATTTGAACGAAAACCAGGGCCAGTACCAGTGACAGGAAAATCCAGACAGCGATTTCCACAAAGAAATGAGTCAAAAGCTGCGTGAATCCCGCGCCGCTGGTCTTTTTGATGCCGATCTCCTTTAGTTTTTTAAGATGTAATGACAGAATAAAATTGATATGATTGATGATGGAAAGGACCAGGATTAACAGACCGATGGCGCCGAATAATATAATCATTCCCGGATTACCCTTTTTATTGTCATTCCCCTCGAGTGGCCGGCCGAGATATATTTGGCCGAGCCGCTGCAAACGGACATGCTGAATAACGGCCCCTAGATGCTCCAACGTATCGTTCATTTTTTTTGCCAACTGTTCCGGAGAAGCGGATTCGTATAACAAGGCGTAAAAATTGACCGCATAGTTCCACCCGCCTTTGCCGTCGCCTGTGTGGCTGGCCCGGATGGATTCGTTTTCCGTGCTCAGGAGGATATCCGCGTTTATGCTGGCATTTTCGGGGAAATCCCGGATCACCGCGCTGACGATCAAGGGTTTATCATTGTCAAATATAATCTCTTTACCTAATGGATCCCTGCCGCCGAAAAGTAAATCAGCGCAGGATTCCGTAATCACAGCCGAGCCCGGATGGGCCAAGGGATTTTTTGAGGTGCTTTTTACAATAGGGATGGAAAAGACCTCGAAAAAAGTGCTGTCCGTGGTTATGCTGTTTTGAATATAGACGGACTTTTCCCCGGTATATACCGGACGCGCCCATCCGGCATGAGACTCCACGGGACAAATTTTTTCAAATTCAGGATAATTTTCAAGATAAATATCCTTGTCCTTATAAGCCATATAAACGGAATAAGTTTTATCATTGGCCAATCTATAGATACGTTTATAATTTTTAAAACAGGTGTCCATGTTCAGTTCGTGGTGAATAAAAAGGGCAATCACCAGGCACAGCGCAAACCCGAATGCGAAACCGGCGATGCCCAGGAAGGAATGGGATTTATTTTTTGCCAGCTGGCGGATCGTCAGTTTGAAATTGTGTTTTATCATGACTCTTGCTTTTCTTGTTTAAAATTTTTATTAGCCCGGCATTTTGAATTTGATCGTATAAAAAACGATGGTTAGATGAATATCACAGGTCGGTTTAATGCAAAATTTGCGCCAAAGACGCCTTGAAAAATCATTGAAAACAGTTGTGATATAAGTAATTGTTTTTATTGCGTAAATTACCAGGTAAAATAAAAAAGCTTACCGTTCATCGAACATCTGTTGAATTTGTAACAGTACGGATTCATACAAATAGTGTACGGAATCGTGCGGTACAAGTTGCGTTACCGGCACGAGGTAAAATGGCGAATTGCACAGTGGCATCAACCTGAATGAGTGCTATGATCAATTATGTTTTTGACAATCAACGGGATAAACAGGATATAAGCAACACAGGTCCATATTTCTGATTGTTTTCGCATAGAATCCATCATAAGGCATGTGGTTATTGACGGGATCTAATTCTGGGTCCACGCTCGAGGAGGGATGGCAGGTGATTATTCACATTTCCAAAATGGGGCGTGGACACCCGGTTCCCGGACGCTCTGCGTCCTCAAAAGGAACGGTTTAATACGATGAGCTGGTGTCAATGGTTATTCTGGTGTCCACGCTCGAGGAGGGATGGCAGGTGATTATTCACATTTCCAAAATGGGGCGTGGACACCCGGTTCCCGGACGCTCTGCGTCCTTAAAAGGAACGGTTTAATACGATGAACTGGTGTCAATGGTGGAGGACAGTTTTCAGGAGTTTATAAACTTCAATTCATGTAAAAATTTACTTGCGACTGTTATAATATAAAACATGATAAATTTATAAATAAAAATGGTGCACTGGTATGCCGGAATTGGGCGGTACAATAAGCCATGATTGACAAAACGAAACAACTGAAGGAAAAGCCCGGTGGTTTCAAAGCTTGTCAATTGAGGAACGAATGGATTTACTTTGTTGGTTCACGGATTTGATCCTCACCACAAATCCACGAATCGTGGAGCAAAAGAATGCTCAACCGGTTAAAGGACGTATTCGCGTCGTTAAATCAACATAAGGTAAAGTATGTAGTCATCGGCGGGATCGCATCGGGGATTATATGGTGTCCCGCGTGCGACTTTTGATTTGGACATTTTAATAGAAGCGGAGCCGCACAATGTGCAAAAATTACTTGACGCGTTGGTAGATGCAGGTTTTGGAACGGCTGCACTCACTTCCGTAAAAGATGTGTTGGCTCACGAAATAACCATTTTCCAGGATTATGTCCAGGTGGATGTGCAAACCTTCACACCAGGGATCAAATTTACCGAAACTTGGGATAAGCGGGAAACGTTCAATTATCAAGGCCAGGTTTTCTATATCGTGTGCAAAGCGGATCTTAATGCTTCAAAACAAGCCGCCGGCGGGGTTAAAAATATTATTATGTGTTGTTAAAGTATTGACATTATATAACCTAATTCTTGTTTTGGGCTACTGATCTCGCAGTGCGCATTGGCGTCAACTTAATTGAGTGTTTAAATAAGATATTCAATTAATTTTCCTTACTGGGCCATAGATAGATATCTTGATACGGCACATATACAAAATATTACAACTGGAATTATGGAGAATTGTCAAGGTCACTTTTTGTAATTTATGAATTTTGTAATATAAATAAATAGCATAAGTATTTGTTTATAATATATTAAATTTATTAGACCGGATCAACAATCGACTGGATATGAATAATATAAATCTTTTTTTCATGATTTTTTCGTATAAAGCACTCATTTAGAAACGTTGCAGCCAAAAATCCGGCTCTTTATAATTAAATTGTGCACGGCTGGACACCCGCCTTCTCGGGTGTGACAATTAGACGGCAATCTGCAACAGCCTGGGAAGCGGGCATCCAGTTTCATACGGAAATATCATTAACAGGATTATTTGCGAATGCGAATTACCTAAAATTTTGTTTTTAAACAAATTATACATGTTCGTATACGATCATATTGTGAGGTCTGGCATCGCTAATGACGACTGGATGCCCGACTCCTCGGGCATGACATTTCGCTTTTTGTTTGCACATACGAATAATCTGACTTTATGCGTAATTTTGGTGCTATTATGCAAGACTGCGATGCGGATGGAAAACGTAGCTTTCCTTGTTATTAGCCGGAGCCGTTCATAAAAATAAAACCACGGAATACTGCTGAATATTTTCCCGGGATTTGCAAAATATTTATCCAATTAATACGTCATATAAAATGACTGTTTATATATCATATCAAATAACAGATTTTCTATAGGAGGAAAAAATGAATGTGATAATTATTATGAGCGGTTTGATTTTTATCTTTGCTTTATCCGCTGTCATTATGAAAAAAACCATGAAAAACAGAGTTGCCCGCAATCAAACGATGCCGAAAGCTGCATTTTATATGATGAAAATCGTGCTCAGTCTCAAAAACAATTCAAAACAAATCCGGCAACTGCTGGAAAAAGTCGATATCAAAAACAGAATCCATATTCTGGATTACGGCAGCGGCATCGGCAGCTACAGTGTGGAGGCGGCAGAGTTTATAAAAAATTCCGGTTCGGTTCTGGCGGCCGATATCAGTCCGCTTATGCTGGATGCAGTGAAGAAAAATGCCGCCAAACGCGGTCTGACAAATATCCGGATCTGCCTGATCAACTCGATTGATGATATCCTGGAGAGCGGATTCGATCTGATTTTATTGATCGATGTGCTTCATCTGGTTAAAAATCAAACACAGTTGGTGAGGACCTGCCTGGAAAAATTGACCCCCGGTGGACTGTTGCTGGTCAAATTTGAGCATTTCAGCACTGAACAGATTGATGTTTTGCTGAAATCCCTCGCTTGCAGGACAAAAAAAGTTTTAACGGGACAGTTTTATGTTTTCACAAATTTTAGCGTCCCGGACGAGGATTTGGGAAAGGCATATTCCAATGCAGAATCTATCCGCCGACTTGCTGCATCCACAACGAAAAGTTCATGATGGCATTAAAAGACGAACTATTCAAGCCCGCCTTTTGAAAACACAACACTGAATTTAATCGACAACAGTCGATTCCAATAAGCGGATCGTGTTGGTAATAAACTGTTATTCATTTGTCAATAGTGAATTATACCGGACCACATCGTTCGTTTACAGGCGCCGCACTGATTTATCAATCCTGCCCGACCTGCTCCAGTGCCCATTCCAGGGCTTCTTGAAGCATTTCCTGGGGCGGTTGCCGTATGAATTTTTCCCTAATCAACGTTTCCACCATCCCTCTGGCGTGCTGAATATCCTTTTCGGCTTTAATAAAAGCGGCTTCCCGGGTTATTTTCTTACCGGCGAGTCCCTCTTTAATGGCCTGCATGGCCACATCCGAGGCTTCGTGGGCAAAAACGCCTGTTTCGTCCATTTTGGCGATTATGTTATCCGGATGGATACCGCGGTTTTCAGCGTAGCGGGCCAGTGAGACGGCCGCCGTTATGGTCATCTGGTCGCTGATTTTTTTCGCCCGCACCAAAAGCGCGCCTTTGAGAATGCCGGGAAATCCCAACGAATTGTTGACCTGATTGGGAAAATCGCCGCGTCCGGTGGCCACAATATACGCCCCGGCCTGTTTAGCCGCATGGGGATAAATTTCCGGAACCGGATTGGCGCAGACAAAGACAATGGGTTTTTCTGCCATGGAGGTTATCCAGGCCGGTTTGACTGTGTCCGGTCCCTGCTTTGATAGTGCGATGAGCACATCCGCTCCGGTCAGTGCCTGTTCGATCGTTTGAATTGCAGACGGATTGGTCTGCAGGCACAGTTCCCATTTGCGGTAAAACCTCGGATCCGCCTGTATGTCCTGGCGATTTCGGTTCAGCGAGCCCTTGGTGTCAAACATGACCATTTGGGCTGGATCCCCACCGGCCGCCAGTATAATCCGTGCGATGGTCGTGTTGGAAGCACCGGCGCCCAGCATGACGATTCTAACCTTGGAAATGCCCTTGTCTACGATTTGGAGGGCATTGATCAACCCGGCCAACGTAACGCAGGCCGTCCCCTGAGCATCATCGTGCCATACGGGAATCTCGCATTCCTCCCGCAGGGTATCCAGCACCTTGTAGCAATTGGGCTGTGATATATCCTCTAAATTGACGGCGGCGAAACTGGGCTGCAGCATTTTGACAAACTCGATTATTTTGTCCGGGTCATGCTCACCGTCTTTATTGCGGCTGTCGATGCACAATGCCGTGGCATCGATACCGCCCAGATATTTCATGAGGAATGCCTTGCCCTCCATAACACCCAGACCTCCCGGAGGTGTACAGTCGCCGTCGCCCAGCACGCGGGTCGAATCGCTGACCACCGCAACAAAGTTACCACGATTGGTCAACTCGTAAGATGTTTCGTTTTCACCGCGTATCATGGTGGAAACCCTTGATACACCCGGGGTATACCACACATTGAACCAGTTAAACCCGAACACGCCCGCTTTGGGGATCGTTTGCATTTTTCCGCTGTAAAACCGGTGTGCTGATTCCGACAATCGCTTGAGGAACAGTGTTTTTGCCCGGGCCGTTTTTGCCGCATCCAGTTTTTGAGAGAAAATTGAATCGATATTATCCAGATTGATATTGACTTTCATAGTAAAATTCCTTTAATCCAGTTGTATTTGAATGTTCATTTGATTCCATCCCAGGTAAACTGCGGGTAACCGGGGATATCCTGCCGTGTAAAATTTTCAGCACCGCCTGTTATACGGTACAAGTGGTTGTGGAAACGCTTTTCCTCATTAAAGTCCGGGAAATACGGTATTTGTTTCGTTTATCAAGGACCGATTTTGTTAGATCGGCTGCACGTACGTACCTATTCAAGTATGAAATGATCAGGAATATTTTTTCGGATATTCAAATCCCGCAAATGTACCATTTTGTGATATATCCTGCCATGAATCAATATCAAAATCAACAATATAAATTCCGGTCGTCGGTATATTTTCGACAGGATGACCGCAGAGATAATTGGCCAGATCGGACAGGCCGGGATTGTGTCCGATCAGCAAAACTTTGTGATACGAATCGTCAATTTGTTTCAGGACTTTCACCAGTGTTTGAGTCCCTGCTTCATAGATTTCTTTTACTTTTTTGATTGCCTTTTGCGGGTAGTCGAGTTGTTTGCCCAGCAATTTTGCTGTTTTTATCGCCCGTTTTGCGGGACTGGATACAATGATATCCGGGTGAACGTGTTGCTCCGCCAATTTTTTCCCCATAAACGTTGCGTCTTTTTTTCCCCTTTCGTTCAACGGCCGGTCAAAGTCATCCAGATCCGGATTATCCCAGCTGGATTTGGCATGCCGTACAATATAGAGACGTTTTTTCACTCGCCTCCCTCAGGCTGATCCAGAAATCCTTCACGGATGACATTGTATTCACCGGTGTTCGTATCGACATCATAAACATTAAAATTGGATTTGATATTAAAACCGCTGTAATGGATGGCAAAATTTATTGAGGCCGAACCGAGTGTATCACTGCTGATGATTCGGTGAAAAACACCACGCGGCCATACCAGCATACATGGGCCGTCGAACAAAATTTCACCGTTGTGTAATATTTTTGAGGGGTGAACCTCAAAGCTTTCGATTCGACCATGTTGCGGTGTGTAAATATCCACATATCTGATACCGTGCAGCACAATCAGATTATCGTCCTGATACGGATGCATATACCAGGGCCGTTCGACATTTTCAACCGATCCGGGTGAAAATGCTCCGTTTTCATGAATGACACGGTCGATTGAATTAAAAAGCGGCAGCTCATCCATTGGAACTTTATCGAACCAGACCCCCACGGTTCTTCGTAACGGGATCAGGGAGATAATTCTGTATAAACCCTCGATTTCTATAGCAGTCATTTTTTTGCCCTTGTAAATAGATATATGGAATAAGATGAATTTAGAAAATTTTTTTTAGAAATGAAATATTTTTCTGCTTTCACTTCCGGTAACTGCTTTGAGACCTCCCGGAAGTGGACAAGGACTTTCGGGAAGTGCTTTGGTACCTCCCGGAAGTGAAAGTGGACTTTCGGGAAGTGGGAGTCCATCTTTAGAAAATCCTTCGTGACTTTCTGAAGATATGAAATCGGAATAAATAACAGTCATTCATCGCTTATGATCATAGGGATGGTGAAGGATCCGATGGATGATCACGGTTTATTAATTACTGAGAATGCTAGCGTCTGTTTTTCTTTGAAAGCGGAATGGTGCTTTTAGGATATATTTGACCACCTGGAGCTCACTTTACCCCCGTAACATTTGCCTCAATACCGCATGCAAAATCCCGCCATTTCGATAATAGCTGATCTCGACCGGTGTGTCCAGACGGCATTTGACTTTAAATTCGACCTTCTGTCCATTATCTCTTCCGGCCGACACAACAATCTCCTGGCCGGGCTTCAGGCCGTTATCTGTTTTCACTGAATATGTTTCCCGTCCCGTCAAATCCAGTGTTTTAACGGATTCACCCGGGATAAATTCAAGCGGCAACACACCCATACCGATCAGATTGCTGCGGTGAATGCGCTCGAAACTTTCGGCTATCACGGCTTTTATCCCCAGCAAATTGGTACCTTTGGCCGCCCAGTCTCTCGAGCTGCCCGTTCCGTACTCTTTTCCGGCCAGTACGATTAAAGGAATTGACCTTTCCTTATAGATGACCGAAGCATCGTAAATGGCCATTTCCTTGCCGTCAGGCAGTAACAGAGTGCGGTCGCCTTCCATACCGGGCACCAGAAGATTTTTTAGCCGAATGTTGCCGAAAGTGCCGCGCACCATGATCTGGTCATTGCCGCGACGCGAGCCGTAAGTGTTAAACTCTTTGTCCGTTATGCCGCGTTCACGCAGGTATTGCGCAGCAGGACTTGAGCCGGGGATGGTGCCGGCCGGGGATATATGATCGGTGGTGACCGAGTCACCCAGCATCACCAGAACACGCGCAGAGTTAATGGGTAAAATTTGCGGTTCTTCGGCGTGCAGATCTGTGAAAAACGGCGGTTCCTGTATATAAGTCGACGTCTCCTGCCAGCGGTATAATTCGCCTTCCACTGTTTTCAGTTCACTCCAGCGCGGATTGTAAATGTTGACGTCCTTGTAAGCATTGGTAAAAAATTCGGGCCGGGTCGCTTTTTGAAGATAAGCAAAAATCTCCGAGCGAGACGGCCAAATATCCGAAAGAAACACCGGTTGTCCGTCTTTGCCGGTGCCCAGCGCATCCGTTGTCAAATCGATATCCACTGTGCCTGCAATGGCAAATGCGACCACAAGCGGTGGCGAGGCAAGATAATTGGCTTTGGTGTGGGGACTCACACGGCCCTCAAAGTTTCTGTTACCGCTGAGCACCGCGGCGGCGACAATTTTTTCGCGTTCGATGGCGTCAACCACCGGTCCGGGAAGCGGCCCGCTGTTACCGATACAAACCGTACAGCCATATCCCACGGTATAAAATCCCAGCTGCTCCAGATAAAAACCCAAACCACTCTCACTCAAATATTTGCTGACCACACGCGAGCCCGGGGCCAAACTGGTTTTAACCGTCGGAGCCACAGCGAGTCCTTTTTCCACCGCTTTTTTGGCCAGCAGACCGGCGGCAATGAGAACCGAGGGGTTGCTGGTATTCGTGCAACTGGTAATGGAGGCGATGACGACAGAACCGTGTTTTAAATTTGTATTTAGGTCATCCAACTGAACGGAAGATTTTACCTGGAGTTTGTCCGGATTCAGTTGAAAACCGCGTTTAGCAAATGGTTCGGTCAGGGCCCGATTAAATGATTTTTTCAAGCCGCTCACCGGTATCCTGTCCTGCGGCCGTTTGGGGCCCGCAACACTCGGTTCAATGCCGCCTAAATCACATTCAATGGTGTCGGAATAAACGGGAACCGGAGAATTTTCGGTGCGGAATAATGCCTGCTCTTTAAAATATCTTTCCACCAGCTTTACATGCAAAGGATCACGTCCGGTTTGGCGCAGATAGATCAAACTCTGATTGTCTATGGGGAAAAATCCCATGGTCGCGCCGTATTCCGGTGCCATATTGGCGATCGTGGCCCGGTCCGGCAGACTCATATTGTTGACGCCGGGACCATAAAATTCCACAAATTTTCCCACCACGCCTTTTTGACGCAATAATTCCACAACCCGAAGGGCCAGATCCGTTGCAGTGGCTCCCTGCGGTAATTCACCCGACAGTTTGAACCCCACCACCTGGGGCGTCAGCATAAAGATGGGCTGACCCAGCAAAACCGCCTCGGCTTCGATTCCACCGACACCCCACCCCACAATGCCCAGTCCGTTGATCATGGTGGTGTGTGAATCGGTGCCCACGAGACTGTCGGGATAGACCACCTGCAAATCACCCATAGGTTTACAATAAACACCGCGGGCCAGGTACTCCAGGTTGACCTGATGGATAATGCCCACACCCGGCGGGATAATCCGGAACTTTTTAAACGCGTTTTGGCCCCATTTTAAGAATTCATACCGTTCCCGGTTTCTGTCGAATTCAATATTCATGTTTTGAACAAGGGCATCAGGCACCCCCGACACATCAACCTGGATCGAATGATCGATCACCAGATCGCAGGGAATCAGTGGCTCGATTTTTTTTGGAGCTCCGCCCAGTCTGTGTATGGCAGACCGCATGGCCGCCAAATCCACAAGTGCCGGTACACCGGTAAAATCCTGCAATAACACCCGAGCCGGTAAAAAAGGACACTCTGCTGCCGGACTGTCCGGTTTTGCCAGATTTGTCACATTTTCTTTTGTTATGAGGCGACCGTCACAGTTGCGCAACACGGATTCCAGCACAATTCGTATACTATAAGGCAATGAAGTAATTGGAAATCCCGACTTTTCCAGTTGAGCAAGATGATATAAAAAAGCGGGTCCGGAACCCGTTTCAAATTTTTTTCGTGCGCCAAAGGGATCGGCGTACTGTTTCCGCATTCTAGTCCTCCAGAATGAAAATAATCAATCTTTTCGGTCCGTGGGCACCCAGGATGAGTATTTTTTCGATATCGGCTGTCCGGCTGGGCCCTGTTACAAGCATGGCGTTTTTCAGCTTTTGCGCGGGGACTTTATCAAAAAGTTCGAACAAATCAGCGACAATAAAATCTGCGCGCACGACTGCGATGACGGTTTCGGGCAGGTACCAGGGCATAATGCTGCCGCTTTCCGAGAAAACAACAACCAGCGATCCGATGTCCGCCACACCGTATTGCGCCAAGACCAGACCGGCTGATACGGTTGCCATCTGCTCACGGCGGGCTGTCGAATCAAGTCCGGAAGCGTTAACAAGTTTTAAATTTTGCCGTTTTCCCAGGTCGGTCAGCTGATCCTGCAATACGTTACCCGCCACCGCCAGTGATCCGATTCCGCCGTTTTCCAGCACTTTGGAAATTTTTGAGGTTAATTCTTTGGTCTTGATCGCCGTACATTCCGCCGAAACCTTTTCGCTCTCTTGAATAAACCGGGCTTTCAGATCAGCAGGTTTCTCCAGGGTTCGTTTTTTCTGAAATTGTTTCTCCAAATCCGCCGGTGGTTCCTGCAATTGCGAAGGGATCCGGATCGCCTCCCGAACGGCGGTTAGGATTTTATCTCGACTGGAATTCATTTTCCCTCCGATTTTTGAAGCCATTTTTTATAACGTTTTCGAAATCCCAATGGGTCAAAACGGCCCAGAGCACGTTTTTTAAAATATCCCGGAGCCGGAAACGCCATTTTTTTAGGTAAAAGTTTCTGAAACTGGGCCGGAAACCAGGTGGCAAAGCGGTAAAGTCCGGGTCTTTTGGCCAGGAACGCCCACATTTTTATAACCGGTTTTTCAATGAACATGGAGTGGCCGGATTCCACCACACGGTTGCGCAGTTTGAGCATATGGTGCGGCAGGTGGATTCTTACCGGACAAATTTCTCCGCACGCGCCGCACAGGCTGGACATAAACGGTGCATATCGGCCCTCGGATTCTCCCAGGTACTGGGGAATCAATGTGATACCGATGGGTCCCATATATACCCAGCCATAGGCATGGCCGCCCACCTGCTGATAGATCGGGCAGACATTAAGACACGCGGCACAGCGGATACAGAACAGGGTTTCGCGCAGCTGCGGATCGGCCAGTATCTTCGAGCGTCCGTTATCCAGTAAAATAACGTGCACCTGTTCGGCACCTTCGCCGAATTGCCGAAAGGCGGGTGCACCGACAATGTCCACGTATACCGAAGCCAACTGGCCCGTGGCGCTGGCCGGCAGAAGCTTTAAAAAGGTCGCCAGCTCGTTAAATCCCGGCAGCAGTTTTTCTATTCCCATAACCGCAACGTGTATTTTCGGCAGACTTGTGGTAAGACGGGCGTTGGCCTCGTTTTCAATGATGCACAGACAACCCGGATCCGCCAGGGCGAAATTGACGCCGGATATTCCCATGTCCGCGTTTAAGAATTTTTCCCGCAAGGTCTTGCGGGCAATGGCGAGCAGTTCATTGGGATCTTCGGTATAGTCTACGCCCAGCTTTTTTTGAAAAATACGGCCGATATCCTTACGGTTCAGATGCAACGCCGGGGCGGTCAGGTGTGAAGGGATTTGATCCAGCAACTGGACGATAAATTCGCCCAGATCCGTCTCTAACACCTCTGTGCCGGTTTTTTCCAGGTCCTTGTTCAGGTGTATTTCTTCAGTGGTCAATGATTTGGATTTAACAATGGTTTTAACGCCGTTTTTTTTCACCAGTTCACGTACGATGGAACGTGCCTGTGCCGCATCGTGAGCCCAGTGCACGGTTATGCCGTTTTGTAAGCAGTTCTCTTCGAATTGTTCCAGATACCGGTCCAAATGCTCCATCACGTCCCGTTTGATGGCATTGGCGCGGTAGCGCAGTTCCTCCCAATAGGGGATTTGATTCACCTTATCCTGCCGTTTCTGCAGGGAGGTTTGAGTTGCTTTATCGACGGATGAACGTAACCGGTCGTCCTTTAAGGCTTTGCGGATGTATTTTTTTTCCTGCCGGGGTGTGAGTTGCATGTTTTACCTCGCGATCTTTACAAATTCAAGCTCTTCGCCAATAGATCGGCAATGTGCATCGCTTTTGCGCGATAACCGTTTTTTCGCAGAAATCCTTCGATGTTCATTAAACAACTCGAGTCGGCGCCGATGACGTATTCGGCGCCGCTTTCTTCGATATAACGGCATTTTCTTTCAACCATGGCCAGAGACATGTCTTTAAACTTGTATGAAAACGTACCGCCAAACCCGCAGCACGTGTCCGGTTTTTCCATTTCGACAAAGTTTATGTCGGCAATTCCACGAATAAGCTTTCTGGGTTGTTCCCGTACACCCAGTTCCCGTGCCAGGTGGCAGGAATCGTGGTAAGTCACCTTGTGTTTGAACGATCCTCCCAAACCGGATTTGCCGGCCACATCCACTAAAAATTCGGTGAACTCGTATATTCTGCCGCACAAATCCTTGAGAGCCGGTTTAAGCTCGGAGCAAATATCCAGTTGATGGTAAAAAATCCGAACCATGGCCGTGCACGAACCCGAAGGCGCCACAACATAGCCCTTGTTCTCGAAAAGTTTAATAAAACGTTCAGCGATGGGCACGATCTCTTTCCGGTATCCGGAATTAAATGCCGGCTGACCGCAGCACGTTTGATCGTCCACATAGACAATATCCGCCCCTATATGTTTCAATACCTTGACCATCGACATAGCCGATTCAGCAAACATGTGTTCCGAGAGGCACGGAATAAACAGAGAAACTTGCATATTTTTCCCAAAAATATTTAAATTATCCTACGAATTTTTGCCATTTTTTTTCTAAGCCTGCGTCCTGTACCGTTTCCATCAGGTAATCACAGAATTCCCGTCCGCTTACGCCGTTATCCCTTCCTGTAATGACCTTTTTCTTTTCGTACTGGCCGCATACCTCCAGTGCCATTTCAAGTTTTTTGGCCTTTTGTGCAAATCCGATATGCTCCAGCATCATGGCGGCGGCGCGGATCAAACTGCTGGGATCGGCGTATCGGCCGCGGCCTTCTTTTATCATTCGCGGTGCGGAGCCGTGAATGGCTTCGAACATGGCGTAACGTTTGCCGATATTGGCGCTGCCGGCCGTTCCCACGCCACCCTGAAATTCAGCGGCTTCATCGGTGAGAATATCGCCGTATAGATTCGGCAGCACCAGCACCTTGAACTGGGTACGCCGCTTCGGATCCACCAGTTTCGCCGTCATGATATCGATATACCAGCCTTCCCATTTCACTTCCGGGTATTCCTTGGATACACGTTCGGCGGTTTCCAGAAACAGGCCGTCCGTGGTTTTTACCACATTGGCTTTGGTGACCACGGTTACGTGTTTTTGGCCGCTTTTTTGAGCGTATTCGAATGCCATATGTATAATCCGCTCGGCGCCCTGTTTGGTGATGACTTTAAAGTCCATCGCCAGATCGTCGGTCACCTGAATGCCTTTGCTGCCCAAAATATAGGCTCCTTCGGTGTTTTCGCGGAAAAATGTCCAGTTAATTCCTTCGGCAGGGACCTTGACTGGCCGGACGTTGGCAAAAAGGTCCAGTTCCCGGCGCATGGCTACGTTGGCGCTTTCGATATTGGGCCAGGGACCGCCTTTTTCCGGTGTGGTGGTCGGCGCTTTGAGTACCACATGACAGGATTTTAACTCCTCAAGCACGTCTTCGGGAATGGCCTTGTTGTGTTTGACACGGTTCTCGATGGTCAGACCTTCGATGGTTTTGAACACGACTTTTCCGCTTTTTATCTCGTCCTTGAGCATATACTCGAGCACGCGCTGTGTTTCCTGACTGATGATCGGACCGATACCGTCACCCCAGCAAAATCCAATGACAATGGGTTTCAGCACACTGTAATTCTGCCATTCCTGCTGCTGCTTCATTCTTTCAATTCGTTCGAGTTGCTCCTGTACCAAACCGGCAAAATGCTCCTTTGCCTTTTTTATCTCTTCCGTATACATTGTTTCTCCTTTTTTCTCTTGAAAACAAGTAAAAAAACGGCAGGGTGATGTTTTAACGTTTTTTACTTTTGCTGGGAATCGTGATCTTTTTTATCGTGCCTGTAGGAATAAAATCGTTCCCGTAAATCTTCCAATTCTTTTTGTTTTACATGAATTTGAGCCATATAAACCTGGGCGAGATTGTCTTTTGCCTCACCGAAAAATTCATTGCAAATCACCAGCATGTTCACCAGCCGT
>JAFGEC010000512.1 GCA_016931775.1 Candidatus Zhuqueibacterota bacterium | reverse complement strand
CTGAAATGTCGTCAAGCTGCCCGTATTGTCGATGGCACAGTCGGCGATCTTTTCACCGGTATCCAGAGAATCCAGCCATACCTGAACACTGCTGCCTGATGCCGTGCTGGATGCGACAATTTTTAACGAGTCCGGTGTCTTTCGATAATCCGCGCTGCCGAAATCAACTCCGGCATACATCGCCCAATCATCCGTATGGATATTATCCAGCACATATCCCTGCCTGGAGTATCTCTGAGATGTACCGTATTGATTGGCCGGACATTCAGCCATAATAGGCGAATAGGCATCGCGGTAAATATAAAGATCGAACCATGCCGGTTTACGCTCAACAAAAAGCCCCTGCTGGTTCCCGGTGAAATCATTAAACTGCGTTTGTTCCCTGTCCATGGGCGCAGCATTGACCGGTTCACCGATCATCGTCCAGTAGATTCCATCCGCGCTGTAATATCCGGATATATTGTGCTCATTCCGAAATAATTTCAACCAAACGATGGAACCAACGGTATTTTCTGCTTCATATAGTGTATTCTCAAAGCTGAGCGCCAACACCTTTTTCCCTTCCGCATTGACGGTGCTGAACACCTTGGCATAGTGCGTTTCGGGCCCGTTAAGGATCCATAATCCGGCTTTTTCCGAGGCGGATTCCGGTTCGAAATCCACCCGTGTGATGATAGAATAACTGTGCTCACCGTCATTTTGAATAACGGTGTTTCTTCCGCCGTAAGGCTCCAGATATAACCAGCCCTCCCGTTCGGTCAGGGACCAGGTACGGTCGGGTGTATATCCCAGGAACGACCATTCGGGCTTCAGTTCCTGTACATTAAAGTTGTCGGATTTGGGCACCATCCAGGGGATACCACTGCTGGGAAGAGCGGGGGCCTGAGCGGCATTGTTGGATGGATATTGTATGACGGGAAAATCCTGATTATTGTAGGTCACCTGACAGAGCAAGCCCTGGCGTCCGTGCGCATACCAGCCGGCGTTGCTGTGATAACTATGCGCGACACACCAGCTTGTACCGTCATCAAGCATAACAACCGGCGAGATATGATTCGGTCTGTTATAGTTGCCGGTGGGACCGGTAAACATATTTGTTCCCACAATCGTCCAGGCCGACTTTTCAGACGTTAACGTTTCACTGCGCATCACGTATTGTCTGCCGACCAGGTGTTCCGCAAAACTGTAATAATAATAGCCCTTGTACTTCCACATCACCGGACCTTCCGCCCAGCCGTAAGGATTCCCTTGCGAATTGGGATTCAGCCAGGTCAAATCGAGTACAACGCCGGTCGGCTGGCCGTTTTCTCCCAATTCCACGATATGATTATTTTGCTGCCCGGCCTTGGTGAGCAAATACCATTTTCCGGTTTCTTCGTCGATAAAGACGGAATTATCGACACCCAAACCGGACATGCCAGCGGGTACGTTAACGCTGGTTGGCACACTCCAAGGACCTTCGGGTGAATCAGCCGTCACGAAATACATTCTTCCGCCGCCTCTTCCCAAATAGTGCCAGTATCGACCATTATAAAAAATCATATGTCCGCCCCAAATACCGCCGCCGGGGTTGTCCCCGTATTGAGACCAGGAAGCCGAAACCGGCTGGGCGATGACCTGCCAATGCACCAGATCGGTGGAACGGTAAATTTTCGGCGTGGGATTAAACGAAGAACCGGATGTATAAAAATACCTGCCTATTTTTGTTAAGGTAGGATCAGGATGGTCACCGGGAATAATAGGATTGATAAAAGTGTCAAAGGACGGAGATTGTCCGTACAAAAAACTTGCTAAAAATAAAAAACTGTGGAGAATAATCCATAATCTGAACATCATTTTCCTTTCAGTCAGTGATTTTACTTATTGAACAAACAAGGGGATTTTCGAACAGGCCATTCAAGTCATGTAATTTTTTTCAACTGGATAACTTAAAAAATTTTCCCTTTAAAAGCAAATAAATATCTCACTGTCAGGGTTTAGTTTCCGAAGTTTTCGAGCAGATGCAAAGTATGCTCAAAAAGTAATTTATCCCCGGGCTGTCCGTGGCCCGGAATAACCGTTTGACATTCCGGGTATCTCTCCAGCAATTTTCGCAGCGATCCGGGCCAGGCCGCCAAATCCGCGGCACCCGTATACCCCAGCGTGGTGCTGCCGGCGGCTCGTACCAGACAGCCGCCGAATAAAATACGACGGTCCGGTAAATAAACCACCACATTATCGGCCGTATGACCGGCGCCGGGAAAATAAATCTCGGCTTTTCGGCCGAAATCCAGCCACAGTCCTTCTTTGAGAGGAAAGGAAAAATTCGGAGGCACAAGCGGCGTTTCACGAAACACTTTAAAGTAGGATTCGTATCTTTCCGAATCGTTTTCCAGAGTCGGATCACCTTCTTTGATATGCTTTTTCAATAATTCGACCGTCAGATCCGATCCATAAACCGAAACGCTTTTTGCGATAAAAAAACCGTTACCGCCCAGATTATCCCGGTGGTGATGGGTGTTGATCACTGCCTTTAACTCACCCCGTTCGCTGATCCAATCATATAATTTTTCCGAGGCCTGGTTGGTCCACGGCGTATCCACCAGAAGCCACGTGCTGTCCCCGAGTTCCGCCAACAACGAGTTAGCCGGCCATGGAAAAGTGTGGGTCACGAGATAGGCGCCCGGCTGGATTTCCCGGACCGTGAGGTCCGTGTCCAATTCAAGTGTTTCCTGCGAAAAAACGGCCGGTGCCGATAAAGCTGTAAAAACGATCATTCCATACACTACTATTGAACAAATCCTTTTCAATTCGTATGAACCGATTTTCGCCTTTGGATATTTTTTGTTATTCTTTTGATTCATTTTAAGGCTCCGCCATTTTAAAATTATTCTGCATATTCATCGATATAAATATATTCCCTGAAAAACGCAAGGACTGATATAATGAATTGATAACATTAAATTTATTGCGATTGATCATTCCGTTCTTGTAAAATTATCAAACTTGCGAATGAATGTCAAGGGGATTGTAGAGTTTTAGGGTGCGGTTCCGTCACAATTCCTCCCAAAAAAGAACAACAGGCTCTTTGGCTCTTTCCTGGACTCGCGATCCGTTTGACCGGATTATTAGGGCCAATGCATCCGTGAATCATAATATTCTATTGACAAAAGATCAAAATAATTTAAAAAATTATGAAAATGCCATACGCCAATCAAAGTACATTATTTGTTTTTTACTGTAAAACGACTGAAAGTTAATTATTAAATTTTCGATAGACAACGTTCTTTAATTTGCATTATAAACAACATTGCCAGGAGTGACAGAAGAATACACACAAACTTTTTCATTACAGCTCTGAAAAATAATTCAAAGACGCAACGCCTGCTTGAAGCAATCCATTTTCTCTCATATCCCTAATAAGGCATAGTAAGGCGCCGTTATTTACATTGTTTTAACCATTCAACAGCTTTATCGAAAGAATCGAACGCACGCAGCGGGAATCCTCGATTAACGGCAACGTTTTCAAAAAAACGGTCGTCTTCATCGAGTTCTCGACGCACAAATGCAGTTTTAATCTTTCTAAGTGACTGAGCGAGCTCGTCAGGAGGATTTGCAGCGTTGAAGGTAGGCATCGTCCCGCTGATAACCCGCGTTTGCGTCATATCAAACAGAAACAAACGGCATCCGTGCTCCATGAAAAAGTCAATGGCAAAGTGTTTCAGTTTATCACTATCATCAGGTCGACGATACTCTCCCGTAACGCGGACTGTACAGATGCCACTGGTGTTATCGAATTCTGATGTGTATTTCATTCTATTCAGACCTATCCTTTAGGTTTTTATCCACAGATAAACCAAAAAGTGTTTATCCTGTATATTATATGTTTGACAACTCGGCCTTTAAGCGATTGAATTAAATATAATTCCACATCTGTATCCTGTTTAATTATAGAAAATTAATGCAAAAATGTATCCGGATCTCGTCAATCTTTCCGGCCTTTTTGATCACTATTCGCTGATCATTGTTCACCGTTCATTGACACCGATCAAAAATTCCCCCTTCACCTCACCGTTGGCAATAAACTCAAACCGGTGCACGCCGGGATAATGTTTACGTGTGGATTGATCGGCAAACGAATGCTTTCTTTTGATCCGATAGCGGCCCGGTTCGAATTCTTTTTCAATGATCTGAAAGATTTTTTTCGATGTTTTGCCCCCGGACTTTACGAAAAACACGCTGTACTCCAGCCGCACCTTGCAGGTTTGATCATGCACGATCAAATCAAAAGAATAAAAAATTTCGTCCCCGATTGTCACAACACTCCTGTCCGCACCAATCGACTCTACTTGAAGCAAACCGGGATTCGAAAAGCCGAAAAGCACCAGAGCCCGCTTATCACCGGCCTTCAGCAGTCCACGGCACGCCCTTTTAATTATTTCGCCTGTACGCGCCGAATCACCGGCCCAGGATTCGCATAGATCCAGTACAATATCGGGGTGATCCTTGGATATATCGTTCAGATTGTTGGCCACACTTCTACGGACAGATTCAGAGACGTCGTCTTTTAATTTTTCCAGCAGCGGCAGTATGAGCGACGGATCTTTTTTAAAAGCGGGAATTGCCATGGCCCAGGGCAGCCTGGGCCGGCAGCCTTCGCTGGAGAAACGCCGGACTTTTGGATTTGCGCTTTCCGCAAATTTGTTCATATAAGTCATGGCTCCGGCCGGATCCTGGATTATAAACGGCCGGATGGCAAACTCGGATGACGAATATTGGGTAAACACTTCCAGTGCCTGCATGGATTTTTCCCAGTGGTCCAAACCGTACAATTCCACATAGTCCGGCAGAACCATGGCTTCGAATCCTTTCACCAACGGTGCGGCGGCGATCAATACTTCGACCGCTTCTGGGAAAGAGTCCGGTAAAACCTGCCTGAGACAGAGCGTTGTATGCCGCATTTTTTCTTTTAACTCTTTTTTGTCCCAATTATCCGTATAGACAAGTGATAAAAACCGGTCCCGGGCAAAAGCAGGATAATTCGCACTGATTATGCCGGCAAATTTTTCCATGGATTGCCCGGTGAAAAACATATTGACAAGACGTTCGGCCATCATCTCTCCGTGTTATGATCGTTTTCAATTAAACAATCCGGTACAATAAAGTAAACGCCCGCGCCGGGTTTTGGAAAAAACCATTAATAATCAGCCGCAGGAATCAGAACCGGCATTGAATTATGAAACTGCACGATTTTCCATTCACCCTCTCTCTTTTCCAATATACCCGTCGTCCTCGCTCCGGTCCAGCGCACCGTTTTTCCCTCAAACACCACTGTGAAATCCAATAACATTGAATACCAGGAAACCGTCCTTGATTGAGATATCTTGATGGATTGGTTTCTGTAGGTGATCTCAGGCTTTTCAAATGATTCCCACTGCTTCTGAAACGCTGTATTGAGCGACTCCCACCCAACCCAATATTCAACCGAATCCGTCCCCAAATTCACCATATCCTCATCGTGAGCCACAATCTTTGAAAGCAAATCCAAATCTTTTGTGGTGTAAAGTTGGTAGAACCGATCTATCACCAGTTTTACCTCCTGTGTTACTTTTTCAGTATCGACAGAGTCCCGAGTTACGCACACAGTAAAAACAAGAAAAAAAGAACAAAACAATGGCAGATATCTTTTCATTTTACCCTCCTGATTGAAAAAGTCTGTTGGATTCTCCCACTTTTTTTTCCATACGGCCGGTCGTTTACTTGTGGAATAATAAATATAAAAGTTTTACAAGTCAAGAAAAAACCAAAGGCTCAAAAATAGCGAATATATTAAATAAAAAACCACCGGTATTAGTAATTCCGGTGGTTCAAACAACGGTCAATTCAATCGATTCGAAAGCATAGTCGCTCAGCATCCGGGCGAATTTTCCGCTTCACTGAAACATTCTGGATTGAGAATTTTCGATTTTTGAATAATTTGCGATGTCGCTGATACGATGGCATCGGTCTCATTATCCGACATCGGTTTAAATGCCTGATATGTGACGCCTAGCTGCGCGGCGACTTGACGTATCTGGTGTGTAAAATCATCCGTAATAAGAACGATAGGCAATTTGGGCCGCAGTCTTCTGATCACCGGTAAAATTTCCACGTTCATGGTTCCGGAAATTTCCAGATCCAGAATGAGCATGTCCACCTCTTTTTCCAAAATTTCATGCAGAATGTTGACACCCTTCTGTACGAACACAAGTTCGTATTCATCGCTGTTGAATCGCCGCCCCAGAGCACGGATCACGTCGTAGTCGATTGAACCGATGACAATTCTCTCTTTCTCTTCCGATTGATTCTTTCCTATCCTCATTCCTAATCGATCCCTTCATATTATCAACAGTTAATTAAATTTTAGCTGCATTCCTTATTTTTGTATCATATTTACAAAATCTGTGCCAGAACTCACAAAAGAGATCGAATATTTAATTCTCCTGTTTATATTGTATTTAACTCGTTTAAAAAAAAATTTTTTAGTAGTCAAAGATAGTAAAAACAATATATTGTGGCCTGAAGGCCACTTTTTTTAATATGAGTGTGACCTGTCAGGAAACACCCGAAAATGATCTGATACCGTATTTTCAAACCGGCAGCCCCCTGAATTTCCCATATGTCTCTCAGCCTTTATCCGGTCGCGTCCGCTTGAAATTTATTTTTCGTGCTTCGATCAAACGGTAAATGGTCTTTCGATTCAATCCCGCTTCATCCGCCACTTTTGAGATATTGCCTTCATATTTTTCCAGCAATCCTTCAATATACTGTTTTTCAAAATCTTCAATAATTTTCGCTTTGGCGGATTTAAAATCAAGATTTTCGGTGGATGGGAAAAATACCCGTTTGGTGGTGGGTCGCAATTTTTCCGGCAGATTTTCCGCCTTTATTTCAGGACTGGTAGCCAGAGCAGCCAGAGACTCGATGACACCCTGAAGTTCCCGCACATTCCCGGGCCAGTCATACTGCTGCATATACAACAATGCTTCACTGTTGATCTTTTCCACTTTGATGATACCGGTGTTACGGTATTTTTTCAAAAAGTGATAGGCCAGCACCGGAACATCCTCTCTGCGCTCCTTTAACAAGGGAATATGAATACGGATCACGTTGAGCCGGTAATACAAATCTTCACGCAGCTTGCCCTCTTTAACCAGCTGTTCCGGATCTTTATTGGTGGCACTCAAAACCCGCAGATCCAAATTGATGTGTTTATGTCCACCGACACGCCGTACCTGACGCTCCTGCAGAACCCGCAGCAATTTATGCTGCATGTCGGCACTCACCTCACCGATTTCATCTAAAAAGATGGTCCCTCTGTTTGCGGTCTCAAACAAGCCGGCTTTGTCACTATTGGCACCGGTAAAAGAGCCCCTCATGTAACCGAATAATTCGCTTTCCAGCAAAGTATCCGGCAACGCTCCCACGGCGACAGGAACAAAGGGTTCTTCGCAGCGGGGGCTGTGATAATGAATGCCCTTGGCGATCACTTCTTTGCCCGTTCCTGTATCGCCGGTGATCATCACTGTGGCGTTGGTCATGGCAACGCGCTTTGCTTTGTCGAACAGGTCCCGGCTCACCGGACTGGTACCAATGGCGCCGTAAAATGTGCCGTCGTCTGTTAAATCCAGTCTGCTGCGCAGTATGGCGTTTTCCTTTTGCATGCGTGCATATTTGAATGCCCGTTCCACGGGATGTAAAATATCGTGGTGTGTCGCCACCTTTTGGATAAAATCAAAAGCGCCTTTTTTAAAGGCTTCCACGGCAATCGGCACATTACCGAAAGCTGTGTATAAAAGGACGACCGAATCAGGATCCGTCTTTTTGGCCTCCTCAAGAATGTCAATCCCTGATGTCTCCGTTTCCATCTTTAAATCGGTTAATACCACCAGTGGTTTTTCCGCTTTGATCAGTTTTACACCTTCATCACTGGTAAGGGCGGTAATGCAGCGGTAATTGGAGCTTTTTAACAGCTTGACAATTGAATTGAGGACTGTGCGGTCATCATCGACAACAAGAATTTTGTTGTCACCGGTTCGTGAGTTGACTTGAGTCATTTTTTCACCTTTCAATTATCTATATTGAATGTTTTTTTAACTGGAAGAAATACGGTTACTTGAGTGCCCCTGTCAGGCCTGCTTTGAATATCAATCCAACCGTCGTGACTGGAAATGATGCCGTAACCCACCGACATGCCCAGTCCGGAATGCTGGCCGTTTTTGGTTTTAAAAAAAGGATCGAAAATTTTATGTAAATTTTTCCGCTCGATACCCATCCCGTTATCTTTGAAAATAATCAGGACAAAATCGTTTTCCAGTGTGGTTCGAACCTCGAGCCTTCCGCCCATGGGCATGGCTTCCAACGCATTTTTAATAATATTGACAAAGCATTGCTCCAGCGTGATTTCATTACCACGGATAGCCGGGATATCCGCTTCAAAGTGAACACGATAATCAATATGTTCATTGACCTTGAGCAGCCGGCTTAATTCCACGGATTTTTCCACGATACTATTGATATCAATTTGCTGGAAATTATCCGAACAAACTGTACTGAAAGCCTGCAATGCAATAGTCACCGATGACATGGAATACACGAGCTCCTGAATATTTTCCAGTTCGTGCAGCAAATGTTTCGTTTCCATGGTCTTTAAATCTTCCATGAGCAGCGTGCCGACTTGATTTAAAACACGCGCAAGGGGATTGTTAATTTTATCGGAAATATTGGAGGCGAGCAGAGCGAGATTTTGCATCCGGCGTTGCTGATTCATTTTCAGGTTGTTGCGTTTTTTTTCCGTTATATCCTCAAAATGTACATACACTCCGGAAATAAATCCGTCCGCCGCCTGCGGTTCGATCGTAATAGAAATAAATTTGGTAATGGATGCCTGATCCAGATATTCAAACTCACGGACGAATGTCTTACCCGCCGACAAGCTTGAATGACAATGTTCCTCGATGTGATCATTCCAGTAGCTTTCCAGTGCCGTGGCGGGATTGTGCCCGATGAGCGTTTCTGTGGCAACAGTTTTCACATCGAGCTCTCCTTCTGCGGCAACGATTTTCAAAGTGCGATCCAGAGTAATCGTCAGCCGTTTTTCATCGGCAATTCTTTTTGTATCTTTCATAAATACCCTTAGTTTTTCACAGAACCAAAGGACAATTAATTCAATTTGTGGCTATGGGGTTTGCGGGGCAGTTTAATCGTCACCGTCGTACCGTGCCCCTCCTCACTTTCCACGAATAGCCGTCCGCCATGGTAAAGGACAATGGAGTTCGCCAACGTCAAACCCAGACCGCCTTTGTTTTTCTCACTCCGAGTCGAATAAAAAAGTTCAAATATTTTATCCATGTTCTGTGCCGGAATACCGGTGCCATCGTCCTGAATAGTCACTTTATACTCATCATTTTGATAATCCAGTTTAACATCAATACGACCGCCATCATTAACGGCTTCAAGCGCATTGAGATAAATCTCGCAAATGGCAACCTGCAGACTGGCTTCACAACAGTAAATATCCGGGACATGCAAATCGATGGATTCGTTAACCTGAAGATCCCGCGGCCCTACCTTGCGAAAATTTGCAACTGCTAATGCCCGTTCGATGATGGTTCGCAATTGTATAGGTTGCATGGTTTTTGAGGTATATCCCTGTAACGGACGGATGTTTTCAAGAATGGTCACAATCCGATCCGCCTGGCTTTGGATAAGGTCAACATGACTCTGGAATTTGTGTACGCCATCTTCATTGTGCACATCTTCGCGGCGTAGAAAATCCAACAACGTCAGCATAGCTGATAGCGGATTTTTAATGTCATGAACAACCCAACTGACGAACTTGTTCAAATAGCGGATACTTTCAGAACGCAAAACCGAAATATCCGTTTGCGGTTGATGTTCCTTTTGCGCCATAAGCAACACAGCATCGATTCCGGACTGAGAACGAATTTTATTAATGTACAATTGACGCCATTCACTTTGGCCGGATTCGATACTCAGATGGTAACCCGATTCCGAAAATTTGGTTAAACAATTTTTAACACAGCGCCGTACTTCGGGTTTGTCAAAAATCGGAAAGACACGGAACAAATTCGATCCGATGACCTCGGACAGGTAACCGGGAAATGGTGCATTTTGCCGTAAAATATTAAAAGAACCGTCCACCACAATAGTCCAGTTAGGGATTGCATTTAAAATGTCCATGTCAAAACTGTGCAGTGCCCTCAACTCGTTAATTTGATGCTGCATTTCCTTGTCCTGCATCGTCTTTACTTTATACGTTTGAGCCATCTTCACACCCCTCAAAAACTCGGTTTTTGCCTGACTGTTTTTTCGTTCGATATTTTTTTCCGGGAGAAATGACCATCTTTTTCTCACCTTTTCCCTCACACAACCTCACACCGCCCTGGTGCAGAAAAATTCAGCACATCAGAATTGTCAATTTGGAGGGATTTTCAATTTAAAAATGAAAATTCGCACATTTTTGTGGAATTTTCGCACATTTTGTTTCTTCACCTGGGCAAATATAAACAATTTGTCCATATAACGCAACATTTTTTTTCATTTTTATAAAAAAATTTTTTCAATCGGCATTTGGCTATTCAAGCGATAAATAATTGTTTAAATTAATTTTAAACCAAAAAAGCATAAAATGAATTTTTCTTGTAAATGACACACTTAATCCCTATTTTTCAAAAATTGTCTCAAACATGTGACATGCTAATAAAATTATGGCCCAACACATACCTGCTCGAACCTGTATCGGATGTTTGCAAAAACGACCTAAAAAGGAACTTTTACGCCTGGTGTGTACCCCGGAAAACAAAATCAAGGTTGATCGCGCACAAAACCTGCCGGGAAGAGGATGTTATATATGTCCCCAAATCCAATGCCTGGAAACAGCCATAAAAAAACACAAATTTTCACGTGCGTTCCGAAAAAAAATACAGGTCGATGCACTCAATCTGCTCGGACAAATAAATGGACGATCATAAAATTTTAACACTCGTCGGCTTTGCCAACAAAGCCGGTAAAACCGCACTGGGACGAACAGCCGTATTGCATAAAAAAAATATCCGACTGCTGGTCATCGCAACTGATGCATCGCCAAAGCTGGAAAATGAACTCAAAAAAATACTGCACCCCGTTCCCCCGGTTATTCGCGTCGCAGATAAAAATCAACTGGGGCGTATATGCGGCCGCGATCAATTGACTGTTGTCGGTATCTGCGATACCGAATTTGCAGGTGCAATGAAAAAATTAAAACACCCGGCACCGTGAATGGACAATGTCGCAGAAATCACAGCTTGCCTGGAAGACTTTTTCGGCGTCCCGCAATGGAATGGCCGGGGCAATCCCCTGTCCAGCATGATAAAAACGATCCTGTCGCAAAATACCAATGATAAAAACAGGGACATGGCCTATCACCGCCTGAAAGAACGTTACCCGGATTGGTCCCTGTTACTCGATGAACCCACTTCGGACATTGCCGATACCATTCGTCCTGCAGGATTGGCTAACCAAAAAAGCGAACGCATCCAAAAATTTTTGCACTGGATTGTCGAACGGACCGGCGAATTGAATCTGGATTTTTTATGTGAGATGCAACCGGACCATGCCATCGAAACCTTTACCCAGCTTAAGGGCATCGGCATTAAAACCATCGCCGTGGTGCTGATGTTTACCTGTGGTGTGGATATTTTTCCGGTGGACACACACGTGCACCGGATTTGCCGCAAACTGAATCTGGTGCCGGAAAACGCCAGTGCGGAAAAAACGCATTTTTTGATGCAGCCCCTCGTTCCCGACGGAAAATCCTTTTCCCTGCACATGAACTTTTTAAAACTGGGGCGAACCATTTGCAAAGCACGCCAGCCGTTGTGCGGGAAATGCCCCATCGCACACCTGTGCCCATCACGTCAAACGGCATCTTGAGGTTCTTTCTCATCTAATGGAGATAAATTTAAATTCTCATCAACCGGCCGCCACTGGTAGCGCACCAAATCAATCCGGTCGTTCACAAATTCCACCCCTTCTCCTTCCAGCAATAAACGCTGCAAATCCGGATCGTGCTCGCCGCAATCCATACTGATTCTACCCTTGGAGTTGATGACACGATGCCACGGAATATCCAAATCGTCGGGTATACCATGAAGCGCCCAGCCTACCGTTCTCGCCGCTCTCGGATTCCCCAACAAATAGGCAATCTGACCGTAAGTCGCCACCTTTCCGCAGGGAATTTTTGCTACCAGATACCACACCTGTTCAAAAAAGGATGCCATGGTTATGCCGGATTTTAAATACAACACAGATATCTTGCTTAAAGTACTTAAAATTTATCATAAAAAAATTAACAATCCAGCCCTTTTTCAGCTGAACAAAGCATCTTGATTCCGCACTTAAAATACTGCTTCATAATGATCCTGTTCGAAACAGCATCATATTTTCAGGAAAAATCAGAACAATTCAACAACTACTTTGATTTCGGCAAGCAGGGAAAACCACCAAATGATATATTTTTGTTCCCGGTTTCGTGACATCTGTCACCTCCCCTTCAGAATCACATGTGTATATTTTTCAGTTAACAATCATAAAGGAGGATTTACCAATGGCGAAAAGATTACTTTTACTGTTCTTTACAGTCGCTCTTCTCTCACCTGCCGCCACGGCCGCACCGCTTGCCGGTATCCGCGCAGGATTGTATACGGATGTGGATGAGTTTTTTATTGGCGGAGATCTGGTATTCAAATTGGCACCCCGTCTCGATTTCAATCCCAATCTGGAATACGTATTTGTAGAAGATGTTTCCTATATGACCATTAATTTTGATGTTTTGTACTACATTTACAGCAGCAGAAAATCCTACGGCTGGGTCGGCGGCGGACTTGCCATGACACGCTTGAAAGCAGACGGCGCCGATAAAGGTGATAGCGATACCGGGCTCAACCTGCTGTTCGGAATCGGGTTTAAAAACCGCGGCTCGATTCCATACCTGCAAGCCAAACTCATCATGGGTGATTATGATGATTTTGTCATCGGCGGCGGATTTCGGTTTCGGTTGTAAAAAATCAAATCATTTAAAACCAAAACAAGAAATTTCATCAAAAAAAATCATCGTCAGTGAAAATAAAATTACTGTCTGAAAGTCCGCAATAAAAATCTTTAATTTATTTTGTATAATTTCTCCGTATATTACCAAAACCTAAAATTGCTGAATGACAACTTTTTTAATCTTTACAAATCACATTTGTGGAGAAACCATGAAGACAACAAAAAAAACACTTGTAATATTATTATTATTCTCATCTCTCATTAACAGCACACCCTCCGACATTCTGATAAAGATCGATATAAACGGTAAAGACATATCACAACTCGCTGCCCTGCCGATTCGCTTAAACTATCGCCAGGACGACATGATGATTGTAACCACAACCCGGGAGGCCGCCGTCAAGCTACAGGGATTGGGCTTTCAATTCGAGCTATTGGACGAATCGGCATGGGGAAAAAATTACTATCTGCTCGAACCGGTGCCCGGAAGGGAGGTCACCCCTCCCGCCAAGCCCATCTGGCAAAACGAACAGGGCTTTATTATCGGACTCTCCCCGCAAGAGAAACCGGTCAAGGGACCTTTTAAAGTCACACCGTTATCACGTGATCCCCTGCCGCTGATATCACCGCCGGTAAAGCACTTGTCTTCCTCCGGATTCACACAGGACCCGGTTATCCGGTCGCTGGTCAACCGTGTTTCCGAAGGCACGTTAACGGCAGGTCTCCAGCGCCTGCAGGCGTTTCGCACACGTTTCTCGGGATCCGACTCTGTTTATGCCGCAGGTCAATGGTTATATGATAAATTTCAAGAATTCGGCTACACCGATATTGTTTTCGATACACTCACTATACCCGTGGAAAACAAACTTCAACGCAATATTATCGCAACGAAAAAAGGCACACTTTATCCCGACAGCGTAATCGTTATCGGCGGGCACTATGATTCGATCGTCCATGATGGAAACAATCCCATGATTTATGCACCCGGTGTTGATGACGACGGAACCGGTACTATAGCCGTTTTGGAGTCAGCCCGTTTATTGGCGGATATCGATCTTGAATGTACGGTGAAATTTGCCTGTTGGGCTGCAGAGGAACAGGGATTGTACGGCAGCACGGATTGGGTTGCCAGAGCGTATCAGGGCAACATGAATATCGGCTTGTACATTAATTTTGACATGATCGGCAATGTAAATCCAGGGAATCCGGGTACAGGACTCAATATAGCCACGGATAATGTTTCCCGTCATTTTGCCGATCTCATGCAAAATCTGGCCTACCAATATACATCTCTTACACCACGCATTATAACAGCAGGCGGTGGCAGCGACCATGTGCCCTTTCGTCAACGGGGCTACTATTTTATATATGGAGAGGAAGAGGATTTCAGTCCCAACTGGCATAAAATCAGCGATACCATCGAAAACGTTTCCATACCTTATTTCAGCCAGGTAGTGAAAACGGGATTAGCCACTTTGGCTACCGTTGCAGGTGCACCGGAATCTATAGACGATGCTTACGTCACTTATTCCGATTTTAGCATCCAGGACAACATCGCCGGTAACGACAATGGTTTTATCGATCCGGGAGAAACAGTAAAACTCACGGTAAACGTTAAAAATATCGGATCGACACCGTCAGAAAACCTGTCCGTTCAACTGGAATCATCCGACCCAATGGCTCGGATTTACAAAGATACTTTTTCAGGAATCGATTTGGCAATCGGACAGTCGGTACCCGTTACCTATCAATTGGATATCAGCAGCAATACACCTGCAGACCATCTTTTTATCCTGAAATTGATCATTCGCGACGATGCAAGTCATAGCTGGGAAAATTTCATTCACATCAAGGTGGAACAGCCTGAGCTGTACGCCAGCTCACAACAGCTTTTTGAGATTGCCGGTAACGGTAACCAGGCGGCCGATCCGGGTGAAACATGTCAGTTAACGGTCAATCTTTTCAATTCCGGAAAGCGTGTTGCACGGGACATTTCCGTCATCCTTTCCACAACAGACCCGGATATCCAGATCACGAAAGACACTTCAGTGTTTCCCGCTATTGAAAAACAGACAAGCGGGGATAACTCGCTTGATCCGTGGATTTTAACAATCTCTCCTTCTGCATTGCCACACAGGGTAGAATTCCACCTCAACATCTCGGAGGGCGCGGGATATTATACACGATCTGTACCGGTTTATATCCTGCTGAGTCAGGAACCGATCTTGCTGGTTGCCGATGACGGGGAAACCGATATTTCCAGCAGATATATCGCTGCGGCTCAGGAGATAGGCATCCAATTGGTTTTATGGGATAACAACACCGGTGAATCCATCAGCCGTGAACAACTGATGAATTATAAATCGGTCATCTGGTATTGCGGCAGTGCCGGCCGGAACAACCTCTCTTCGGCGGAGCAGGAATTAATAGGCGGCTACCTGGACGACGGCGGTAATCTGCTGTTATCCGGTGAATTTATCGGCTATCACCTGCGCAACAGCCCGTTTTATACCGATTATCTCCACGCCGCATTTGCCGGCATCCAGACCCAGCTATTCGGCCTGGAGCATACTGACGGCAATCCGGTAACCGACATGGATATTTTGCTGGATGCCGATGAAAACATCTGGCCTACTGAAATCGATCCCATAGAACCGGCATTTCCTGTTCTTCATTATAAACCGGGAACCGGCACGGGAACCATTCAATCTTCCGGTACCGCAGCACTGGGTGTGCAAACGGATACTTATAAACTGGTCTACTGTTCTTTCAAACTCGAAACAATTATCCCGCCCCAAAGCCGTTCGCTTTTTATCCAGGATGTCCTGGAGTGGTTTAACGGCGCTCCTCTGGACATTCGTCCTCTGCTGGGCCTGAATTCGACAGTGATAGACGACGACAGTTCGCAAACCGGTGCGGGTAACGGAGACGGTTATGCCAATCCCGGAGAAAACCTGAATATTTATCTGCAGATCGAGAATACCGGTGATTTGGCCGCAGAAGATGTAAAAATCTGTTTATCGACAACCGACACATCGGTGACTGTCATAGACTCAACCATCGTCTTGGACCGCATCGATGTACGGTCTACAGTGTTCACACAGGAACATCTGAGCGTCCATGTTTCCCCTTCGGTACAGCACGATCATCAGGTTTCCTTTGAGGTGAAAATGACCGATGCCAGCGGGAGTGTTTTCACCGGCCGATTTTTTATAACCATTGTCTATAGTTATTGCGTGTCCGGCAGGATTACTGATGCGGCGGACGGCGAGGGAGTACCGGGTATTGTCCTGTGGCGGCAAGTGGTCAGTTATTTGACCGGCGGGAATAACAATTTTGGCGCAAAACTGGCGGATTCCAGTGGATTTTTTACAATGGCCCTGCCTCAGGACGATTATATCCTCACAGCATGGGCCGAAAATTATACACAAAGTGCGGAAATCCGTGTAAAACTCGACGGGCGGCAAATGCTGGATTTTGAGCTCTATTCACCGCGAATATCCGCAAACGATTCTTTGTATGTTTCTGTACCTGCCGGAGAAATTACCCAGGACACTTTATTCTTAATAAACACCAATAATGGGATTTTAGAATTTTTTATCTACGAATCCGGCGGCGCCGGAACACCGTTATCTAATCAGCCTATAGATGTTTCAACCGTTCTGAAAACCATGTCCGTACTGTTACCCCACACGGAGGAAGCTACACCGGTCGACCGACAACCGGAGCCCGACGATTGGAAAATTTTATATCATCAGGAATCCGTTGACGGCAGTCTCCCTGCCCTGCGAAATTTATACATTCATAAAAATCAATCGGATTTATATTTCAAACATCTGATCACCGAAGCGGACGGCGATGCAATACAGTATTTTCTGTTTTTTGATACGGATTTTAACAGCGACACCGGATTAACTGTAAGCGACCTGGGTGCGGACTATTTATTTCTATACGAAGGGCTTTCAGCATACATCGTGCAGTGGTCTCCCGGGCATAACGAATTCAGGCCGATATCCGGCTATAGCCAGCCCCGTTACATGGATTGGAATTCCGAGGAGCAGATGCTTTTGTTCGGTCTTCGTTTGGAGCAAATCGGAAATCCGCACACTCTTCGTATGCTTTGTGTATTAACCGACAAAGAATCAAGAATTTATGACTATGCTCCCAGAGGAGAATTTATATCGATTCCCTTTACGGTTTCCGGTTCCCCGTGGCTTTCGTTTGACAGGTACTTTGACCGCACAGGTTCAAATCCTTTGGTATCGATCCCTGTCACGTTCGATGCCTCTGAGCTTCAGCCCGGAATTTATACAACCAATATTAGCGTACAAAACAACGATCCGACAAACCATTCTTTCACCATACCCGTGACCTTCCGGGTCGGCGAAACCGGTATTCAAACACCCGATACGGACGGTGTTCCGGACCGCTACGCACTGCACCAGAATTACCCGAATCCGTTCTCGAGCCGACTCGACGGACAAACCGGTACCACGGTCCGCTATCAGCTGCCCATTCCCGAAAAAGTGACCATTAAGGTATACAATATGCTTGGGCAGCAAGTAGTCACTCTTGTCGATGCGCGGCAGCCGGCCGGTTACCACAGCATCCAATGGAACGGCTGTCTCGCCGGCGGTAAACTCGGCGGTAACGGCATATATTTTATCCGTTTTCAGGCTGGGGATTACTCGGAAACGCGCAAGATGCTGCTGGTTAAGTAGACTATTTTTTCAGAGTACAATGCGTAAAAAGTATGATCATTGTTCATTGATCATTGTTCTTTGAACTTGTACCCTCCGGTACAAACCGTTCACCATTCCGCACATGCCGGTACACTTTTTTTTCTTACCATCCCCAAAAAAACAATATAAGTCAATAAAAAACTTAATATTACTTACGAAAACCCTTTTTCTGGCCCGTTCCTTGCTGAAACCCAGGCGATCAGTTATTCATCAAAACCAATTTAGGAGACCAAAGATGAAATTTTATTTGATGATTCCCATTATTGTTTTCAGCCTTTTGACGGCGTGTTCAGAATCACCCACCGAACCGGAATCCGTCATGACGGATCCGCTGGAACTCGAAAACGGCGGATTTACCACATCCGATGAAAAACCGGTTTTCGGTGAATCCGAATTGTTCGAAGACTTTCAGGATGATGAGTACGTAAACGATCCATATCTCACAGCATCGCTGAACACAGATTCTATGGATGTTTATTTTGTACGTATTGTCTGGGGTTTGCTGAAATACGATTCAACTGCCGCCACCGTGGTCAGTTTTAACGGTACGGCTTCGGTCACACAGGGTTTACTGGGTGTCCGCCGCACAATCCATTTCGAAAAATTGACCGGCGATCAATTCATTCTGCCGCGCACCGATCCGCAAACGGTCAGTTGGACATCCACTGTCCGTCCGCATTTTGATGGTATATTGCTGGTCATCGTGGTCCCCGAAAGCATACAAACCGATGGACAGTTAGTGATTGAAACCGATCAATATTCCGGTACGTTTACCTTCAGCGAACTTGAAGCCCTCGAGTTGCTGGAAAGCGTTACCGAACAAGGCCATGAAATCTCCATTATCTCCCAGAGCAATACGGTTGCACCGATCGACGGCGGCTTTCTTGAAGGCCGTTGGGTCAAAGCGGATTCAGCGCAAAGCAACCGGGGCCGATTCTGGGGTAAATGGGTCGACCACAGCTCACAATTACGCGGTCACGTGAAAGGAATATGGGGCGTTACCAAAGACGGACGCCAGGTCATGCACGGTAAAATAATCGCGATTGACGGCCATTTTATCGGCTTCATGAGAGGAACCTACACAAGAGAAGAAATAGGAGCCGGGGCCATTCAAGGCGTGTGGATCGAGAAAAATATAACCAGAGGTCAATATAAGGGTCGCTGGACGGCAAGCGAGGCCGGAAAGGGTTACTACTACGCCCGTTGGCTTTACACCAATTAAGAACTATTCCCTACTCTGCTCACAGGCCTAAGCATAAAAGCCCGATCTTTCGATCGGGCTTTTATGACAAGGAGGAGAGACGGAAACGAATGTTTCTTTCTGTTCAATTAATAGAACACGGCTGAACAAAAATTTATTCCGTCTAAAAGTAAAAATTCAATGAAACCACAGCGTATGTCACCCTTAAACTTGCAGACAATTCACCCTCCCATTCATTGCGATAGGATTGTCCATATCCATTGGGATCGGAATCACCCGATTCACCGGAAATGTTCACCGAATTAAACAAAAGCCTGATACCGTACTCTCCACCGATGCTGAATCTCTCACTGAAGAAGTATTCTGCGCCACCGCCGATTGTAATTCCCCAAAATCCGAGCACATCTTTGATAATATCCTCAGTCTCTTCATCCAGATCCTCAGATCCTTTATCGGTATCGTGATCGACCTGACGGTTATCTTCATAATACCATGATTCGTCTTTCCAACTGGATTCCATTTTAACGGATGGCATGGAAAAAAACGCATTACCGAAAAAATAAGGTTTAACGTCACCACTGCCCAGAAAGTATTTAGCACCGATGTGAGGAATCAGCAGTAGCGCACTGCCTTCCATATCAATGCTGCTGACCGTTTTCTGCTTGTAATTCGTTCCATCATAATAAGAATTCCACTGATCCTCACTCGTGTCAGTATATTTGCCGGAAGCGGTGAGCCAGACCACATCGACGCCGACCATAGGGACGAGGTTATCCATTTTTAATCCAAAATAAGCGGAATTGACGGTGTTACCCGGCTTGATACCGAACACAAAATCCGATTGAGCGGAAAGACATGTTGCAAGACCAAATAATAAAATGCTCAAGAACAGTTTAAATCTCATGATACCCTCCGATGTTTTAAAATTGATACCCTTTTGTAAATTATTACCGGAAAAATAGGAAATAAAAAAATACAATTCAAGGAAAAATAAGGCAGGGTGAACTCTGAACTCTCTATGGTTCTTTTCCTGTGCTTTGATGGTTCCCACCGGCTTTTGTTCTATTCTGGCAATCTCACGGTATTTTAATTTTTCAAAAAAACGTAAAAATGCAATCTGATACAGATCGGGCTCCATTTGACGTAAAATTTCTTCGATCCGGGCGGTCTCCTCGTGCGCGATGTATAAGCTTTCCGGATTGTTCTTTTCATCCTGCGGGAGATCATACGGAGCCGTTTCTTCCAGTGGTCGTTGATCGATTTTTTTCTTCCGGTACTGATTGATGCAATAATTTCTGGCAATGGTGTAAATCCATGTATTAAAAGAATAAAAAGGCTTGTATTTATCAAGATTGTCATATACTTTTAGCAATATCTCCTGTACTATATCCTCCGGGTCCGTTCCACAACTTTTTTGAACAAACACAGTCAATCGTCCATAGTAATAATTCCATATGGCCTCGAATAGCGAATGTCTGGTTTTTCGATCGCTTTGAGCCTGAAGGAATATGTCGATGTTTAAGAAAAATTTCAAAATTTACTCCGTCAGTGTTTATAGTATATACAAAGTTTTTTGAAAAAGGTTGTAAAAAACAATTAAAAAATAGGCTCATCAACGATTTTAATTACAGCTTGTAAAATCGATTATTTTTGATTAATTTATATTAATAACAAAAGCCAGAAGAAATTTAAGTGTTGATTATATCGTTTTATCAAAAACTCAATGAAGAAAGAAAAGAAAGTCTAAAAGACTTTTAAAAAACGGGCAAAGCGTATCCGGTATGAACGATGTTTTTATAAACAAAGTCCAAAGTGTTCAACGCTGTATCCCGCGGATTCACGAAGAATACGAAAAGGATCCAGATAATTTTGAAATTTTCTCGATAGACGTTTTTGTTATTTAGCTTAATTGAGGATGGTGCGGTGGAGTGGATTATCATATCAAGCTCAATTGTTTTGTTTTTTGTGGTTCTTATCTACGTCTACACGAGTCGCTACCGGAGACGAAAGTTCCTCCTTAAAAACATACAGGATGCATCGGATTATCTCATTTCACTGGTCGAACAGCGGTATCTGGTTCAGCCATGCTCCAGATGCCACGAGTTCTCCATGCAGCTATTGGAAATCAGCCCCAATGCCAGATCGGTATATTACCGGTGTGTCTATTGCGATAAAAAAATGCATGCCCCTGCCGGCGCACCCGGTACAGATATCGTTTTAGAAATATTTCATGATATTCATGAGATGACGAAACAATACTACAGTATTCCCAACTCACCGCCGATTGAACCGAACCTGGTTTTCAAAACTCCGCCCGCTCCATTACCTTATGAACAGACCAGCCGCAAACCGATACCGGAGGCCATCCGCAGTGAAGTATGGCGGCGGGATGGTGGATGCTGTGTCAATTGCGGCTCAAAGGAAAACTTGCAGTTCGATCATATTATACCCATTTCGCAGGGTGGAGCCACATCAGTGCAAAATCTGCAGGTGCTTTGTCTGAGGTGCAACAGGGAAAAGGGGGCGAAGATTTAATGATGAAAATAAAACGCCGAAATAATACGATCCTTGTCCTCCTGCTCAATTTGGTTATTTTTACCTTTATCCCCCCTCCAGCCGCAGCCGTATTTCACCCCGTCACGCCCCAAACTCTCCAACCCGGCGCGATGGCGGTTTCTACACCGGGAAATTACACTGTTCCCAACACAACGTACCAGCTCGTGCAAAATATATCAAGCCCCGGTAGTCCGATCTTCCTGGGTAAAAATATGACCCTTGATTTGAACGGTTATACCATCACTTATTCTGGCGCGGATTACGGCCGCATTCCAAATTATGGTTTTGAAAATGATCTTGAGTATTGGGACACCTCGCTTGCACCGGGTGCCAAAATTCAGCGAACCGACGAAGTTCAAATTTTTATCGGTGAAAAGTTATTACAATTGTCTGCCGGCGATGAAATTGTCTCGGAATATATCCACCTGCCGATCGCCAATAGGTCCTACTTCGCCATGTGCGGTGTGACTCATCATGACAAAAAAATCAGTCTCTTTATTGAAGATGAAAACGGCCGATCCATTGAATGCTTTTCAACAACGGGAGATTCCACCCGCCGGTGCTGTCCTACCATAAACCGTTCTCCGAGACTCGGGGGTGGATTTATCACAGCGCACATGCACGGTTGTCCCACCGGCCGGTACCGGATTCGGGTACGTGCGGAAACGGATTGCCTGGTGGACCACATCGATCTGCGTCCGGCCATGGATGTCGGAATCGGTATTGTCGAGAAAACGCTGCCGTTTGCTCAAAACGATGATCTTTATGCAGGCAGGCATTGTGCTTTTTTTGATTTTACGAAATACGGCTCGTTCAGCGAACCGTTAGACGGTATTGCCCGGGTGGAAGGTGATGGAACCATTACCATAAAAAACGGTGTCATTAAAAACGGTACTACTGCTATTCTGTCCTGGGGTATCCAATCCACGGCACCGGGTGTGAGAATTATTCTGGATAATGTAAAAATCGTTTCAAGCGGCATTAACACAAACGCAGTCGATGTCCCCCAGGCGGAAATCACCAATTGTTGTTTTGAAATTGATACGCCGTTTATTATCAACCGGCATGTGAGTGAACATGCGGTTGTGCTGCGTGGTCCCCAACCATCTATGGTTTCCCAATGTGAGATTATTGGGGGCCAGGGGTGCCTCACCATTATGGGTGAGAACTCGGATGTTTTTAATAACCTTTTTATCAATCGCCAGACCGTGACCAACCATTACAGTGTGATGGCCATGGGAGACGGATCTCGAATCCATCACAATCGATTTAAGCCGGAGATCGGATCCGGTGTGGAAATCTATCGCCACAAAAGAATTCAGATATTCGAAAATGAATTCTTTATTGAGGCATCTCCTCCCACATGTGAATATGGTCATGAGGAATACAGTACAACCGCAATCCGTGTGGCGGATTACAGTGCCGAACTGGGTTCTGAAAGAGGATGTGCGGACAATCGAATTTTTAAAAATAAATTTTATATAACGGGAAGAGATTATCCCCAATATCCGGATTATATACCCATGGCTTGGGCGTTTTTTCACAGTGTGAGCGGCGGGGAGACGTATATCTATGACAATGAAATATTCGTCAATCATACAGCTCCGAGTTCCAAAGCCGAAGCTGCTGCGATTTATATCGGCGGCGCCAACGAGGGCGGGATATGGGAAAAGAATCGTATAACGACAAATGTGTCGGCCGCCTGGATCGCATCTCCCTACGGAAGCGCAAAAAATGCAAAATTTATCGGAAATACAATAATACTCACACCGGATTCCACGGCCGGTTATTCTCCGATTAGAATGGGTTGGAAAGGAAGAGACGGAATTGTTGCCGAGAATATCTTTTTTGTCTCAAACAAGGTGCTTGATTCGGATTTCAATGTGGATTATACCGATGCTGCTCATCACTTTTCAGTATCCTGGATGTTGACGATAAAAGTATACGATTCGAACGGGCAATATCCGGCCGAAATTCCTGTGTTTATCCGGGGAAAAAACGGAAACACTCTGACAAAAAGTACGGATTCCAGTGGAATAGTAAAAGTGACATTGAAGGAGTATGAATTTCGTCATGGGAAAAAGAATTTATGTTCGCCCTATACCGTTCAAGTGGGTGGAACAAGTAAAATTGTGAACCTAAATAAGGACCTGGAAATAAGCATACTGATTCAATGATCTGAGTAGATTATGCAAGCATTTTCCCGTAAAGCGAGGTAACGTAAAAGAATTGTCCTATACCTTAATAATTTGCCGGCTTCTTTATTGTTGATGGTTGCTGTTAATGTTCCAGAATCCATCATCAAAGCAATTCAGTAAGACTAATTTTCACAACTGTCTATTATTTTATAAAAATAAAAATATTGATATTTATTTAAAAAATATGTATAATATTAACATATTGATGCAGAGAATCAGTCGACTTTTCGATGTGATGATGCAATTCACTGAAAGGAAGTAAACACTTTTAAGCAGCAAAAGTTCACCGGGGAGGATACATTTTTCATTTGTAAATCAAAAATTATTTAATGTTTCCTCAGCAATTCAACAATTGAGCTAAAAAATTTTTACCTGCGCTACAAGTTCCTTTCCCGCCACTTATATAGGACTATTTAGTGGATAAAATTCTCTGCTCAAAGCGACACAAGTCATAGTTCATCGTTTGTTTTTGGAGAGGAGACAGCCATGAAAAAAATCGCCGCTTTTGTTCTGTTCTTGTCTAGTTGTGTGATATCTGGACCATACCATCCCATCATCGACTACATTTTTCCATTACCGGACAGCAAGTTTCTGCCTGTGAAAACCACTGTGATTTTGAAACTGGAGGAATCATACAACAACAAAATTACCAATCTTTCAAATCTGATCAGTGTAACAGGAGAGACGTCGGTAATCACGGGAACGACATTTTTTGCCGGAGATAACCGGACAATTATCTTTAAACCAAACCAGAACTTGAAATATGGCGAGAATATAAGCGTTTCCATCCATCTCTCCCAGGTAGGCGCCGAAAATTTTCAGTATACATTTCAGACGCTAAAAACTTCGGGGAACGAACTGGATTGGCTCGGCAAATCGGCGGTCAACGAACCGCCAACACCAATAAAACAGGATGTATACCCCGTGCGATTGATCAACGGCATTGCTGTACCGAGTGATTTCCCCATGATCACGACAAATCAATACGGCGAGACCGCACCGGGACGCATTTTTTACGCGACAACCACCCTGGCCAGCGGATATGGCAATTACATTGTTATCTGTGATAACGACGGTACGCCCTATTTCTACCGGCGCTATACGAGTATTCCCCGTACCGGCGATTTCACCGCTCATCCAACGGGGGTTCTTGCCTTTCACTGTTATGAAGACAAGCATATCGTTTTAGATCAAAATTTTGTCGAAATCGACACCGTTTATGCCGGGCATGGTTATTACGAAGATGACCATGAATTTAAAATCCTTGAAAACGGAAACATCCTGCAGGTGGTACGCGATCAGGTCCGAATCAATATGAACAATGTGGTTACCGGTGGGCAGCCAAACGCGACGGTTGAGGGGCATCATTTCCAGGAAATGGACAAGGATCAAAATGTCATTTTTGAGTGGCGCGCCTGGGATTTTTTGGATATACGCGATACCTATGTAAATATCCGTGACACTTATACCGATTTTGTGCATATGAATTCCATTGCCATCGATTATGATGATAATTATATCATTTCTCCCCGCGAATTTCACACCATTATGAAAATAAATCGCAAGACCGGAGAGGTCATGTGGACACTCGGCGGCCGGCACAGTGATTTTGAGTTTATTAATGATAACCTGAAATTTTCTTATCAGCACGATGCAAATCCTGTTGTAGGCAAACCGAACCATTACCTCCTGTTTGACAACGGGCGAGACCGGAGTCCGCAAATTTCCAGGGCTGTAGAATATAAACTGGACCTGGGTAACATGACAGCTGAAAAGGTGTGGGAGTATCGTCATGATCCCGACTGGTATTCAGGCTGGATGGGCAGTGCACAGCGGTTGCCGAACGGGAATACGCTCGTTGAATTTCCCGGTGGTCGTATTCGTGCGGTCGAGGTAACGGCTGATGGCGAGGTGGTTTGGGAAATGTTCGTGGTCGCCATCGAAACCTACCGTTGCCGCCGTTATGAATGGGAAGGTAAAATGCCCTATCCTTACCTCATTCTCGAGAATCTCGGTTCCGTGGTTCGCTTGATTTTTAATAAATTCGGCGATCCCAACGTAAATTTTTACCGAATTTACGTGGGTACAAATTCCGATAATCTCACTCCGTTGGCTGATACGGACCAAACCTGGTACGATATTGACGCTCGAACCCTGAATAATGGAACACAGTATTATTTTGGTGTAACCGCAGTCTATAAGAACGGCCACGAAGGCGAATTTTCCAGCATTGAAAATACCCTTGTTGCGACAATGGAACCCGGTGAAAATGCCATTAAAAATGGCGGCTTTGATACACCGGATCTTTGGGAGTTGGAAGAAAGCGGCGATGCAAGTGCCACAGGACAGATAAATACAGATGGATACTATCAAATTAATATTACCAATGGCGGGTCAGATGCAGAGCACGTTCAGTTACGGCAGGATAATATCATTATCATGAGGGATAATTATTATACTTTTGAATTTGATGCCTATGCATCTGAGACGCGCGCCATTGAAGCAAAAGTTATCTCCGGCGATTCCAGACAGACCAATTACGGCCGGATAGGGATTACAGCGCTAACCAGCCGGCTCAAACATTTTAAATACGAGTTTGAAATGACCCGCCCTACCGATGTCGTTGCGCGTGTGGTTTTTAACTGCGGCGGGCAACCGGGAGAAGTTTATATTGATAATGTGTCCCTGACATTTATTGGAAACGAGCTCCAACCTCTAGCCTCACCCTGGCAAAGCACGGATATCGGGCAGCCGTTATTGGCCGGCACTGCCGGAATGCGACAGGATCGTTTTGTCCTTCGGGGTTCAGGAGCCGACATTTGGGACAATGCCGATGCCTTTCATTTTGTGTACCAGAAAATCAAGGGAGATGCCGAAATTACGGCCAGGGTCGTTTCAGTTGAAAACAGCGATCCATGGTCCAAGGCAGGTGTAATGATTCGCAATTCACTAACACCAGGATCACAGCATGCCATGATGATCCTGTCATCGCAAAACGGCATTGCTTTTCAACGCCGTACCACGGTTGGCGGAACATCTGTTCATACTGCGGGAACACAAACCAGTGCACCGTATTGGGTACGTCTTACGAGAGAGGGGGACAAGATCTCTGCCTGGGAATCCCCAAATGGAACCACATGGAGAAGGATCGGCGTGCAGACTATCACTATGGATGAAGAAATTTATTTCGGTATGCCCGTTACGTCGCACGCCGACGGTGTAATTTGTGAAGCAGAGCTGGATAACGTCAGTCTCATCACAGCGGCTTTTGTTGACAATAATTTTTACTCGGTGCCGGATAACTTTGAACTCTATCCCGCATTCCCCAATCCGTTTAATCCGGAAACTGTCATAAACTTTGCTCTGCCGAAATCTGCGTCTGTTCGCCTTGAGGTTTTTGATATTCATGGCAGAAAAGTTCGCACCCTCTTTGATGGTAATAAACTTCGGGGAAGGCATGAAATCATTTGGAATGGATCGGATGACGCCGGGACTGTGGTTGCCTCCGGTTTGTATTTTATTAGAATGCAAAGTGAAAGATTTGATCGCGCTGTAAAAGTAACGTTTTTGCGGTAAAATTGCGTTTTTTATTTTTTGACCGGTGAAAATTGGCCTTAATTTGAATGCTTTTACTGTGAGCCTTATAATGCACCGAGATTTATACGATTCAAGTTCGAAAATATCGGATTTGTTACAAGATATCCGGTTATCTGAAAAACAGATATTTCATATCAAAACAGAGTCAGAATTAATTGATGAGGAAAAGTCATGGCCGTTACAAAAACCAATGCCTCGCGTAACTCCCCCGAAGAAGTAAACGCCTACCTCGACAACTTGCCAATAGACAGAAAGCAGGCATTGGAACGGCTTCGAAAAATCATCTTAAAAACGGTACCCGATTGTATCCAGCGCGTCAGTTATCAGATACCGATCTTTCGGCTGAAAAAGGATCTGGTAGGTATTGCATCACAGAAAAACCATTGCTCGTTTTATACCATGAGTCCCAATCTGGTTAACGAGATGAAAAACGACCTAACGGAGTTAAACGTAAAGGGGACGACCATTCATTTTGATGCGAATGAGCCGATACCGGAAGAATTGGTGGTTAAGATAATAAAATTCCGATTAAAAGAGGCTGATTAAAATATTCGGAGAAATTTTCACCGAGTCCAATATACAGTCATTTTTCTTTTTGATTCGCTTTCCTTTGTATTGTTTTTTAATCCTAATTCTACAAAAACATAACAGGAATAACCAACATATAAATCCAAATTGCACGGCTAACATCTCTGTGCCCCTATGTCTCTGTGAGAGGATAAAAAGAAATATATTGAAGTGCAGAGGCCTGGTTAATTGAATCGGAATGTTTAACAACATAAATAAAATTTTGGGGTACCCTGAATTTTTCAAATCTTGACTCTTATTATTATTACCCTTATATTAAGGTTTTTAAAGATTTGAGGATACTATGTACGATGAATTAAAGACAAGGCTAGCCGATTTTAAGGAGCGTTCGCTGTCGCTGCGGAGGTTTCTTTGACATCGAGAAAAAGGAAAACGAGATAAAAGAGCTGGACGCCGAATCGCAAAAACCCAACTTTTGGAACGACAATGAAAAAGCCCAGGAAGTTATGCGCGAGATCAGCACACGACGCGAATGGGTGCAGACATGGCAGAAAATCGACAACAAATGCCGTGAGTTGGAAGAACTTTTATTGCTGGTTGATGACGAGGATGACGAAGAGATTGGAGCCGAACTGGAAGCTGATGCCGATGTGCTGGAAAAAGAGATTTTAGCACTCGAATTTCGTAAAATGCTGGGTGAGCCGGAGGACAAAAAGAACGCCATCCTCACCATTCATCCCGGTGCAGGTGGAACCGAATCCCAGGATTGGGCGCAAATGCTCATGCGAATGTACCTGCGCTGGATCGAGCGGAGCGGATACCACTCTGACATATTGGATTTCCAGGCCGGTGATGAAGCAGGAATAAAAAGTGTGTCAATCGAGATCAAGGGAGATTACGCTTACGGCTATCTCAAAGCCGAGGCTGGCGTGCACCGCCTGGTGCGCATTTCACCTTTTGATGCCAATAAGCGGCGGCATACATCGTTCGCTTCTGTTTTCGTTTATCCGGAGATCGATAATGCAATAGAAGTGGATGTGGATGAAAAAGATCTTCGAATCGATACATACCGGGCCAGTGGTGCCGGCGGGCAGCACGTCAATAAAACCAGCTCAGCCGTACGTATTACCCATATACCCACAGGCATTGTGGTCCAGTGTCAAAACGAACGTTCCCAGCACCGTAACAAGGATGCGGCCATGAAGATACTGCTGTCCAAACTCTACCAGAAAAAACTTGAGGAAGAGGAACAAAAACTGGCCAATCTGGAAAACACCAAACGCGATATCGGCTGGGGCAGTCAGATTAGATCATATGTATTTCATCCTTACAATATGGTCAAAGATCACCGTACCAATGTAGAAACCAGTAACACGGCAGCAGTAATGGACGGCGATCTTGATGATTTTATCCAGGCATTTTTGCTTGGAAAACATAAATAAACAGTGAGAGGAAAAATGAGCAACGACCAAACAATGGATTTAGGACACGTCATGCGCGACCGCCGGGAAAAGTTGACCAGTCTCCGCACAATGAACGTAAATCCCTTTGCATATGAATTTGATCGCACCCATAACGCCGGGGATATTCTGGCGGATTTTGATTCTTATATCGAAAAAGAGGTTTCCGTTGCAGGCCGCCTCATGTCGATCCGGAAAATGGGTAAAGCAGCTTTTGCCCACCTTATGGATAGTTCAGCCAAGATTCAATTTTATATTCGTTTGGATCAGGTGAGCGAGGATGAATATGCGGTATTTAAATTGTGTGACATAGGCGATATTGTCGGTATCAAAGGCAAAGTTTTTAAAACCCATGCCGGAGAGATCAGCATTTTGGTGTCCGGTTTTGAGTTGCTGACCAAAAATTTACGTCCGTTGCCCATCGTGAAAGAACAGATTGTGGACGGAGAAAAAAAAGTGTTTGACGCCTTTACCGACACGGAAATGCGTTACCGGCAGCGCTATGTGGATCTGGTCGTCAATCCTCAGGTGCGTGAAACGTTTGTGGCCCGGTCAAAGATTATCACAGCCATGCGTCAATATCTGGATAATAAGGGCTATCTTGAAGTAGAGACACCGGTGTTGCAGCCCGTTTACGGCGGTGCTGCTGCAAGACCGTTTACAACCCATCATAATGCGCTGGACATGACCTTGTACATGCGCATTGCCGACGAGCTTTATCTGAAAAGACTGATCGTCGGCGGTTACGAGGGTGTTTATGAGATCAGTAAAGATTTCCGCAACGAGGGTATCGATAGAACGCACAATCCCGAGTTTACCATGATGGAACTTTATGTGGCCTATAAAGATTATAAATTTATGATGAACCTTGTTGAAGATATGGTAACTTTTATCGCGAAAACCGTGGCCGGAACGACAAAAATCAACTATCAGGGCGAGGAGATCAACCTTGATCCGCCCTGGCCGCGATTGAGTTTTTTTGATGCCATAAAAAAATACACCGATTTGGACCTGGCCGGCATGGACAGACACGGCTTGCTGCAAACCGCAGGTCAGCTGGATGTGGAACTCGAGGACTTTTGGGGTAATGCTAAAATTCTGGACGAAATTTTTTCCGAGAAGGTGGAACCCCATCTGATCCAGCCGGTGTTTATTTGCGATTATCCGGTCGAACTGTCACCTCTGGCCAAAAAGCACCGCGACGATCCACGCTTGGTGGAGCGGTTTGAACCGTACATCGCGGGCCGAGAAATGGGCAATTCATTTTCCGAATTAAACGATCCTATCGATCAACGCGAACGGTTTGAAAGCCAGGTTGCAATGCGTGAAGCCGGTGACGAAGAAGCGCATGCCCTGGATGAAGATTTTATACGCGCTTTAGAATATGGCATGCCGCCGACTGCCGGATTAGGCATGGGAATCGACAGACTGGTTATGCTGCTTACCGATTCCGCTTCCATCCGTGACGTTATCTTTTTCCCAACCATGCGGCAAGAGTAAACGGCAGGTGTTCATGACCTTTGAACTGTTTATCGCCAAACGGTACGTCGGATCGAAAAAAAAATCCGGCCTGCTTTCGTTGATCACTTTTATTGCCATCGCTGGAGTGGTGATTGGAGTGGCAGCGCTGTTAATTATTTTATCCGTCATGAACGGCTATGAAGATGAAGTCCGCTCCCGACTCATTGGCATTTACGGTCATGTAAAAATGGGTACTTTTCATGAACGCGGTTTTGATCAATATAAAGACAAACTCGAAATGCTCAAATCCAAACCGCATGTCGATGCAGTCAGCCCTTATATTCTAGGCAAGGGACTCATCATCTCGGATTTTAGTTCCACGGCCATACAAATTAAAGGAATCGATCAGGATGCGGGACGGCACCTTTTGCCTGTGGAGGATCTCATCACGGACGGCGATCTTGCACTCGACCGTCAGCAAAATGATCCATATATCATTTACGGTATTATGGTGGGAGATGAACTGGCGCGCCGCCTGGAGATTAAGGTGGGAGATGAAGTCATACAGGCCAGCTTGGCCGGTATTACCCGCTTCGGCCAAATGCCGCAGAAAATGCGCTTCCGAGTAACCGCAATATTCAGTACCGGATTGTTCGAGTTTGATGACGCAACGTCCTTTATATCTCTCGAAGCCGCTCAGTTGTTATTCAATATGCATGAAAAAATTACCGGCATCGAGATTAAGCTCGATGATATCGACAGGTCGGAAACCTTTGCCGCCCAAATTACGGACAGTCTAGGGTATCCCTATCGGGCTCTGACATGGGCGGATTTGAATGCCAATTTGTTCGCATGGTATAAAATTCAGAAATGGGCAGGCTTTATCATCCTTAGCTTGATTATTATGGTGGCGGCTTTTAATATCGTCAGCACCCTGATCATGGTCTCTATGGAAAAAACGCGGGATATCGGAATTTTAAAATCACTGGGCGCAACATCAAAAAGCATCCGGCGAATTTTCGTATACGACGGTATGTTTGTCGGTTTTATTGGAACGGCAACGGGATTGCTGGTGGGATATATCCTTTGCTGGGTACAAGGGGAATACCACTTTTTATCACTGCCGGCCGATGTTTATATTATCGGCTGGCTTCCGATTATGGTACGATGGAGCGACGTTCTCCTCATCTCGGCGGTGTCCATGGTTATCACACTGGTGGCCAGTGTTTACCCGGCCTCCAAAGCAGCGCAGATGGATCCCATCAATGCAATACGGACGGAATAGAACATGTCTTCATACGAAGTATATATAGCATTGCGCTACCTCCGGTCGAAAAAACGCACCGGTTTTATCTCCCTGATTACTTACATATCCGTCGCCGGTGTTGCCGTTGGTGTAGCGGCGTTGATTATTGTGCTTTCAGTGCTGAACGGATTCGAAACCGAGGTCCGTTCGCGATTTATTGGTATTTCAAGCCACCTGCAAATCCGCGATAAAAGTCGGGCCGGAATTGAAAAATATGACAAAATTTTAGATCTTTTAAAAAATCAGCCTGATATTGTAGCTTTAACACCCTTTATCGAGGACAAGGCACTCATCATGTCAAGCGAGGCCTCTACGGGTTTTGTTTTACGCGGGATAGAACCTGAGACTGCCGTAAAAGTTTCAGGAATCATTGAGAATATCAATTTCGGCAATCTGGAGCTTGGGAAAACCGAGATAGAGGGCAGAGAACTGCCGGGAATTGTTTTGGGGTATGCCCTGGCCGATCAAATGGTTGTGACACTCGGGGACATCGTGACCGTTTACAGTCTGACCGGCATGAAAAACATGGATCAGTTGCCGTATTTTAAGCAGTTCTTTGTAACGGGATACTTTGAAACCGGATTGAACGAGTTTGACAGCAATATGGCGTATGTCTCCATTGAATCGGCCCAAAAAGTGTTCCGTCTTGGCCAACGGGTCACAGGAATTGAAATGCGCCTGAAGGACCATTATAAGGCGAAACGAACGGCAAAAAAACTGAGTGAGGTTCTGGATGGCTCCGTCGATATTTTAACATGGTTCGATATGAATCGAAACCTGTTTGCCGCCATGCAGCTGGAAAAAATAGCCGCATTTGTTATTCTCAGTCTTATTGTTATGGTTGCTGCATTTAATATCGTCAGCACGATGTCAATGGTGACCATGGAAAAAACCCAGGAGATCGGTATTTTGAAATCCATGGGGGCGACCCGGCAAAGTATCAGGAGAATTTTTACCTTTGAAGGACTTTTGGTCGGTATCACGGGAACGACCATCGGTATTGTTTTCGGTTATGGTTTCTGCTGGGCGCAGATGACTTGGAAATTTTTTGCCCTGCCTTCAAATTTATATATTATTCCCAGCCTGCCGGTCCTGGTCAAGTGGCCGGATTTTTTCATGATCGGCATTGCTTCAATTCTGATCACCTTTATTGCCGCCATTTATCCCGCACAAAAAGCCGCTAAAATGGATCCGGTAAAATCCATTCGAAATGAGTGACGGCCAGTGTAGCGCAATCAGGAATCAAACACCTCAAGGAAAAGTAACAGTTAAATATATTCGAAAGAACTTGGATGCTTTCCCACCCATCACTGACGTACGGCTAAAAAAACAATCTTGTATCTTTGATATCGTTTTTTTATATTGTAAATGCCATAAAATACGTGGATGATAAAAAGGATCACTTTTGTTAAAATAAAATAAATGATGAACAACAATTATATTTTAAAAACCTTTGACCTGCACAAAAGTTACCTTATGGGGCGCGGCCTGCGACTGCATGTTCTCAAGGGTATCTACCTGGAGGCCCGAGAAGGTGAGATTATAGCTGTCATGGGGCCATCCGGCGTGGGAAAAAGCACACTGCTTCATTTGATCGGTGCGCTGGACCGCCCTTCAGCAGGTACAATACAAATAGATCATACGGATCTGGCGTCTTTTAATGATATGGAATTGGCACAGTTTCGGAATAAAACAATCGGATTTGTCTTTCAGGCACATCACCTGCTGCCCGAATTTTCCGCTGTAGAGAATGTGATGATCCCCGGGATGATCGCCGGGCAGCAGCGGGCGGAATTGCAGGAACGAGCCTTACAATTATTGCTTGAAGTCGGACTTGAAGACCGCACTGAACACCGGCCCAACGAGCTTTCCGGCGGTGAGCAGCAGCGAGTGGCGGTGGCCAGAGCTTTGCTCAATCAACCACGTTTATTGCTGGCGGATGAGCCGTCCGGTAACCTGGACAAACATACCGCAGATGCCCTGCACACGTTGTTATGGCAGTTGAGCCGGCTTTATAATACGACATTGATCATTGTGACGCACAATCCCGATTTGGCCAAACAGGCCGATCGAATTATTGAACTGGAAGACGGCCGGATTAAAAATTTACCAAAAGCAGCATCTAATGTTATGTGAGATATGCCGGAGCAACCCGGCAACAAAAAAAATTCATTTGATATTTAAAGGCCAGTCAAAGGAGCTTGCTGTTTGTGAAGAATGTGCTGAGCAGCAAAATTTGCACAATCCTTTTTCCGGCCTTTCCGATTCGCTGGGTTTATTGCTATTCGAGTTTCTGGCAAAAAGTCTGGCCCAGCACGGTGATGAGGCGGACGATGGTGTTCGCTGTGAAAATTGTGGAATGTCACTCGGCGATTTTAAACAAAAAGGCGCCTTTGGGTGCTCCGACTGCTATAATAGCTTTCGACCTGTATTGATCGGTATGCTTCGCCGCATTCATGGCAGTTCAAAACACATTGGAAGCCGTCCGCAAAAATTAATAAACGCTACGAGTGCAAAAAATTTACAGAAACTGCGCCAGCAGTTGAAACAGGCAATAGCGGAAGAAAAATTTGAAAAAGCGGCAGAGCTTCGTGATATCATACATGATATAGAAAATTGTATGTAAAAAATGACGCAATTATCAACTGAAAAAAAAATGTCCTGCTGGCTGGGAGATTACAACGATACCTCCTCCCTTCTGGACGCTATGTGCCGCCAGTCCATTCCCTGGCTGGAAGGTGAAGGCAAAGAAAATGACATTATTATTTCCAGTCGAATAAGATTGGCACGAAATTTGAAAGGATTTAAATATCGATCGCAGGCAACGCCAAAAAGCTTTGTAAGTATATTAAAAACAGTATTAGACGCAGTTGGGCAGGTGTCGGAGTTTTATGGCTATGTGTCACTAAACTTGAACACTTGTACGAAAAGTGAAAAAAATTTTTTATTAGAACGACGGCTCATCAGTCCTGGTTTTGCAGCCGATACAATTCCCCGCGGTGTGGTTATTGCCCCGGGAGAAAAAGTGAGCCTCATGATCAATGAGGAAGATCACATTCGTATACAATCAATGGCACCGTCGTTAAATTTAAATAACGCCTGGGAGGTTATCCGGACAATTGATAATAAACTGAGTGGAATTTTGGATTATTCATTTTCAGAACAATTCGGCTATTTAACGGCATGTCCCACTAATGTGGGCACAGGGCTACGTGCATCGGTTTTTGTCCATCTCCCGGCATTGACAATCGCAGGAAAAATAAAGCAGATATTTGAAGAAATGGGACCGAGTGAAGTTGCTATTCGTGGATTTTATGGTGAAGGATCTCGAGTTCAAGGTGATATCTATCAGGTATCCAATCAATTGACCTTAGGTCGTGTCGAGAAAAACATCATAAAACGGATGCACTTGGTGGCCCAGAATCTGGTGGAAAAGGAAAGGGAGGAAAGGGAAAATGCAAGTGTTGAGCACCGCGCTCAAATAGAGGACCGCGTTGTTCGAGCACGGGCAATCGTTAAAGCAGCCAAGTTGATACAGTCGACAGAATTATTACAGTTGTTATCAGATTTAAGACTCGGTTCGAGTTTGGAATTAATTGATCCGGTGGACTATCGGTTGTTCAATTTTTTGATTATTACAACACAGCCCGCACATTTACAGCAGATTTTTCGAAAACAGATGAATTCAACAGAACGAGATCGGATACGGGCGGATTACGTTCGTAGCCAACTACCCATCTAACGGAATTGAATTGAGGAGTAAGCGATGAAAAATAATTTTTCGAGTCGGGTACAGATGGTTATACAATTCGCAAGGGATGAGGCCTTAAGACTTGGGCATGATTATATCGGCACAGAACATTTACTTTTGGGGCTTATTCGTGAAGGAGAAGGGATAGCAATTGAAATTTTGCACTCATTGGGATGCGACCTCGAAGAAGTAAAAAGCGCGGTGGAAGACGCCGGGCGGGCTTCGGGCGATACCATGACCATCGGTAATATACCATTTACTAAACGCGCGGAAAAAATACTAAAAAGCGCTTATGTTGAGGCCGACCGGCATAAATCCGATATCATCGGTACAGAGCACCTTTTACTGGCGCTGGTTAAGGAAAAAGAAGGTTTGGCAGCACAAATATTGAAAAGTTTCGGCGTGACTTATGAGGCCGTGTCCGAAGAATTGGAACGTATTATGCAGGGTAGTGCATCTACTCAACCCGGTTCTGATCCCGGCAACGCCAAGTCAACCACTCCGGCCCTGGATCATTTCGGACGCGACCTGACCGAAATGGCACGAAAAGGTGAGTTGGATCCGATTATCGGGAGAACGAAAGAGATACAACGTGTTGCACAGATCCTCAGCCGGCGCAAAAAGAATAATCCGGTTCTGATCGGTGAACCCGGCGTAGGGAAAACCGCCATCGCTGAAGGCTTGGCGATCCGTATCATCGAACAAAAAGTGCCGCGAATTCTGCATAACAAACGAGTCATTACCCTGGACCTAGGCGCCATTGTGGCGGGCACAAAATACCGGGGCCAATTTGAGGAACGCATGAAAGCCATCATGAATGAACTGGTGAAAACACGGGATGTGATTCTTTTTATTGACGAGTTGCACACAATCGTCGGAGCCGGCGGCGCCTCCGGTTCACTCGACGCTTCCAATATGTTTAAACCTGCTCTGTCCCGCGGCGAACTTCAATGTATCGGTGCCACCACTCTCGACGAGTACCGCCAGCATATCGAAAAAGACGGTGCGTTGGAACGGCGATTCCAAAAAGTGATCGTCGATCCGCCGTCGCTTGAAGAAACCACGGAAATCATCAAAGGACTTAGATCGCGTTACGAAGCACATCACCGGGTCCGTTTTACAGACGAAGCCCTCCGTTCGATCGTAACGCTCTCAGATCGTTATATTTCCGACCGCTATCAACCGGATAAGTCTATCGATGTACTGGACGAAACAGGTGCCCGCGTCCACCTGTCGAATATTGTGGTACCGCGAGAGATCACGGAACTGGAAGAACAAATAAAAAAGGTACGCAAGGAAAAAGACCAGGTTGTTCGTCAGCAGAATTTCGAAAAAGCCGCCATTTTACGGGATCGTGAAAAATCGTTGATTCGGGAACTGGAAAATACCAAACGAAACTGGAATGAAGAACAGGAAAATTCGTTTGCTTCGATCTCCGAAGACGATGTGGCCGAAGTGGTTTCCATGATGACGGGAATTCCGGTCACACGTGTTTCTCAATCGGAATTTAACCGGCTCCTGAATATGAACGACGAACTGAGAAAGCGCATCATCGGCCAGGATAAAGTTATCAATATGCTCAGTAAGGCGATTCGCCGGACACGCGCGGGATTAAAAGATCCAAACAGGCCCATCGGATCTTTTATTTTTCTCGGGCCCACAGGCGTGGGAAAAACCTATCTGGCAAAGGAACTGGCCAGATACCTGTTCGAAGACGATGAAGCACTGGTGCGCATCGACATGTCCGAGTTCATGGAGAAATTCTCCGTATCGCGGCTCACGGGTGCGCCTCCCGGATATATCGGCTATGAAGAAGGCGGACAACTGACGGAAAAGGTCAGGCGTCATCCTTACGCCGTGGTGCTGTTTGACGAAATTGAAAAAGCTCATCCGGATGTATTTAACATTCTGCTGCAGATCCTGGATGAAGGCCATGTAACCGATGGTTTAGGCCGTAAGGTAAATTTCAAAAACACCGTACTGATTATGACCAGTAATCTGGGTGCCCGGGAAATCAACAAGGGAAGTGGATTCGGTTTCGCGAAAGACGGTAAAGACGCCGGTTATGAGGATATGCGTTCACGGATATTGGACAAGGTCAAACAGACTTTTAATCCCGAATTTCTGAACCGTGTCGACGAAATTGTGGTTTTCCGCCAACTGGACCGGGAAGATATGGGACAGATAATCGATGTGGTGATCGATGAGATGTTGATAAAAGTTGCTGAGCGTCACATCAATATCGAACTTACAAAAGGCGTTAAGGATTTCCTCATCAGCCATGGATTCGATCCGGTTTACGGTGCCAGACCGTTAAAACGCACCATTCAAAAATTCATCGAAGATCCCATTGCCGAGGAAATTTTAAAAGGCAAATTTTCCGACGGCAGCATCATTAGCGTGAAAAGAAAAGGCGACAGTCTTGATTTTATCGAAAAAGGCCGCCACGAAAACGGTTTGAGTTCGGGCAAGTCGGCCAGTCCAAAAGTTGTGGAAAATTAGGGATTCTTGAATTTGAAGGGTAAACCGGGATATAAATTATCCCGGCGTATTAATAAAATTTAAATTTGTGCTATAATATTGCGGGGTGTTTTTCTTCCGGGATAAACACCCCGTTTTTTATTAAAGATATATAAATAATCCGTTAGGATTTGCAAATATCATCTCTGTTGTAATCCCGATAATTTAAACAATTTTTTACTTGACAAAAAGTATATTATTCTATATATTTAGCATAGTAAAATATACATAATATATATTAAGATATACATTAGGAGGTGTTGTTTTTGAAATTGGGAAATCATCTCAGGCGCTGCCGTTTTGAAGCGAATGAAATATCGCAGCAGGCGCTGGCCAATGAAATCGGGGTGACCAGATTGACCATTCACTCCATCGAAAAGGGCAAATTTGTGCCTTCAACTCTGCTGGCACTTAAACTGGCCCGGTTTTTCAATAAAACTGTGGAAGAAATCTTTTATCTGCAAGATGAATAAGAGTTCAGGAGGTCATTATGAAAAATAAAAAAATATCCGCCTACTTGTCCGTGATCCTGGGAATTTTATGCTTAAGCCTATTGGGATGCAATTTTTATGTTTTTTTGACGGTACAGCCTAAAATGGCGAATCTGCAGGCGTTGGGATCGGGTGAAACACTGCTGATGTGTGTTTATCTTGGCATTCTCCTGGCGGTTGTTTTTCATATATGTGCGTTTGTCAGCATGTTCTTGCGCTTTCAGATATCGAAAAAAGCCACATTTTTTGGTATGGCCACTTTATGTTTGGGAATTTTATCCTTTCTTGCGCTGGGCGGTGACTGGGCGGCGCTAAACGATATCGGTAAGGAATATAAATACGGATTGGAGACCAGCGGCGAATGGCTGGCCTTGTATATTTCCCAATTCTGCCATCTGATTTTCTATATTCTGGCTCTGATCACGGCGTTCGGCCTTTTACGATCAAACCGGCTTCAGGTGCAAACGGAACATGTTTTCAAGGATGAGGTCATATTCAAGGTGGCACAATACATCGGTGTGGTGTGCGGGGCACTCGGACTTTTATTTTCCCTGCTTGCTTTTTTTGTATATCCCGTTCGCATGCTCAAATTCGTCATCCCGTTTTTCGGCGTGTTGATCGCCTTGCCCTACGGACTTGTGGTTTTTTACTGGCTTTTACTCAAACGTAAAGAGCGGATCCGGGAATGGTATGACGAAAAACAGTTTCTGGATGTCTGCCGGGCAAGTCTTTTTTCCCTGATATGTACAGTGCCGGCTATGAGCCTGTTATTCTTGTTTAGCTATTTCGAAAAAAGCCTGCGGCTGGGATATCTTTGGTTTCCTTTTTTTCTATTTTTGGTCTTGTTGAGTTTTTCGGCCGCTATCCTTTATACAAGTCGTGAAAATTAAAATTGGAGATAATACAATGACAAAAATTTTAACATTTGTTTTCGGTTTTTCCTTTGTGATTCTTTTTGTGTTGTCACAATGTGTCGAACCCAATCATGTGGGGAGAAGTGATTTTAGAAAAAAGGATGATCAATACCTCCCCGGTGATGTTTTAACTATAGAGCTGGCGGAATTGCCGGCCTCCGCACAAAAATTGGAGATGGTTCTCATTCCCTCAGGAGAATTCAGTATGGGTTCCGCCCTTGAAAATCGTAACAGGTCGGATAACGAATGGCCGCTGCATAAGGTCAGTATCAGTCAGCCTTTTTTTCTTGCTCGTTTTGAAACCACGCAGGCACAATGGCAGGCTGTCATGGGCAAGCCGAACCACTCCAAATACAAGGGTGAGAACAATCCGGTGAACAAGGTCAGTTGGATAGAATGCCAGTGGTTTATGAACCGGTTAAATAAAATGACGGGAAGGGATTTTCGTCTGCCATCGGAGGCAGAATGGGAATATGCCTGCCGTGCCGGTGGGGAACTCTGCGACTGCTTGAATCAGGCCGTGCTAAGCGACAGCTGTTATAAGATATTGCAAGAACGGATATGGTGGGCGGGAGATAATTCCGACAATAAACTCAAGGCAGTGGGACTCAAACAGCCGAACGGCTGGGGATTGTACGATATGCACGGTAATGTGTCCGAATGGTGTCTGGATCGTTACCGGGAACCCTCTGAACGCGAGGGTGTGATTGATCCTGTCATAACGGGACCCAAATTTTTATTGTTAAATATATTCGTGGAGCATGTCTTTCGAAACGGCAGTTACCAGGAGCCCCTGCAACGGTGCCGTTGTGCCTTCCGGCGTTACGAACAGGCATTTGATTATCATTATACATTGGGATTCCGGATTTTGTTACCGGCTAAAACTGAAAAATGATCACACCGAATAACTTGCATTATTTTATTTTTTTTATATATTTAAGGCTGACAAACTTGACTTCAATCTGTTAAGGAGAAAAAAATTCAATGGAATACAAAAAATGGCCGTGTATTGTTGAGTGGGATTTGGGCGGAGCTGATATAAATTTTCCCCATGCAGAAGAAGTGGATACAGAATTCCAAAATGAGTTGAGGAACCAGCTTCACAAGAAGGGGTTGATGGTGTTCAAGAAAGGAGATGGAGCCCCGATTATAATAAGAGGCCGGTATGTTCGTATAGATAAAGGCGATGAATTTCTTCGCATGATTTTTATACCTGATGGCAGAGTTGTTCTCGAAGTAGAGGGAACGTTGATAATTAAAGGCCGTCCTGTAGCTGATCTTTACGCGATTGCAGGGAAAAGCAGGTCGATATTTAACGACTTGTTATTGCTGTTAATTAGTCCATATATTTTTAGTAACTTTAAATCAATTATGAAACGATGCATCAGATCCTGTGCACGTGAAATTGCCGGCCAGGTTCTAAATAACCTTAATAAGGATGACAGTACTCATAAAAAAATTCATTCCGACTGTTTTGAATTAAAACCGGGATATCGAAGCCGTCGTCAATGGACTGCCGGTGCGGCACGCATGCTAAAAAGTGGCGAGTCCGCGGATAGCATACTGGCGAAAATGACCAAAGAGCGATATGATATAACCGAGGCGCAAAAAATGCTGGATGAATCAATAAAACGTTGGAATAGACGCACAAAATGGTCCATTGGCTGCAGTTCGCTCATTTTCATCGCTGGTTTTCTGATTTTTTTAAAAGGATATCTTTGGATTTACGGTGCAATCTTGTTTTTCATCGGCAGTATTTACATTGTTGTCGGTATGAACTCTGTTGTTAGCCAAAAGTAAAACATGGGAAATTTTTTAATATGAAACCGATTTATCTTTTTATTCTCTTCACATGCGTGCAACCCGGATTTTGTCAGCTCACGGTTGACAAGCATGAGGATGGATATTGGGTTCGTCAGAACGGTAAAGACATCATGTTTTACCAGACACAAACCAAATCATTGGACGGTAAATATCCACGCTCAAATTACATCCATCCCTTGTACAGCCTGGATGGTGAAATAATAACCGAGGATTTTCCGCCGGATCATCCCCACCATCGGGGTGTATTTTGGGCCTGGCACCAGGTGATAATCGGTGACTCAAGCTTAGGCGACAGCTGGGAATGCAGGAACATAAGTTATGGTGTGGAAACAGTAAAAATTGCACGGCCCGATTCGCAATCCGTAACACTGGCAGCAGACGTCATGTGGCGGTCGCCCCTCTGGCTCGATGACGGGAAAAATATAAAGCCGTTCATCAGGGAAAACACTCTGATAACGATTTACAAGACGCAACAGGATTATAGAATTTTGACATTCCAGATTGAGTTGCAGGCAATGGAAGACAGCGTAAAAATCGGCGGTTCAAAAGACGAAAAAGGTTACGGAGGCTTTTCAGTAAGAACACCCGTTCCGGATGACCTCATTTTTGTCTCGCAAAATAAACACATAACGCCAAAAAATAACGCCATTCAGGCGGGCCCTTGGATGGATTTTTCCGGTACTTTTGTCGAAAAAAAATGCGGTATAACAATTTTTACCCACCCCGACAATCCCGGCCTAGCGCAAAACTGGATCATACGGGGTGGTCAATTATCCAAAAGCATGCAAAACGCCATGTTTCCCGGACGTGAACCGGTGGTAATACCAACAATAAAACCAGTCATTTTAAAATATGCTGTGGTTATTCATCGAGGTGACGCATCTACGATTGATCTGGGCGAAATATACCAAACCTATGTTGAACGTCAGTAAATTACATTTTAACAAGTTATCTTTTACCGAGCCGGACTCTTCAATTTAAAAAAAATGATATAACAAAAACAATTAACACCGTATTTGAATTCTTCTTTCCGAGTTATATCAGTGGAAATCCGTGTCAAATACTATTTCTTTCGTTCCGGCATCATTTTTTCAGACTATTCTATCGGCAATGAAGGACTTTATGAATTGGGCATCTATGATTTGGAAAACACCTGTTACTTTTACTAAATTAGCATTTGTGGCAATAAATAATGAAAATGGCAGAATTTTAAACCGCAAAGTGGATAAACAGAATGAGTACAAGGAGGGACTACATATGAAGACTCGACAGTTTATACTTTTTTTCGCCGGATTTTTTATAGCAACACAATCACCATTTGCCCAGACACTACCGTGGACACTTTATCCGCTACCGTTGAATAGCGCCCAAGTTCAAGATTTTTATTTTCTGAACAAGGATTCAGGTTGGGTCGCAGGTACAGACGCTTCCGTTAACCGGGCTGTCATTATGTCTACTGGAAATGCTGGACAAAACTGGCGTGTACAATCGTTAGATATTGATGGTACATTCATGGGAATACACTTTACAGCCCACGACACAGGTTATGCTGTCGGCGTGAACTATGGCAGCACGACAACTCCCCTCATTTTGAAAACGATGGACGGTGGTAACAGTTGGCTGCCTCAGATTTCTCCCGTTAACAATGGTGGATTGGTTGATGTGGTTTTTACCAGTCCTCAGGTCGGCTATGCCGTCGGATTTAATTCGGATGCACAAAAAACTCTGATCCTTCGCACCACCGATGGTGAAACCTGGTCAAAAATAAATCATCCAGAGCAAAATGGAACGTTCAAAAAGGTGTTCTTTGCTGATGACAATTACGGCTGGGCATTCGGATTCGATGATGTGAACCTCACACCCTATATTCTTCAAACAAAGAACAGCGGGATAAATTGGACAAAGTTATCCCATCCTGCCGCCAATGGCAGATTTAACGATCTTTATTTTGTCAATTCCGACACCGGATGGATTGTAGGTAAACAAGAAGCCGACGCTTTGTTATTATTCACGGATAACGGTGGAGATACATGGACGTCTGAAAACGTCCCTTCTTTTAATAATGTGACCGCTATTAATTTTTTTACACCTAAGCATGGATTTATCGCAGTTCAGGGACAGGCTGGGCAGTCTTTTACAACAATTCTTGAAACGGAGAACGGCGGTGCTTCCTGGACCGAGTTGTCAGACCGCATAACTGACGGCTATATATAGACATTAACAAGCAAGGCGGGCAGCATTGATATTATTGCCCTGCTGTATGATTTGATGATCGGGATCGTTAAAATAGCGTCACCTCAGTGTTGTTTGACCACTCGTGTCGCCCCTGTCTCCACAGCGGGAACCGTCAATCCACCTTACGTCGCGGTCGATTGCGGAGGCGAGGTCGAGCTGGAAGCGAAGGCCGAAGACGGTTGGGCGTTTATTGAATGGCAGGGTGCAGCCGGTGGAACGGCAACTCGAACAAAAGTCCGGGTAAATGGAAACGCTCCAGACAATTGTGATGAGGCGGTCGGACTGTTTGGCCCTATTCTTGTCCTATCCGCCGGGCCTGATAATCCGGATTACCAACCGGTATGCCCGCCTCAGGAAGAAGATGAAAATACCAATACCCTTATCACGCAAATCCGTCTCTCCGCCAGTGAGGCAGACGACTGGAACGTCAATTCGATTGTTTTTTATACAGAGGGGACAGGGGATGAAAAAGAGGGAGTCAAACTGGCGAAACTTCATTTAGGCGGCGAGAACGGTACAATTCTCAGTCAAAACGTGTTCTTATCGGATGGCGATAATTTAGTATTTCCGGTTGATCTGACAATTTATGCCAGTACGTCTGTTTTGCTTACCGTTACCTATGATTTTAATGTTTATAACCGTAATGAAGACGACACATACCTCGGCGAATTTTATGCCTTTACAAACATGGCGCTCATTGAGGCCAAACCTGCAACTTATGAACCGGGGGTTCAAATGCCGTCCGATCAGCCAAAGTTTAAAAGGGTGATAGGCGGACCGACTGTCGTAGGATGTGTGCACAATATTCTGGCACAAGCAGTATTTGATTCCATTCAAACAGCCATCGATGATACGGAAACCCAGGATGGCCACACCATCAAGGTGTGTCCCGGACAGTATAAAGAAAATGTCGTTCTGAAAAAAGAATTAAAACTGTTATCCTTTAATGGACCGGAAGTAACCACCGTTATGGCTAACAACAGCAGCGATAATGTGGTAGTGTTCGAAAAAGACAATAGTACTTTGAATGGTTTTACAATTACCGGTGCTGTCGCTAAGGAGATCGCCGGAATTGCCATCGTGGCCAAACCCGAAACACCTTATCTCACCAAGTGCAATGTGGAAAACAATATTATCATCAATAACAATTACGGCCTGTTTGTCAAGAGAGGTTTGGAACACAAAATAACCGGGAATAAAATCACCCTGAGTTATTTGGGGGCTTTTTTTGAAGCAGCCGAAAAAATCGAATTCAAAAACAATGAACTCAATTCTATTGCATACCGGGGCATTCAACTGCAAAAAGCGTCAAATTTTTCTAAATTTGAGAACAATATTATTGAGGGCACAAAAAAAGAAGAAAGTATCGGTATCATCCTACACAGTATATGTGATGAAAACACACTGAATAAAAATACTATTAAATTTTTTCAATATGGCATTTATGTTGATGATTTGTGTAAGTCAAATAAAATAATCGAAAACATCATCAGCGACTTTTATGCTACAAGCCCGGAGAATGATGGTGCGACTGCAGGTATCAGAATAAAAAATTCGCACGAAAATGAAATCGAAAAAAACACCATCACCGGACCCAATAACGCCCTTATCCTTGACCACAGCGACGGCGTTCTTTTAAATGCTGCCAATGAAAATGTCTTTCAGGAAAATCGAATTAAATTTTTTCATACGGGTATTTGGCTGGACAATGCAGACAAAAACAAACTTTATAAAAACGAAATCACCCAAAACGTTGACGGCATCATTCTAAACCAGGATGATAACGAAATATACGAAAATAGCATAACAGGAAATGCCACCCACGCCATCCTTATTTCGGCGGGTTCAAGAAACAAGATTCGTGATAACGACATTCGTGAAAATGGATTTTTAAAAGTGTCCATTGACCAGATCGGCGGAATACGAATTGAAAGTCTTGCCGTTGAAAACGAAATCCAGGGCAATAAGATTATCAACAACGCCGGAATCGGAATTTTAATTGCAGAACTTTTAGGCTCGAATCCGCAAAAACACACAATCAGGTCGAATGAAATTTCCGGCAGCACGGGAGGGGCAATTTTTATCGATACCGGTGACGAACATATCATCAGCGATAACCAAATTTCCGGCAATCAGGGTCCCGGTATCATTCTGGCGAAAAGCCAGCGTTCAACAATCGAAAAGAATCAAATCACTTCCTGCACCACCAATAAACAGGGCAATCCGAATGTGGCACATAATATAGGCCAGGGTATTGCACTCTTTGAATGCCGGAAGACCGGTGTGAATGAAAACCTCATTTCCGGGAATGATCTTTTTGGAATGTTTTTACAACAATCCAGTGACAATATTATTTACGATAATGATTTAGCCAATAACAAGGACGTCGGACTCGTATTGATCGAGTCCAGCCAGAAAAACAATATACGCAGCAACAGAATTCACACAAATCAAAGTTCCGGTTTGTCGATCAAAGAAAATTCACATGAAAATACCGTCGAAAACAATGAAATATATGATAACAATGCTTACGGCGTTGTTGTTCTTGAGAACTCAAACCAAACCTCTATACGCAAAAACAAAATAAATTCCAATAAATGGGAGGGAATTTGTTTTTTTACAAAATCAAGCAAAGCCGTCGTCACTTCAAATGAAATCACGAGTAATGAATTAGAGGGTATTTCCGTAAAAGAAGCCGCCGAAATGAATATATCTGAAAATAAAATTCTTAATAACGGAGGATCGGGTATCGACGGTGTAAAACTGGGCGGCTTTAAACTACACGATAACCGGATTGTAAATAATTTCGGAGCCGGGATATCATTGGTTTCATGTTCCGAAGGTGAAATTTATGCAAACAAGTTGTTATACAATCAATATCAAGGTCTAGATATGGTGATGTGTAAAAAAATAAACGTATTTAACAACACAGTAATAGGCAACAACAGAAACGTATCGGTCGAAAACAGTCCCGGAACCGGCCCGGTGATTACCTATTCTGCCAGAATCACTATCAGCAACAATAATATTGAGGGGGGCCAATCGCCATCCTCAGGTATACACCTGGAAAATGCCGTTGCGGAAATCTGCTACAACCAAATCCATCACGATGTCGGAGACGGAATCAGCTGCCGGAACGGTTCAAATCCAATCGTGTATTCTAACAACATTTTTGACAACAACGGATTCGGATTGAATAATCTGGATACCACATTCCCAATAGCCGCCTGGAATAACTGGTGGGGAGATGCTGCAGGACCGCAGTCAGGAGACGGTATCAACGGCAACGTCATGTTTAGCAATTGGCGTTCGATCCCTGTCAGTGTGGCGGTTTTTGCCCAAAATGACACCAGCTTTATCGCTGCCGGTCAACAAGATTCCGTCATCTGCGCTTTTCAAAACTGGACGAATCCGGATGACGTATTGGATGTGGAAATATCTGCCGATTCATCAGGCTGGCTTGGACAATCCACGCATTTTTCAGTTACTTTGCAGGACAGTGTGGGAGCCGATACGTTCATTATCTGCACGATCCCGTACGGTATAACGGCAGGCGCCCATTCAAAAATAAAAATAAAGGCGGTTTCCCGGAGCAATCCATCCCAATCTGCAGTCGATTCTGTAACGGTCATGGTGTATCATTCAACATTGGCGTCAATTACGATTTCCCCCGACACGGCCCGAATTCGCACAGGGATGTCTGTGCCTTTCAGCGCTACGGGATACGACTCACTGGGTATGCCGCTGGACATTGATGTCATATGGTCTGCGACGGGGGGGGGAAATAAACAGCACCGGTCTATTTACAGCCGGAAGCATCGCCGGATATTTTTATGTTTTTGCGTTAAATCCGGCCACTCATGTCCGGGACAGCGCTTTTATTTGTATCCTGCCCGGACTGGTAAAAATATCGGTTACGCCCGATTCCTCGGTTATGACGCCCTACAGTGCGTTACAGTTTACCGCCCAGGGATTTGATTCCTCGGGCGCTGACGTCGCTGTTTATGCAAAATGGTCAGCAACTGGCGGGACCATCGGACGTAACGGATTATTTACCGCAGGAAGCGATACGGGATATTTTCAGATAACCGTCGAGGATACGTTGAGTCGCTTGAAGGGATCGGCTCTTGTACATATCAGCCCAGAAACCGGATTAAAACATAGCGAACCGTTAAGGCCGATGAGTTTTTCACTCGATCAAAATTTTCCCAATCCATTTAATCCTAAAACGACGATAAAATACGGCGTGAAAGAATCGTGCCACGTTATTTTAAAAGTTTACGACATCCGTGGTCGTCAAGTCGGCAATTTTATCGATTCGGAACATGAGGCCGGAATGTATTCGTATACCTTTAATGCGAGTACACTTGCATCCGGTGTATATTTGTATAAAATTGTCATGAAAAATTATTCATGTGTGAAAAAGATGGTTGTTTTGAAATAGTATCAAATGGGAATCACAAAATGAGCTAAAAGGGAACACTTCTTGCGTTTAATTTCTAATCCGGACAGGAAGAAATGAAAATTCAAAAATATCTAGCAAATCAACTGCGCTGTCCCCATGGTTTCGTTGGCCGGTTTATTATCGGCCGATTGTGGAACAAGCGAAACGCCGCATTGAACAATTTGACATTGTCTCAACTACAGTTAGGAGTGGACGACCGCGTCCTCGATATCGGCTTTGGCGGGGGGTATTTACTCGACCGGATTATACCACAGGTAAAAGCCGGATTTGCCGCCGGTATCGACATTTCCCCCGTGATGATAAAAAACGGCAGAAAACGATGGCGGCGTGCCATCAGGGCCGGTCAAGTCGATATTACATGCGGCAGAGCGGAGAATCTACCCTATCCCGACAGGCATTTTAACAAGGTCTGTTCGGTCAATTCCATATTTTATTGGAACGATCCTCAACAGGGCATTGCAGAAATTTACAGCGTACTGGAAAATAACGGCAGGCTTGTTTTGACGTTTACTTGCGAAAAAGATTTGCAGAACAAACCGTTCACTCAGTACGGGATAAAAACATTCAAAGAAACAGAGGGCCGGTCGTTTTTAATCCATGCCGGTTTTCGAGACATCAAAATGATACGGGAACAAGATCAATACCGGGATTTTATTTGTATCACAGGATACAAATAAAAACTGTTCAACATATTTTGAATTTTGCCATGATGGCCGTCTTGCCTCTTGTCATTTTTTATTTTCAAATTGGATTTAAATCCATTAACGCCGAGTATGAAGTTCTTTTCCGGGCTGTTCTATTGACCTACTTTTCGAGGGAAATTGGTTTAATAGCTGCGAATATTTTACAGGCCATCTGGTTTGGTTTTTTACATTATCAGGCGGGATTTCCTATCGGTTTAGCTGGATTATTCCTCACATTTTTATTCGGCGTTATGATGGGCTGGCTGGTGCAGCGTACAAAGGGAATCCTCATTCCGGTTGTGATACATTTTATGGCTGATTTTGTGGTGTTTTTATTGATTGTTTTCAGGATGGAGGAATAGATATAGGTGGAATTTCTACTGGCGGTCTAGGTTTGACTGTTTTTCAAATTATGGGTATTGGGGTGGCCGTCTGATATTAAAAATTCAGAATAGGTAACAAATAAAATAGTCTGCTGTGAATTTTATTTTTTTGATATGATGTAATTTTTTCATATCTAGACCTCCTATAAAATTTATCCCGTTCACTCTCGATGAGCTCAAAGTATTCAAAAATAATTTTCTTTACCCCGTCAGGAGTACCCGGCAATAGCCCGGTGATTTGTCACCGGGTTTGAGTAAAAAATCGTGTGCCATCCCAGCGGGACGGTTGAAATTATGCTGTCCAATTCCCGTCAATATTCAAACATCAGCGTCGGCGAATCGGGTTTCCACGCACCATTTCAGATTCTTTATCAAACGGCTGCAACAAAAAAAGCCCCCTGATGACAGGGGGCCCAAAATTAAAATATATAAAAATTACTTTACAAAATTTTATCTCAACAGCGTCATCTTTTTCGTCAATGTCGTGTTTCCGGCCGTGAGCTTGTAAAAATAAACGCCGGAACCCATAGATGTTCCGCTCTCATTTAGTCCGTTCCACACAGCGGTATGTTCACCGGCTTCCTGACGGGCATCGACAACCGTTTTGACTTTACGTCCCAGAAGGTTATAAATTTCCACCTTTACGTTCGCCTCTTCCGGCAGCGCATAGGGGATCAAGGTTATCGGATTAAACGGATTGGGAAAATTTTGGTCCAGCAAAAAGGCCTGCGGTAGCGGCGGTGCCTTGGTGATGGGAAACGGGCCGAACACTTCTTCGATACCGTCAAGATCCTTTTGGACAATTTGATACCATATTCCGCTATTTTCATCGGGATTTTCCGTAAAACTTATATTTCGATCGTCCAAAAATTCATAATCCGTCGCTTCGGTTGTGGTGCCCTGGCCGTCGATAAAACCGCTGATTTGGCGGAATTCACCGAATTCACCGGCATCGCATCTTTCCAGGTAAAAACCCGCACAGTCTGTTTCACTCGCCGTACGCCATTGCAGGTGCGCCACATTCCTGCCGTTTTGCTGCTCCAAAAGGGCCTGAAACATAGCCATCTCGACCGGCAGGGAAATATCCAGCAATTGTTCCTGCTTCGCACCGGTTACATCGTTGGGCGGATCCTCGGCATCCAGAACATTAAACACCGGTGTATTCGGCCAAAAGATATTGTCCCTCACATTCTCCTGAATATTAAAAACGACGGTCACTTTGGAAATTCGAATCCAGCGGTCCGATGGGATAGCGACCGGCGTCTGGCCGGTCACAAGTGTATATCGAATACGCCAAATTCTATACAGCATTTCGGTAACTGTATGCGTGTAAACGGTGGATGGACGCAGAAAAGTATGCTGAATAGTAACGTTTGCGTATTTTTCTGCATCCGTTATTCCCGGCAAAGCATTCCACAAATCTTCACCAAATTTAAATGCATATTGAAAGTAGCTGATTTCATGAGCAACAGCAGGAGAGCCGACACTCTTTGCCTGTACGTACATGGTCAGGGTTTCCTGACCGACCACAGGTGTGTTGGGTACACTGCTTACGAATCTCATCCGTATATCTACAGCTGCATAAAGATTATTCCCTATGAGTATAACCAATATCAGGGCGATATACGAGAACAAGATCAACCTTTTCATAACTTTTGCCCCTTTCTGCAGTTTTTATTAACAAAAGGATATAATTTTATTGATACTTATAATTAGTAAATTTTACAATAGAAGTCAATATATTTTTTTGCTAAATCCATAAAAATTCACTGTTTTTCGCAAAAAGTGCCGAATTAACCCTTTATAACGCCCAACGGCTTTAATTTTACCACTTTTTTGGAAATTCCTGCACCCGATACCGTCTGCACCACATCGGCTACATCCTTATACGCTTCAGGCATTTCCTCAGCAATGGTGGAGTAACTGGAAGCGTGCAGATAGATACCACGGTCCATAATCTCCCTGTGGATTTCGCGGCCTTTGGCCTTTTTCTTTGCCTTACTGCGACTCATCAATCGTCCGGCGCCGTGGCAGGTGGAACCGAATGTTTCTTGCATGGCCTTTTCCGTCCCCAAAAGCACGTAAGAGTAACGTCCCATATCACCCGGAATCAGAACCGGTTGGCCGATATCTCGATAGTCAGCCGGTACCGCATCATGGCCTGGACCGAACGCCCGCGTTGCGCCTTTTCTGTGTACACATACCCGCATTTGTTTACCGCCGACAGTGTGCGTTTCCATTTTGGCGATATTGTGCGCCACTTCATAAACAACAGCGAGTTGTATGCTTGCCGGACTTGTCTTTAACGCTCTTTCAAATGCTTTTTGAGCCCAGGCGGTAATCATCTGACGGTTGCAAAAACTGAAATTCACCGCACACGCCATAGCCGCTAGATAATCCTGTCCTTCCCTGGACTGAATGGGTGCGCAGCTCAGCTGCCGGTCCGGCAGTTCGATGCCGTATTTCTGACTTGCTCGCATTAAAATTTTCAAATAATCATCACAGACCTGGTGGCCGAACCCTCTTGACCCGGTGTGAATGATCAGTGTAACCTGGTTTTTGTACAGCCCCATCCTTTCAGCGGCCTTTTCATCGAAAACTTCCTGCACGAAGCCCACTTCGACAAAATGATTGCCCGAGCCCAGGGTACCGATCTGCCCTTTTCCTCTTTTCAGGGCGTGATCGCTCACAAGCGAAGGATCTGCACCGTGCATGGTGCCGTTTTCTTCGATTTTATCCAGATCGTCGGGGGATCCGTATCCATTGCTGACCGCCCATTTGGCGCCATCACGCAGTACTTTTCTTTCTTCTGATGCGGACAACCTGATACTGCCGGTGGAGCCGACACCGCTGGGGATTAGACTGAACATATTATCCACGATGTGCGGTATCCTGTTTTCGATGTCTTTTTTCTCCAATCCGGTTTTCAACAACCGGACGCCGCAGTTAATATCATAACCCACACCGCCCGGTGATACAACGCCGTCCCGGGCATCGAACGCTGCCACCCCGCCGATGGGAAAACCGTACCCAGCATGAATGTCCGGCATCGCGTAGCTGTATCCCACAATACCCGGCAGTGTCGCCACATTTTTGGCCTGTTCCAAGGATTTATCCGCCAGGATATCGTTCAGCATATTCGGCGACGCATAAATTCTCGCCGGAACCCGCATTTTACCCTCGGCGGGTATTTCATACAAATAATCGGAAATTTTTATCATCTTTTTTTACCGTATTATATATCAAACAAAATGCGTGCCGATGCGCCCTGATCCGTTTCCCGGACATAGAGCATGTGATAAGTCACCGCCTTGATATCCGTTTCAACCGGTGTTTTACCCGGCTGAACCATATTACCGTCCAATACGGCCGTTATGCTGGTTTTTTCCATGAAAATTATTTTTACTTTTGACGGCAAATATTGTTCCGTCTGGAAGAAAAAATTGATCTCCGACAACCAGCTCACCATCAGCATCTCCTGGTCATCTGCATTGACCAAAACCGACCGGAAAACACCGGTACCATTAAAATCAGGGCATATGAGTTTGGCCATTCCAAGCGCCGCATCTGAGAACAATTCGGCCATATTCCGGGCCTGCAGTTCAAAACCAATATCACCGGTGTGATCGAGGATTTTAAGATTCGGAATATTCATTTCAATCAAATGTGATTAGCGAATCGTCATAATAATCGACATTTTCATAACCCAGCAGATTGAGCAGCGTTCCAGCTATATTACTCAATCCCGGATTCTCCACTTTGGCCATGTGGTATTCGTCAGCATACCCGGAATCCACGATAACAAACGGAACGGGATTGAGTGTGTGGGCGGTTTTGGGTGATTTTTTACCGTTTTTAACCGTAAACATTTCGTCGGAATTTCCATGGTCGGCGGTAATGACCGCAATACCGTTTAGTTCCTTTACCACCTTCAATAGCCGGTCAAGACACGAATCCACCGTTTCAACGGCGGTAATAGCGGCCTGCATCACGCCGGTATGCCCCACCATGTCGCCATTGGCAAAATTGAGCCGGCCGAACCGGTAATCACCGGATTTGAGCAGCTCGATGGTTTTTTCTGTTATTCCCTCGGCCTTCATCTTGGGAGCCTTGTCGAACTCGATCTTGTCCGAAGGAATTTCCACATAGGTTTCCAGCGATTTATCGATATAACCGGACCGGTTGCCATTCCAGAAATAGGTGACGTGGCCGTATTTTTGCGTTTCGGAAATAGCGAACATCTTGACTTTTTCAGCACACAGGTATTGTGAAATGGTGCGGTCTATTTCAGGCGGTTGAACCAGAAAATTGGCCGGAATTTTCAAATCGCCGTCATATTGCATCATGCCGGCGTACAGCACATCCGGCAGCAGACCGCGGTCGAATTCGGTAAATTCTTTTTCCTCAAAAGCCCGGGATATTTCAATGGCCCGGTCACCACGAAAGTTATAATCAAGAACCGCATCGCCGTCTTTAATCAGACCGTTGGGTTCGCCTTTTTTATCGACAATCACAAAAGAATTCATATACTGGTCGGTAATGCCGGGATCTTCGTCGTAGTAGGTCTGAACCGCCTGTTCGGCGGATTCAAATTTTCTACCGATACCTTTGACATGGGCATCCCAACCGCGTTTGACCACGCTCCAGTCGGCGTTATAGCGGTCCATGGTGGTTACCATGCGTCCGCCGCCCGATGCGATGGTGTAATCGAAATCCTTGTCGGCTGATATTTTATCCAGCAGAGCCTGAGTCGGCCGGATATAATCCAGCGCGGAGCGTTCACCTACATCCCTGCCGTCCAAAAGGGCGTGCACACGCAGGCACCGCACACCGCGCACCGCGCATTCATTGATGAGGGCGTACAAATGGGCGGTGTTGGAATGCACGTTGCCGTCGGATAGCAGACCGATAAAATGCAGCGTGCCGCCTTTCAAACCCCGGGCGACCATCTTCTCCCACAAGTCGGATTGGAAAATTTTCCCGGATTCAATGGAATTATCCACCAGCTTGGCACCCTGGGCAAAAACACGTCCCGCACCCAGTGCGTTATGGCCGACTTCGCTGTTGCCCATATCCGCATCGGACGGCAGTCCGACAGCCATACCATGGGCTTTGAGTTGGGTATACAGCCGGCTTTGAAACAGTTTATCCAGCACTGGGGTTTTTGCCATATATACGGCATTGGATTCATCGTTTTTACCGATGCCGACACCGTCCATAATAACCAGTAATAACGGCCCTTTACGGCCGGAAAAACCGGATAATTTATTCAGTTTTAATGTCATTGAGTCGATCCCTTTTAATTGATATACTCGATCATCGAGTCGATAATTTACTAAACTAAACACTCTTTTCAAAGATTTATTTCCGGGTTATTTTTTTAAGAATCACTGAAGGCACGGAAATAACATGAAAACATAAATAGTCGGTAAGATTAAAACATTGTATGATTCTTCAAATTTGTGAGGTCCGATGTCGTTTATGACGACAGGTGGACTACTCCGCATTGCGCTTTACCGTCAAACCATAATTATTGTCAGAAACGCACCCGGAGCCGCCCCAAAAATATTAATTCTTTGATCTTTTCCATAAATTTATTACTTTATTATTCGTTTTTAATTCAAAAAATATAAAATTTAAAAAATACATGAGGCCCAAATGAAAATAACCGATATGTCACTTGAAGAAAAAACAATCAATGCCATAAGAACGCTATCGATGGATGGGGTACAGAAGGCGAATTCGGGACACCCGGGAACGCCTATGGCGCTGGCTCCCCTGGCTTATGTCCTGTGGTCGGAATTTTTGAAATACAATCCCAAAAATCCAAAATGGTTCGACCGGGACCGGTTTGTCCTTTCCAACGGCCATGCCTCCATGCTGCAATATGCCGTTCTTCATCTGTTCGGATACAACTTGACGATTGAGGACCTGAAAAATTTCCGCCAATGGGAAAGCAAGACGCCCGGCCATCCGGAAAACGGACTGACCCCCGGCGTGGAGACAACCACCGGTCCCCTCGGTCAGGGATTGGCAACCGCCGTGGGCATGGCTATCGCTGAGGCCCATCTGGCCGCTGTTTACAATAAACCGGATTTTAAAATTATCGATCACCATACCTACGTTTTTTGCGGCGATGGTGATTTGATGGAAGGTGTTTCCAACGAAACCTCGTCACTGGCGGGCCACCTGGGACTGGCCAAACTGATCTGTTTTTACGATGACAACCATATCACCATCGAAGGCGAAACGGAACTGGCGTACTCCGATAATGCAGCGAAACGGTTCGAGAGTTACGGGTGGCACGTACTGAATATCGGTGAAAAAGCCAACGATTTGCAGGCCATATCGGCGGCGGTAAAGGAAGCAAAGCAGAACAGCGACAGGCCATCCATGATCATTATCCGCACCCATATCGGCTATGGAGCACCGAATCTGCAGGATACCTCGACCGCACACGGTGCCCCCCTGGGTGAGGACGAAATCAAACTGACGAAAAAGTTCTACGGCTGGCCGGAGGATGCCAAATTCTGGGTGCCTGAGGACGTGACCGAAAACATCCGTACATATGTGGAAATGGGTAAAAAGCGCGAGGCGGAATGGAACGGCCTGTTCAGCCGTTATGAAAAGGCCCATCCGCAGTTGGCCGAACAACTCAAAAACAGTCTGTCGGGCGAGTTGCCCACCGGATGGGATCGAGATATTCCCGTTTTCAGTCCCGACGACGGCGCCGCCGCAACCCGCGGTGTCGGAGGGTCGGTACTGAATGCGATTGCGAAAAATGTACCCTGGCTTGTGGGCGGTAGCGCCGATTTGTCGCCGTCCACCAAAACGCTGATCAAAAACAGCGGTTATTTTGCCAAAGGCGCGTATCAGAATAAAAACATTGCATGGGGGGTGAGGGAATTCGGCATGTGCGCCGCTGCGTCGGGCCTTGTTTTGCACGGCGGATTGCGGTCTTTTGCCAGCACGTTTTTCGTTTTTACCGATTATGCACGTCCGGCGATTCGTCTGGCGGCTCTGATGAAACTGCCCGTTATTTACGTGATGACCCACGATTCCATTGGTGTGGGGGAAGACGGCCCGACCCACCAGCCGGTGGAACATCTGGCATCGCTACGGATCATCCCCAATATGTGTGTGATCCGGCCTGCCGATGCGAACGAGACGGCGTGGGCGTGGCGTGCCGCTATGCAGCGCCGTAACGGACCGACGGTGATCGCGCTTACACGGCAAAAAATACCTGTGCTCGACCAAAGTACATTTACAAATGCCGACGGTTTGCTCAAGGGGGCATACATTTTATCTCCCGAAAAAGGCGGCGATCCACATCTTATTCTCATTGCCACGGGCTCAGAGGTGACGCTGGCACTTGAGGCGCAAAAAGTGCTGACAGATAAAAGTATTCGAACACGTGTTGTCAGTATGCCCAGCTGGGAATTGTTCCGGGAACAGACTGCGGCATATCGCGAAAAGGTCTTGCCATCTTCGGTTAAGGCCCGCGTGGCCATTGAGGCCGGTTCTCCGTTCGGTTGGCGTGAATGGGTCGGTGACAACGGCGCGATCATCGCTGTTTCAACATTCGGCGCAAGCGCTCCGGCAAAAACCGTGTTTGAAAAATACGGTTTTACAATAAACAATATTGTCACAACCGCTCAGGAATTGCTTTAACTTTACAGAACATTATCCAAATGTTTGGTTGGATGCCGGGATAAAATCGCCCGGCCTTCTTTTTCGCAGGGCACCGGCAAAATCAGCCATCCATAAAAAATTGATCGAACTGATGTGAAAGAATTACAAACTTTTTTGATAAAATGTCAATCAGAAATTTCAACTGATTGGCAATCCCGGGTGACAAAACTGTTACCCGATTGGGAACAAGGCCGGATCAAGAATCTGGTTCATCAGCTGTTAACTGCTCTCAATATTTACCTCATCGACCAAAAACTTGATGCCGCCGTTCAGCATGTTTTCAAGATCGTCCGGGATCATTTTACCGAACTGTCAGGGCAGCCCGATATTCTGGTCAATGCGTTGCTCATCAGCCGTTACATTCTGCTGGCAACGATCGCGCGCACTTCAAAATCACCCATCGACAGCCTGGAACTTTTCAGCAACATAAACGATATCTACGATCCTTTTATTAAAGCAGTGGGAAAGGAACTGGACTCCGGAAGCGACCGGGGTGCTGAAAACTTGCCGAAAGATTTTATTCCGGCTCTGGAAAAGGGCCTGTTATCCATTGATTTTGCCGGCATCGGTCTGTTTATTCTCGACAAACAACTCAATTTCATCCATTGGAGCCGCGGACTGGAGAGTTTGTACCATATTTCGGCGCATGATGTGTTGGGTGAAAATATCCTGGTTAAATTTCCCGCCTTTCAGGAGGAGGAATCCTTTCTGCACGCGCTGAAGCAAGCCAGTGAAATCGGGCAACCGGCGGAATTGTACGGCATTAAGCACAAAAGTTTAAACGCAGGAAACCGCATCATCGATTTCAAGATTGCGCCATTGATGGAAACGGAAAGCGGGGTGATTGGTGTTTCCGTACTCGTTCATGACATCACCGACCATGAACGGTTGCGCGAGCATCTGGTGCATTCCGAAAAACTTTCGGCGGTCGGAACGTTGGCTGCAGGATTTGCCCACGAGGTCGGATCGCCACTCAATTCCATTTCAGCGCTGGCCCAAGTGTTAAAGGACAAAGCAACCGATGAGTATTTTAAAGAAAAAACCGCACTCATTCAGCAATATATAGACCGGATCGCCCGAACCGTAAGAACGCTGGTGGATTTTTCGCAACCCACCGCACATAAGATCGAAAACGTTTATTTAAATATGGTAATCGACCATGTCATTCGCATTATTAAATACGATAAACGATTGAAATACCAGCAGATAATTACCCATTTGGACCCGCATATCCCGCAGGTCGTGACCAGTTTTGATCAGATTTTACAAGTATTTATCAACATCTGTCTGAACGCAGCGGATGCCATGCAGGGAATCAAGGATGGGCAACTGCAGTTGCGTACGTGGGCCGATGAGCGATATGTCTACTCTTCAGTGACGGACAATGGACACGGCATTTCAAAGGAAGATATAAATCATATATTCGAACCTTTTTTCACTACAAAGCAAAAAGGTCAGGGAACCGGATTGGGCTTGTGGGTGAGCTATAATATCGTCAAAAACTATTCCGGACGAATTGAGGTGGAGAGTGAGCCGGATGTCGGAACCACATTCACCATATCCTTGCCGATAAAAAAGGATTAAAAAATGCCCCATCATATTCTCATTGTCGACGATGATGACATTACACGCGAAAGTCTGGCCAGCGTGTTTTCAAATCGAGGATATGTCTGCACCCAGGCATCGAATGGCGAGGAGGCTCTGGAATTTATTCGTGGTAATGAGTTTGATGTTGTCATAAGCGATATAGAAATGCCGAATTTAGACGGCCTCGAATTGCTGGAAAAAGCCAGTCAAATACAATCCAGTATATCCTTTATTTTTATCACGGCATTTGCGTCCGTAGAAACCGCCATCGAAGCGCTGCGCAAGGGGGCGTTTGACTATCTGCTCAAACCCCTCAATTTTGAGGATGTCGTCATCAAGGTACAAAAACTGCTGCAGCACAAAACGCTGGTTGTGGAAAATCAGGCACTTCGCCAGGAAGTCAACGCCCAGTATGATTTTAATAACATCATCGGTCAGAGTAAGGCCATACGAAATGTATTTGATACCATAAAAAAAGTATCGGACAGTGACAGCAATGTACTGATCACCGGTAACAGCGGCACAGGCAAGGAGCTGGTCGCCAAGGCCATACATTATAACAGTCCGCGCAGCAAGGGCCGCTTTATGGCCGTTAATTGCGGTGCCATTACGGAAACTCTGTTTGAGAGTGAGTTATTCGGACACAAACGGGGTTCTTTTACCGGTGCCGTAATGGATAAGGAGGGGCTTTTTAAAGTCGCCCAGCGAGGCACACTGTTTTTAGATGAAATCAGTGAAATGCCGTTTACTGCCCAGTCAAAACTATTGCGCGCGATAGAAAGCAAGGAAATATTGCCTGTGGGAGACACCACCACGATTAAAGTAGACGTGCGTATTTTGGCGGCAACCAATACATCATTGATGAAAATGGTGCAGATGAAAAAGTTCCGCGAGGATTTATATTACCGGTTGAATGTGATTGAAATCCACCTGCCCTCATTGCGGGAGCGGCGGGAGGACATTCCCCTGCTGGTACGGCATTTTGTCGAAAAATACAACCGTCAGATGAATAAAAAAATTACGCGCATCGATCCTGAGCTGATGGATTTGCTGAAACAAAGGGAGTGGAAGGGTGAGGTAAGAGAACTGGAAAATTATATTGAAAGGGTCATGATTTTCTCAGATGGGACTTGCCTGAAAATTCTTACCGGTGACGATGTGCCCCAACAACCCATTAAAAAAATATCCAATTTAAAATCAGCTGTTGAAGATTTTGAGCGGTGTTTTATCATGAATCAACTGGAAAAAAACAAGTACCATCGCGGTCAAACCGCAAAAGCACTTGGAATTGGTGAAGCGACATTATATCGAAAGATGAGCCAATACGGTATCGATGACCAGGATTAAATTTACTATTCCCCCATCACCTTGACGATAACTCTTTTACGTCTTTGCCCGTCAAACTCGGCGTAATATACCTGCTGCCACGGTCCCAAATCGAGTCTGCCATTTGTAACCGGTAAAATAATCTGATGATGCATCAGCAAACTTTTAAGGTGGGCATCACCATTAACCTCTCCGGTTCTGTGGTGAAAATAATCAGGACCCTCCGGTGCCATTTTCTGCAGCCATTCCTCAATATCCTGCAACAAGCCGTATTCTGCATCATTTACATAAACGGCTGCGGTTATATGCATAGCCGAGACAAGCACCATACCCTCTTTGATGCCACTCTGCTCGACAATGCCGATTATCTTGTCTGTTATGTTGATAAATTCTCTGTGTTGATGTGTATCGAACCATAAATATTCTGTATGGAATGTCATAACACCTTCCGATCATTATTTCAGGAAAAAGTAGTCATTGTTCGACTTCCAGAATCGCCGCTTCTCTTTCAAAGAGTGACTGGTTCAGGTTATCCACAAAGTCCATGATGTGCAGAAAATTTTCCTCAAAAACCTTTCGCTCCATTAGGGTTTTCATGGCTGAAATTTCCTCATCCAGGCCATCCAATTCACCGAGCATCATATTTTCAAAATCATAAAGGCGGGCCAGCATTTTTTCACGAAGGGTACCTTTGCTGAAAAAGACTGAACCCTCATAAGTGGGGCGCTTCAGACTCTCGCACACGGTTGTCAGTTTTCTCTTGGCCTTTGTGGTTAAATCATCCAGCCGTTCCTGATCCTTCTCGTCGGTCGCCCCTGGGACCGAATCCAAAGCAGCCAGAAGTGCCTTGATTTTAGAAATCATATAATTCCGGATATTTTTATCTGAATTCTGTCTTTGTGCTTGATTCTCGTAACCATTATAGTTGCCAACACTGTTTAAAAGGTTGCTTATGGCAGAGTTACCGGATGGAGACGCACTCGTCATGTTTCTACTCCTGTTATAATGATACTGAAAAATTTACAGATACAAATGGCCACTGAAAATAATAGGAACAGTATATAAGTAAACGAGATGATTTATATTAATAGCACAAAGGCATGTATATAAAAATAATGAAGTTGTCCAGCTACCCGTCCCAACATGGTTAAATATAGCAATGCGGATCGATAATGTCAACAAATTTGTGTATTTTTTTAAATTAAATTCAGAATAAGCATATCTAATGATTAATATACATCGATTGGTATTTATCGCTGGCCGTGAACAATATTATACACATTTCCGACCACAAAAAGCTCGAATAATACGGGATCGATTTTACCATTCTTGACATCAAATTCCAAAATGGAAAGTGCTTTTTCTTTTGGTACGGCTTTTTTATAAGGACGATCGGATGCAGTCAACGCATCATAAATATCGGCTATGGTCATCATTTTTGCGGGAAGGGGGATATCCTGGGATTGAAGGCCGCGCGGGTACCCGGAGCCGTCCAATTTTTCATGATGGGCGTAAGCGATTTGAGGTACAGCCTTCAGATGCGACGCCCAAGGAATCCTGCTTAAAAAATTAAATGTATGCGTAACATGCGATTCAATTTCCTGACGCTCGTTTTGACTCAAGCTGCCCCGTGGTATGGATAAAAAGTGTATTTCCTGCTCGGTCAAAAGCGGTTGATCAATCGTTCCGTGAAACCGGGTTTTTTCCCTGATCTCACTCAATTTTTCCACACCACCCTCCGCTAAAATCTTGGGTTCGTTGGCTTCAAGAATAAAAGCCAGATATTGATCGAGTTCCTGCAATTTCAGATTATATTCTTTGTCGAGAATATCAAATCCTGTATGGGTTTTGCCGTTATTTTCCAATATTTTAATCTTTTCCTGAATATAAGCGAGTTTAAGAGCCTGCTTAAGATATTGAAAACGGAATTCGATTGTGGTCAATTGTTCGGGGTATAATTTCTTGGCTTTAACGAGCACCCGTTCCCGCACGCCGATCTTTCCGAAATCGTGCAACAGAGCGGCATATTTTATCTGCTGAATATCATCACGAGAAAACTTTATTCTCTGATAGATACCTGTATCCAGATGGTCGACTTTTTCCGCAAGTCCGACGGTGAGCGCGGCAACACGTTCCGAATGACCGGACGTGGTTGGATCACGTTGTTCGATGGCATGTACGGATGCAACGATGAAACCTTCAAACAACCGTTTAATTTCTTCATAAAGCCGCATATTTTCAATACTTACTGCAGCCTGACTGGCTAACGAAGAAGCCAGGTCCACACACCTTTGATTAAAATTAATGACCTGATTTCGAATGACCGGTTCATTAATCAGCTTTACATTCCAGTTCTTTTTTCTATTGATCAGTTGCAGTACACCGATGATTTCGCCCTGATGGCTTTTCATGGGAATGCAGAGAACTGATTTTGTGTGATACCCCATTTTTTTATCAAAACTGCTGTTATGCTGAAATTCGCTGTCTCCGGGTATGGAATAGGCATCTCGAATATTCAACGGCTCTCCGGTCAATGCCGTATAACCCGCCATGCTCTTTTTCTCAACCGGCATTACAAATTCATTGTAACTGGCGTCCACTGAATCATTATGAGCCAGCTTAAACCGCAATTGCTTGTCACGCCAATATTCGTTCTCATCGGCACCAACCGACTCATTTTTTTCAACCAGATAAATACTTCCCGCATCGGCCGATGTGACCTCCCGGGCTTTTTGAAGTATAAGTTGCAGCAATTTTTCCGGATCTCTTTCCGCGGAAAGCGCAATTCCGATTTGATTCAACTCGTAGAGTTCCTGATTTTGCAGCGACAGTTTCCCTTCAAGCACATCAATATATTTTTTTGACTTTAGAACCGTATTCAATCTCTTGAGTACAAGGACAATCTGCCAGGGAGTCGAAGGTACCGTCATATAATCGACCAAGTCATCATAATTTTCCGGCGGTTTTTCTTTGGCAGAAAGGATATAAAGAGAGGCAGCCAGTCCGTTTTTCTTGTCCTTGAACAATTTGGTTGCGACATTGTCCTTTTCGTTGTTGTCCGTATCGAAAACCAGCACAGAGTATGATGGATCATTTAACAAAAGTTTTTTATAATCATCTATGGCATAGAATGTCCATTGCGGGACATTGGAAATCGCCTTCTCGAACAGTTTTTTATGTGCTTTTCCACTGTAGATAATATTCACGGAAACTTGCCCTTTTATTTATAAAAATATTTTTATAATTTACTAATATTAACTGATTTAATTCCAGTAAAATTTCTAACTGGCGTTATTTAAATCACTTTTTATTGATTTTTGGGTATTTTCTGCATAGAGGACAAGGATGACACCGCATAATAGCAATACTGCACCGATTATTTTGCCCGGTGACATCACTTCCTTTAAAAATACCCAAGCCTGGATCGAAGCGAGTACCGGTTCGCCCAGGATGATAAATGCGACTGATGTCGCACTAAAATATTTCAATGCCCAATTGAAACTTGTGTGACCTATAATCTGCGGGAATACGGCGATAGCCAGCAAGAACAGAAAAGTAAAAGGGCGATAAGCGAACAGCGGTACTCGGGCGCCGAAAACAAATAACAGAGTAAAAAGGGCGGCTGTTGTATATACAATAGCAACATACCGGAAAATGTCCATATGGCGGCGTATTCTGTTACCGATAAGCAGATAACCTGAGACTCCGGCTGCTCCCCCGACCGCTAACAAATTACCCCACATCGATCCACTTTTAAAATTGATTTCAAAAATGCTGATAAAAACACTGCCGGTGATGGCAATAAAAATACCCGCAATTTTTAACCGGTTAAAAGGTTCATTTAAAAAATAATAGCCGCCGAGTGCGACAAAAATCGGCGCAGTTTGTACCAAAAAAACCGAACTGGCCACTGATGTATACTTGAGTGAGGCAATCCAGGTGATAAAATGAAAGCCAAGGAAAAGCCCGGAGATAACGGTCCATCGTAATTGAAACGGAGAAAAGGCTTTCAGTACCGATCCGCCCTTTACACGGGCGACAATCCAGTAAAACAGTGCGGCAATGCTCAGCCGGTAAAAAGCAATCACCATGGAGGGTGCGTCGCACAATTTAATAAAAACGGATGAAACGGATACTGCCAGCAGTCCAAAAGAGAGCACGATAATTGCACGACTTTTCATAGTTTCCTGATCCGGTTTTTAAGATTTCTGGCGGTGGATTTGAATTTCCAGGAAATCTCTGCCGAGCATCGTATTCGGGAATACGTTTTGCGCTTGTTGAAGCAGTATTTTTTCCTGTTCCTCATCATATCGGTTGCTGATATGCCAAAGCAGCAATTGCCGGCAATTCGACTGCCGGGCAATCTCTCCCGCTTCGCGGCTGGTACTGTGAAAGGTTTGGACGGCCCAATCGGCGTGGTCGTCCCCGAATGTGCTGTCGTGAATGAGAACATTGCCGTTACGCGCCAGTTCGATTGCATTGGGCGTCGGCCGTGTGTCTGTACAAAAAGTGACTATTCGTCCCGGCCGTTCCGGCCCCATTACTTCGGCGGGTGTAATTGTACGGTCGCCGATGATAATCGAATTTCCCTGCTGTAATTGCGCACGTAAAGGACCGCTTGGTATATGAAGCTGGTCGGCTTTTTCAGTATTAAATTTACCCGGTTTGGCTGGTTCGTGAAACCTGTAACCGAAACATGTTATTCGGTGGTCAAGCAGGCGGGCGGTTATGTCAAAGCCTGCAGCTGAAAACCGGGTTCCATCTTTTTCAAGCTCTACGATTTCCAAAGGATAATGGATCTCGAATCCTGAAATATCTTGTATCATTTCCATGTACTTTTTAGTACCGGCCGGTCCGTATACAGAAAGTGCCGTGTTGCGTCCCAGCATCGTTTGCGTGGTTAAAAAACCCGGTAATCCAAAGATATGATCGCCGTGCAGATGAGAAATGATAATTGTGGAAATTTTGGCCGCTGATAATCCCGCCTGTGGCAGCCACATCTGTGTACCTTCACCGCAATCGCACAACACCAGTTCACCTTTATGCTGAATGACAAGCGCGGGAAGTCGGCGCCG
>JAFGEC010000511.1 GCA_016931775.1 Candidatus Zhuqueibacterota bacterium | reverse complement strand
CATCTGTCAAAATTTTAAAATTACATATATTTGGCAAAAGGAGGTGCGTCGCACCGGTTCTATCCCACCCGAGACTGAGGTTTTACACAAAATTTTGTTTTTAACTTGACAGAAATTATATTAATTGTTATCTTTGTACCAAGTATATAAAATTATAGCGAGTAAAATGGCTGTCTTTTGATTTTCTCGCATACATTAAATATTATAAAGAAAAACAGGATTCAAAAAAAAAGGTGTGTTTTTACGCTTCTGGCTGTCAAAAAAAGATAGTTTAATCCAGATATGTGGTCCGGATGCGGAGGGGCCTTGGGACCAGGACAAAAGAAAGGCCGGTGCATGATGTGTAAAGGATCATTGGAGGAAGAAACATGAAAACCAGAAGAGGAGGAGGAAATATTTTAGAATTTGGAAAGCAAAAGGCGATGGAGGAGACAGAGGATCCTTCCTCTTTGGGGATACCAGGGAATATTAATGAAATTCGAGCCGAGATGAACACTCTCATAAGCAGGTTGTCGGCCGAGTTTAAAAATGAGCTCAAACGATACGAAGTGGCAAAACAAACCGTAACCACCCGCCGGAAGGAATTGGAAGACATTTTCGAGCTCCAAAAACAGGCTTCCGATCTATTCCAGTTTATAAAAACCTACCGGCTTCGACGTGAAATGTTCGAGCAGGAACTGCAGGTCAGAATGATGGCTTTGGAGAATGCTATTTTTTCGAATTACAAGAGCCTGCAGGTTGAAATTTGCTCGTATAGTAAAGAACGCTGGAATGAAAAAACAAATAAAGCAGAAACATTTGAATTACAAAAAGAGAATTTTCAATATCGCTTTATCGATGAAAAAGGCGAGCGATTAAGCCTTGGGGATACTAATGAGCATAAGGAAAAATCCGAATTCCCGGAAGATGAAAAACAAACTTTTATCGACAGGATATTAGAGGAAACTTTTGAAAAGTTCAAGATCAGGGCTGAAAATCAGGAAGCATTAATAAAACAAGAATTTGCTGATGAAAAACATATCATGCTCGCTCGTATTCAGGCGTTGGAACAAAGGGTTATCGAACTCAGCAGTCTGTTGAATCGGGAAAAATTTTCCTTGGAAAAGATAAAACGCGCATAGGCTTTTTTAAAAGTAACTTTTTGAAATTGAAAAAGAGTTTATTTTTTACTGTAGTTTAATTTGATATGCCACCTGCCATGACGATTGACCTTCGTCCAGCCAGGTGAGGAGTACGGAGAGTGTGCGATAGTGTAGTCGAATGCCATAGTTGTACATTTCGGTATCATATTCCGCCAAGAAAGTGACATAGTCGTAGATGCGCAATTCTGTTGCATAGAACCAACCAAGCAAGAGGTATTGGTCTGCTTCAAACAAGTCGTTAGAATAACCTAAATGTAAATATAGTTGGCTATATTTAAATAGCTGCATCGTTTTGGAAGTCACCAAATATGATGTAGTTAAATTTTGTGACATGCGTGTTGCATAAGCGCTAAACGGATCATGTACTCCGATTGTGAGTTGAGGGTAATATTTGCTTTCCTTTAAAAGCAAACATCGTATTGCAAAAGTTCTGTCTCCTACTCCCATTGTATGAAAATCATATCGAACAATCCCTCCGCTAATTTCAATAAAAGGTAAAAAGCCAATGTTTACAAAATAAATTTCGTTTTTCTGATGATTAACATTGCTACCCAGCCTTTTAAACAAGCTTGTACTACCGGGCACCTGTCCATATCCCAACACAATCCGCCCATCCGGTGTCGTAAAAGCAGACGGCACCTTGATAACGCCCTGGTAGCCCAATAACGACTGGGCAAAACCAGGGCCGGTCATCATTACCCCTAAAAATCCCGCCAGAAAAAATATCCAACCTTTCAAACTATTTTTCCACCTTAAACAGCTTTTATTCATTGTACAGGTCACCCTGATAATGCGTACAGGGAATCTCGTTGTGAACGGAAGTGTAGCATTTGTACTGCACATCGCCGACTGTGACGAGGGCGCGCACAAGGCTCCATTCGCCGATTTTACCTTCGGAGAACCGGGTTTCAGCTACACCGGTCGGGCCGGTAACATCACTGGTGGGATGAACGGCTCCGGGCCCCTTGACGACCCTGAAGTCGACCGTTACGCCGGTTACCGGTGTGCCGTCTGATCTAAACACAAGCGCCCTGATCAAGGTATCGTCTGGGCCGAGCGCGGCATAATCGGTGAATGCGGTCATAAAAAAGTAAATTTCGGGTTTTTCGCCGGGAATGCTGAATCCGGCCCGGGTGCCGCCGTCCAGCACATCGATGCCGGGGTCATAAAGGGTGTTGTTGTTGACATCGAGAATGACATCATAGTCACCGGGCCACAAACGCACCGGCCGGCGGTAATTCGGTTTGGATTCGGTGCGGATCCTGATGAGTGCCAGGCTTTGTGATACCGGATTGGTCAAACAGATCGTGGGACTTTGCATACTGCCGCCTGTTTCGATAAACAGCAAAGGCTCGTCCTGGACCCAGATTTCTTTGTGGGGCATCAGGAAAATACCGGACTGGACATCGTGTAAATGGCCGTCAATTAACCGGGGCAATGGTGTGGGACAGATACAAGCAAAGATTTCCTCCTTCTCATCAAAAATGTCCAAATGTATACCGGCACCGTTACAGGCGATATCGGTGATAATATCGGTCGTTTGGGACGGTGTTTGTATCATCAATCCCGGTTCCAGCGGATTCAGCACCAGGTCGCCGTTGTTGTATTCACCGAATGGGGCCAGATCCACCACCACATCGAAACAACCGGTTGTTCCGGCGGACGGCCAAACTAATGTTGTATTAATCGCACCACCGCCGGTTGTGGTCACAGTATCGATTTTTCCGGAAACATCCGTATACGCAGCACCGATACTGTAATCGCCCGGACAGTTTTGAATATAAATTCTCACTTCGGTATTCGCGGGTAATCCGCTTGCCTCTATATAAACATCCTCATTCAGTAGATACGATCCATGTTTAAAAATACCCGCTGCATCCGTTAACCGGGCCTGGGCAAATGGAGGAAGGCTGTTGATGATGGTAAAGGGTATTTTGTAATTTTTCCACGGTTTCTGATGATGAGCCTGAACGATATGAACGATGTAATTACCGGACTGATCGATGGGCGCACCGTTTTCATCAGTGTTGGTAAAATGCCACACCGGCAGATTATGGATTTCTCCGTCAATATCGGATGCAACCAGCAATTCGAATTCCTGATCGCAGTTGGATTCTTTGGCAATTTCTATATCCGTCTCCCAGTTGCCGTACAGATTTTTTATCGACAGATATATGGTTTCATAGGAATAGAACGTATCCCTCTGCTGGCCGTCGTGGCCAAACAAACTGTTTGATTGCTCAATATTGAATCGTGTGAGAGAAAGCGGATCCGTAACCTTTTGAGAGTTACATCCAAGCATAAACAAAAGTCCGACAAGCAAAAGTTTTTTCATTTATTTGCCCCTTTCAGTTTTTTTACATATAAAAATGCGCGGTCCAAAATATCCGGATTGTTTTTAATATAAGCAGGAATCAATTCTCTTTCCATTAAATTACGGTTGTAACCTGTGCCCGGTCTGATACCGGTTATGAGCGGCTGGCCGGCACACGGCGTAACGGAATTGGACTTGTAAGTCCAACTGTGATATAACTCGTGATAGACACGAAATCTTGCCGGCTTCCAGCGTTTCTTCGGAAAAAACGGAACACGCAGGGAAATGATGCCGATTTCATCCACGTTGGTAATCACACCGGCAAAGCCGATGGTCGTTTCACCGAACATACGGTTGATTTCAACGCCCCAGCCGTGATCGCCATACAAATACTGTGAAAGATGCAGGGTGACATCGATATTGTATTTGGGCATAAAACCCTGCACCCAGAACCTGTGGCTCGATTTGCCGGGCTGGGAATAGCTCCAGGTTTTGTTTTGATAGGAAGCAAAACCGGTATATTCCCAGTTCATACCCAGCATAATGTAGCGGTTCAGTAAATACCAGTCGGCGCTGAACGCGTAACCCCAGCGCTCGGGGGTATAGAGTCCCACCGCCAGGGTACTTTTCCCGTCGAACGGTAACCGCACGGTTTGCGACAGCCACGCCCTTTGTGGACGGACTTCATAGGTGTAAATACCGATTTCATCATATAACGGCACCATCAATTCAAAATTTGCCATGCCGCCTTTCCAGAGATAACTCTGTAATTCCGAAGCAAGGCCGATGTTCCACTTGAACGCATCCTCAAAGTTGCCGAAACGGCCTCCGACAGCGGGTTTGAGTATCATGTCGACTTTGCGGTATATGTCCTGCTCCGGAGCACTGCCGGATTGATAGTACCGTGAGTCCGGTCTGTAATATTTTATACGTTTGACGAAATTTTCGGCGTTTATCTTTTGGGCCGCCAGCTCGTGCAACACTGTTACAGGAACGAGAATCTGACAAAACTCAAATCCCTCAATCCGGGGACAAACGAGTATATTTTTGATTTCTCCAAAATCATATTTTTCGATCATCGCGAGAACGACACACAGTGCGAAAAATTGGTTCCGGTAAATCCGGTTTTCGTACGTTATAAAAACCGTTTGATCGGTTAAAATCCGGGTTTCGATTCCTTCAAAACCACGTGTTTTTAATTCGTGTGAGATGCCATCAAGTTTCCTGTCCGCATCAAGGGCAAATGTGTGAATCCATCCTGCCAAAAGGAGCCATATGCCAATCACCACAATGGATCCGTTATATCTACAGCGTTTCATTCGTTCCTTGTCTCTATTCGTCGCTCGTGTGACAATCGATCCTGTCGAGTTTGTTCTGATAATTCGTGAACATGTTTACCCGCAGTAAAAAGTAATCAGGCTGAATTTTAAAAATACGAGTTAACATGCCGCATCAAATTTTTGTATCAAGGAAAACCAAAATCTCATAAAAAAATCTTCAGTTTTGATTATCTAGAGATTTTCTCCCTTCATAGTAGTTAAATTATAATATACAACAATTAAATGCAAGTAAATTCTTTTTCCAATCGAACGTTTGAACGTTAGAACGTTTTAACGTAGCAACATTCCAATCCTTCAACGTTCCAACGTT
>JAFGEC010000510.1 GCA_016931775.1 Candidatus Zhuqueibacterota bacterium | reverse complement strand
TGCCGTATGCTCAGTCCTGAAAGTCTCAAGGAACGTCTGATTTTTACAACTCGTATGGGTAACATTGAAGCTGTTGAAATGCTGTTGGATTTTGGCGTTGATCCGAATACATCCGTTGGGCCAGGACTTTACGCTTATCACGCGGCAAAAATGTCCGGCAGAGACGAGCTTGCCGAACTGCTCATATCCCGGGGGGCGGATGACAGCGTTCCGGCTCCGGCAGTGGAAAAACTTGTGGACTATGTCGTCCAGCGTGCCATCAAGGAAAATACGCCCGGAGCGGCAGTTCTGGTTGCCCGGGATGGGAAAATACTGCTGCAAAAGGGCTACGGCTTGGCGGACGTCGGTAAAAAAATTCCTGTGGCACCGAAAACCACTTTTCGTATCGGGTCCATTACCAAACAGTTTACCGCTTCCGCAATACTCAAACTGCAGGAGGAGGGAAAATTATCCGTTGAGGATCCTCTGTCAAAGTATGTTCCGGATTTCCCCCGTGGCGACCAGGTTACCATTCATCACCTGCTGACGCATATTTCCGGTATTCACAGTTTTACAAGCACAGATGATTTTTTAAATAAAGTCCTGAACGAAATAACCACGCAGGAGATGATCGAAACCATCAAGGGCTTGGATTATGATTTTGATCCGGGTGAAACTTGGTTGTATAATAACTCTGGATTTTTTTTGCTGGGGTACATTGTTGAAAAAGTATCTGGACTTGATTTTGATACTTTTTTAAAAAAGAAATTTTTCATACCGCTTGAAATGGAAAATACCGGTGTTTATTCAAAAGATGTAAAATTTGATGCCGAAGCGACCGGTTACTCTTATGAAAATGATAGCATCAAAGTTGCGTTGGATTGGGATATGTCGCATGCCGGTGGAGCGGGTAATCTGTATTCCAATGTTATTAACCTTTATAAATGGAATGAAGGCGTATTTAACGGGCGCGTTTTATCCGAAACAAGCTTAAAAGCCGCCTTGACGCCGGTCAAACTCAATAACGGCCAGGAAGCCGATGTCGGGAGTGGTGCGCATTACGGATATGGATGGGGAATATCAATTTGGCGCGGACTGCGCGAGATCTCTCACGGTGGTGGATTGCATGGGTTTTCGACTGTACTGACAAGATTCCCGGAAAAGAATACAACCGTTATTGTACTATCGAATTGTGCTCCGGCATTGCCGGGTTTTGCCGCCGGTCAGGTTGCACACGATATCTCTGAAATATTCCTGTGGCAGGAGATGGAGAAACAGGAGTCCTATAGAGCTGCAACGAATGTCAATTACGCCGTCTATGATGATTATGTGGGACAATATGATTATAAAAGCGCCATACTGACTGTAACCCGCGATGGTGAACACCTTTACGCTCAACTCTCAGGCCAGGCCCGGTATGAAATTTTTCCGCGCTCCGAGAATGAATTTTTCTGGAAGATTACAGATGCCCAGGCCACGTTTATTCGTGATGAAAACGGAGTGGTTACCCATGTCGTGCATCATCAGGGGGGAGCCACATTCGATGCACCGAGAATGGAGCAGAGAAAAATTGTAAAGCTTGATCCTTCATTGTATGAAAAATATATTGGTGAATATCAACTCCAGGCAGGTATAAAAATCTCCATTTCTGCGGAAAACGACAGGATTTTCCTGCAGGTTACCGGGCAGCCAAAAGTGGAATTGTTCCCCGAGTCGGAAACAGCTTTTTTTCTAAAGGTGGTGAATGCCCAGGTTGATTTTATCGCCGGTCAAACGGGAAAAGCAACGGAGCTGATTCTCCACCAGGCGGGTATGGATATGCCGGCGAAAAGGGTGGAGATGGAGTGAAGTTATTGGCCGCGTGAAATGAAAATCTGTCAGTCTGTTATTTGGATCGGCTCCGTCCCGCACACAGCGGGATCGTGCCGCTGTGCGGCACTGGGATCCTCCCCCCGTAAAGCGGGATCCGCGTGCCTCCTCGTGCCGCTTTAGCGGCACTGCGGGATCACGCTCCACTGAATTTTTTGGCTGCTTTGAATTTAAGTGTGTGAACGGTATGTACAAAAAATATAGTGTTATTTTCCTGCTTTTTTCATTTATGGCCTGCAAAACCGTAGATGACTAAACGATTCGCCTACCTATTCTCGAACGTCTGCGACCTGCCTCAAAACAAGCCGGTTTTAGAATGCCGGGATATTTTGTCTGGTGCAAGAGATCGCACCCGTGGAAGTAATAACAGTATCTTGATCTTTTTTCCCGGTATATATTATTTGTTTTGAAAATTCAATCATTTTTCGTTAATTGCACATGCTTTAATATGAAAGGAATACATGTGTTTTTTCTGACCGCTTTGACCGCATCCCTTGCTTATTCACTGCAAAATGTTTTAATGGCTAAACATTACCGGTCCATGGATACGCTGTCATCGGTGGCCTATCGAGGCTTAACGTTGGGAATCAGCATGGCACCCATCCTTGTGTTCGTCCCTCGCCATCAATTCGGCCGGATTTTTTTATTTATATATCCATTACTCGGAGCAACGGTTTTAACCGCACTGGGAAACTGGGCGATGGCTAAGGCATTCCGGCACCTGTCTGTCGGTATTGCCAATACGCTGATGGTGAGTTTTATTACAATCGTCTCTGCCTTTTTTAGTTATTTGTTTTATCACGAAGTATTGTCATTCTTTCAGATTGTACTGATCGCCGCCGTTTTTATTACGCTCTTTTGGTTGGGGGCAAGTAAATCCTCAAAAGCTATGCCTGCGGAATTTAACGTCCGTAAAGGAATTGGGTATGCGTTTTTATTTGGATTGTTATTGGGAGGCGGGATCACTCTTATCGGCATGACATCAAGGACACTTCATCCGTTTTTAGTGGGCTATTTTTGGGAATTTAGTGTCGGAATAACCGCAGCGGTCATGGCGTTTATCAGGGGTAAGCTTTTTCATGGCGTTTCCCTGGTGTCTGTAAACTGGAAACAATTTTGGATTATTTTGTACTGTGCCGCTCCGACAGCCATCGGTACAGGTTTTTTTGCTTTGTCAATGACAATGGGTCCTGTGGCTGTTGCCGCAGCAATTACGAGTACCACCATGGTTTTTACGACACTACTGGCATTCTATATTTATGGTGAACAGCTCTCTCTCAAGCAGTGGCTGCTTCTATTGCTGGTCTGCGCACTGGTCGTTGGCTTAAAGCTGGTGAGTGACTGAGAGTACTAGGAGCCTGTCGGACTTGTATCATAAGTATTTGTTTTTTCTACACCGCTGATTTTGAGGCAAAAATTTTAAATGTATAAAAATCAATTATTTATAAAAATAGAGGTCTTCGAGTCCGGCAGGCTCCTGGTAACAATAATTCATGGAAATTGGAGATATTTTATATTTTAAGAAAAATAGTACGATATTCGAAATCATAAATTTTTTCAAAATTGTTGTTTTGGTAAAGCTTGTGCTAAAAATATTACAGTGGTGAAAAATTGTGAATAATCTGAGAATATTTGGGCCTGTTCCTTCCAGGCGTCTGGGAAAAAGTATTGGAATAAACAATATTCCTCCGAAAATTTGTTCCTATTCTTGTGTGTATTGTCAATTAGGCATATCCATGAAAATGGCCGCCGACAGACAGGATTTTTACAATCCGGATGATCTGTTCATAGAGGTAAAAGAAAAGATCACGAATGCAAAACTCAATCATGAATCTATTGATTATTTAACCATTGTTCCGGATGGCGAGCCGACATTGGATAAAAATTTAGGCAGGTTAATTGATTTATTAAAACCTTTGGGATTCAAGATTGCCGTTATCACCAATGCATCTCTACTTCAAAAACCTGATGTGAGACAAGATATCCGTAAAGCTGACTGGGTTTCTGTTAAAATTGATACACTGGATGAAAAAATTTGGAAGAGAATGGATCGGCCGCAGAAAAACATCGTTTTTGATTTAATGTTAAATGGAATTAAGAAATTTTCACAAGAATATAGTGGTACGCTTGTGACCGAAACAATGCTGGTTAAAGACCTGAACGAAAATATAAGAACAGTTGCAGAGTTTATTAAACAAATTAGGCCGTCAATAGCCTATCTGAGTATTCCCACAAGACCTCCTGCTAAAAAATGGGTTCATGCTCCGGACGAGCATCAAATAAACAAAGCATATCAGATTTTCAAAGAGAATTCTCTCAATGCTGAATATCTGATAGGATATGAAGGAAATGATTTTGCATACACCGGTGATGTAGAAGAGGATTTGCAAAGTATTACATCTGTCCACCCCATGCGAGAGGATGCTGTGAAAGAATTTCTGAAAAAAGCAAACAGCAATTTTTCAATAATAGAAAAAATGTTGAGGGAAGACAAAATTATCATTTCGGAATATAACGGTGAGCGTTTTTATTTGAGAAAACTTGATGTGAAATAACACCTGATTATAAAAATATGATTTCTGCAATGGTTTTCCACCCTACTCCAGAGAACCGGAAAAAATATACCGTCCTGCACCAATGCTGATAATAATATGGCTCTCCGTTGTTTCCAATACTTTCATGTCCGGTAATATTTTCGTTACAGTGTTCTGTACATTTGATGTATTTTGTTCTTTTTTAAGTAAAGGTTGCCCGCTTTCGCACAGATCGTTTTTTATTGTGTTTGGTAAATATACATGCCCTCGCATGTTTGCCGGCAGAATAACGGTAAAAGTAAACCTGTTGCCGTTATGGAGCCAATCGCAGTAAATGTATCCGCGAATAGTGGGTGTTTTCAGCCGTGCAAATTCCAAATTGCCCGGTTGAGGATGTATTTTAACGGTACGAAAAGCGGGTTCCAATGGTTCAATGCCAAATAGTTTTCGTACGATAATGTTTGCCGGAGCCGAGCCCCATGCATGATTCCATGTGAGATTCGGCTTGTAATATTCATCCCACGCCTCTGTGGTCATTGTAGAACCAACCCGGATCATGTTCATCCAGCTCCTTTTTGATTCCCGAGTTAAAAGATCGAGAGCATATTGGGCTTCACCGGCAGAATACAGGGCATCCAGCAGATATTGCGCTCCGTATACACTGCACGCCATATCGCGGCTTTTTATAAATTTAACCACGGATGGTATATACTGTTGCGGAACCAAACCGAATGCGAGAGGGAACATGTTGGCATGCAATGAAGTGTGATTTGTGCCGATTCCGTCTACGTAGATTCCCCGATTTTTATCGAACAGCAATGTGTTGATACTTTCTTTGACCTGTGTCACCCGGCTGTTTAAATATTGGCTCTCCGCAGAGTCTCCAAGCGCTCCGGCCAGCCGGGATAAAAGTAAAAGACTACGGCAGTGAAAAGAGTTGACCACCGTATTGTAATCCGTGAACACATAACCATCTCTTTCACCTTCCGGTGTCGGGCCCCGGTAACCGTCCTGTTTTCCCCCCGCAGGTGTCCCTTTTGGCCAGTCGACAATATCTTCGAAATTGTTGCCTTTGAAATGGATGCTTTTTAAAAATTCCGGTGTGACCTTGCCGGTCCGGCTGCTGATGAGGCCGTTGGTCTCGGTTAAAGCCAGCAAGGTTTTCGCTTTAAATTGAAGATAGTATTTGGCGACCGATTCCAGGTTGCCGGTTTGTAAATAATCGGCCCATGCCATGAGTACGGTGTGCATGTGCCATTCGGTCGGCCAGGCGGGTTTAAAGATCAAAAACTGGTTTGTATAACGGCCAACGGAATATTCGCGGTCCACTGCATAATGCCCGAGTTGCTGTATATAGGCATCGGCTTCATAAGGCATTCGCTCGCGGTTGCCGTCGGCGTACAATGCAAGAAACGGAGTGGCCTTGAGCGTATATTTACATAATTCCCATACTCTGTTTAAATTTTCATTACTGCTGGTAAAATGCGAAGCATTTTCATCGAAATAATAAAACAGCGCCTGTTGTCGAACCGAGCCTGTGTCAACCTGGCTCGTACAAAAAATTTCAGCGTACCGGAATGGTGCAACCTCGGTCATGTGTTCAGCGAGTACCTGACTGTTGGGATAGTGGGAAACGTGCCGAGGCAGTTGTACAGTGTATGTATGTCTGCCTTTTTTCAAGGCAATGACTGAACGTTTAAACCCGATATTGGAACGTCCCGGGTTTTTATGTACAATACTATCAGCGATGCAGCGTTCGCCCAGGTACACGACAGCGCTGTCTGTATCTCGAGTGGTTCTTACTGTAAGTTTCAATGTGCCGAAGGCTGCCCTGCCGAAATCATAAAAACCCACTGATGGCGAATTCTGTTGTATTTTTTTCGGCTTTATTGAAGCATATTCCGCCCGCTGCCGGTTCTCCAGAAACCATTCGCCGTTTTCGGTCTTTATCCATCGGCTTTCGTCCGGCCAGGCGAGCTGATCTCGGCGTAAATCACCGGTTAAAAATTCCTGCGATTGGCTGTAGGCCGAAGGCTGGTCCAAACCGTTCCATGTGCGCACCTTCCACCAATATCTGCAGTGGGGCAACAGGTTTTTACCGTTGTACTCAACGTTAACAGATTGATCTGAAGGAACCTTGCCGCTGTCCCAAACATCCGCCTGGTTTTTTTTCAGCAGATCGGGATCGGAACAAACAAGGATTTGAAATGCGCTTTGAACCGCGCCTCGGTTGGTGTCGCCCACGATCCAACTGAACTCGGGTTTCTGATCGGTGATGAAAGCTTTTACCGGATCCCGCAACAAGTCGCATAACAGGCCCTCGGGTGGGGACGGTAGATACGCCGCCGATGAAGATGCTAAAATCATTATAGCAAAGAGAACGGTTTTCATAGAGCTCCCGGCAAAAAATTAATTTTGGTTATCTTAATTTATCAAAAAGAATGAACATATCAAGTGACATATTCCAGTTCGGAGTAAAACCTCAGTCTCGGGTGGGATAGAACCGGTGCGACGCACCTCCTTTTGCCAAATATATGTAATTTTAAAATTTTGACAGATG
>JAFGEC010000509.1 GCA_016931775.1 Candidatus Zhuqueibacterota bacterium | reverse complement strand
GCATATTTTTCAGCTGCCGAATCAAGGTCCTGACTGAATTTATCATTTAATTGGGTCTTTATCCTTCCCAGGCACCACCCCTCGCGGGCGAAGCGTCTATCAATGGCGGTTAACAATTCCTGCAACTCGGATTTGTAAACCGGTTTTTGTGTGGTCAGCAATAATTCTGCTGCTGCTGATATTTTGTTACGGCTGTCTTTATCGGAATTGGACTCCCACAGGATTTCGGCAACGGCAAGACATTCCTGAGAAATATCCGGATTATAATTTACCAGAACCCGGCTGGCAGCCGCAAGTGCCGCGGCCACTTCCAATTCGCGGGACGGATTCTCTTCGGTGAATACCAGACGGTCATCTCGCGGTGTTTCGGGTGTTTGGTTCGGATTGTATACAATATTGTCCGTCATGGCTGCGCCATCGCCTAATAGAACGTACTGGCGCAGATCCTGACAAATGATGCCGCGGTAGAGCCGGCCGAGATTTTTATATCCTGCCAGGATGGTAAGAACACCGTGCTCTATCTGTTGTAATATGTCCGGTTTCCCGTCCGGTCGATGCAGCTCAACCAGGTGGTTATGCTGGTCGATCGTTGTTTCGTCGTACTGAATGCCAAACTCCTCATAGGCAAGCGCCAGAATTCTCACAGTGCCTGCCTGCGATTCCACACGCAGGTCGAAGTCGCCTGCATCGTGCCATCCACCCATATTCAATCCAGGAACTGGTTCGAGGGGCTTGTATTTTGTTAGCGTGGAGGATCCCTGGCTATAGCCGTCGAAATGATTAAGATCTGTAGGCGCCATCAGCGCGTCGTCCATGTGACATAATCCGTGCCATACCCGGTAGCGATCATTAACGCGCATATGACACATTTGTACGGGTAAAAAAGTTTCAAGGGTAGGTTGCCAAACATGGCGGCAAAAAACCTGTGGAGAAATAAGAAACGGATTGGAGCGGCTTTCACCGTAATCAATGATATAGATACCGGAATCTATAACAGCAGAAAAATCGAACTTGTAATATTGAAAGCGTAAAAAGCGTCCCCAGGATTCAGGATTTTGGGTTTTGATGATTTCCCGATCACCGGAAGACAATATTTTGATCAATCGTACCGGAAAATTTTCCTGATCGTCGGGATCGGTTTCGATGACGGCAATTTTCGGCTGTTGCGGCAGGTAACCGACCTGGGAGATGTGGACCACCGGTGTGTACATCCAGCCCGGTTGAGCATGTGGCTCGATGACCCATTGGATAGCATTTTGTGTGGTACCCGGTAAAATTGTCGAGCGTACCACAAACCAGCCGTTGTTATGAAAAGCCCGGCCGTCATATAGTTGCAGGGGAGCGCCGGAACTTTGAATTTCCATTCGTCGATCACTGTTTTCAGGAGCGATCACCAGACGGTTTCCGGTTGCCAGAGGTGTAATTTGCAGCTCGCCGTTTTTATCCCGGTCCATAGGCCCGTTCAGTTGGCGCGGAAAGATACCCGGCTTGTTTTCCATATAAAAAGTCGTACCGAATAATAAACCGGGGAAGAGTTCCAGGTTAAAGCCGACTTTTTCGCACCATGCTTCGGGCAATGGTCTATCCAGGTCGACCGTGATGAACACTGATTCATTCATGCTTTTCACTTTGACTGTGTATGCGAAATGAATATCCGGGTAGTCTATCGGATTAAAACCTTTTTTATCTCGGCTGGAATCGGGATAGACGAGACGAACCCGGATGCTGCTACCGGCACGGTCCTCGGTTCGTTCGAAAAGTTTCGGAATCGGCTGCCACTGGCCCGGTGTTGGATCCAGGCGCAGGTCGCCATTGGCGGCAGTCCGTTCACCGTTTTGAACAATTGTGACACCGCCCTGATGTCCTTCGGGATAAAAATCATGGAATACCATAACGTCAACGCCGGGTTTTTCAAAATATCCCAGTTCATTAAGAGTAAAATTCCCTGCAAGAGATGTTGTGGTGATACCTGAAATAAAGGCAAGTATGGCGAGAAAAAAAATGTTTTTATTCATTTAAGATTCCTTGTTGATGTATGTTCGAAATTTAAAATTTTTTCTGAAATTCAAAAGGATTATTACATCTGATGGTGCTTTGCCGCCCCATAAAACAATGTCCGCATGAAGAATAAGGTGGGACTGGAAAATCTCAGACCGGCCACCGGTTAGGATTATTTTTTCCATAAAATGACCATTTTTTTTTGAATTGAATTTCATTCACCGCACCAAAATCAAACTATTACTTGATATTTTGGAAAAAAGTGATATCTTTGAAACGTTAAATCAACCCAACTGCACGGGAGTTAGTTTCCATTGCAAACACATTTAAATTTTGGAGTATAACCTGATGAAAGTACTGGTAGTCAACTGTGGTAGTTCGTCTGTCAAGTTTCAGTTGATTGAGATGGATAACGAAGTCGTACTGGCAAAAGGCGTTTTGGATCGGATTGGTTTGACTGATTCAACGCTGAGTTACAAACCGGCCGGTAAAGACAAAGTTAAAAAGACGCATAAAATCCCCAATCATAACACAGCCATCAGCCTGGTATTGGATACCCTGATGGACGACACGATCGGCGTCATAAAGGACAAGAATGAAATCGACGGTATCGGCCATCGTCTCGTTCACGGCGGTGAAAAATACAGTGATTCGGTGGCGATTACGGATAAAGTTAAAGAAGAGATTAAGGAATGCAGCCGTTTTGCACCTTTACATAATCCTCATAATCTTGCCGGTGTCCTGGCGTGTGAGGAGTTGTTACCGGGTATTCCCCAGATCGGTGTTTTTGATACGGCATTCCATCAAACACTGCCGAAAACAGCTTATATGTACGCGTTGCCTATGGAGCTTTACCGTGAAAATGGAATCCGGCGTTATGGATTTCACGGAACATCACATGCATATGTAGCCCGTCAGGCTGCCGAATACGTCGGCAAACCCATTGAGACACTCAAGATTATCACCTGCCACCTGGGCAACGGCGCCAGTGTGACGGCGGTCGATGGAGGTAAATCGGTGGAAACCAGTATGGGATTCACCCCCTTGGAAGGTTTGATCATGGGAACACGCTGTGGCGATATCGATCCGGCTTTGGTGCCCTATATCGCCCAGCTCAAGGATCTCACCATTCAGCAGGTCGATGATTTACTGAACAAACAAAGCGGAATGCTGGCATTGACCGAGGATACGAGTGATATGCGCGATATTGAGGACAAATCCATTGCAGGTATCGAACCGTATGTTATGGCCAATGATATTTACTGCCATCGTTTAATTAAGTATATCGGCGCTTATACTGCGGTCCTCGGCGGATTGGATATTCTCGTGTTTACCGCCGGCGTGGGTGAAAGGTCGCCCTATATTCGGGAAATCGTTCTGAGAAACCTGGGCTATCTGGGAATCACATTCGATAAGACGAAAAATGAAAAAAACGCTTTTGAAATCAGCACCGGTAAAACCAAAGTTTTGGTGATTCCAACCAATGAGGAGCTGGCTATCGCACGGGATACGAAACGCATTTTAATGTCGAAATCCAGTTAGGGTAAATAAAAAAGCCTTCTATTAAGAAGGCTTTTTTTTGAGCGGGAGACGGGAGTCGAACCCGCAACGTCAAGCTTGGGAAGCTTGCATTCTACCGCTGAATTACTCCCGCTTTTTTTTATTATATTAAAAATGTGGTGAAAAGTCAAGATGTTTTTGATTTTGACGGTTTTTCATTGAAAAGTAAAACCTCAGTCTCGGGTGGGATAGAACCGGTGCGACGCACCTCCTTTTGCCAAATATATGTAATTTTAAAATTTTGACAGATG
>JAFGEC010000508.1 GCA_016931775.1 Candidatus Zhuqueibacterota bacterium | reverse complement strand
TTTGCCAAATATATGTAATTTTAAAATTTTGACAGATGTCGAGAGCCGGTGCGTCGCACCTTCCACCCATAACTGAGATATTACGATACTCTATAAATTCCACTTGACTTTTATTTCGAATATATGAATTATTTCAGAAATCATCCGGGGACGTGACCTCAATCACAATTGTCCCTTGTGGGAAATTGCACCTATGGTCGGCACCGCAGCATTTTTATAAAATTATCAATTTGCGATTACTTTTTTTTCAAGCAGAAAAATCGAAAATAGATTTGATGATTGTTTCGTCATCGAAAAAGATAAATTTTTTACATGTTCGTTCTAATGTCCAGAATAATCAAATTCGATAGACGGTGAAAAAGTGGACCCAAATATACCGTTAAGGAGAAAATATATATGATCAAGACAGTGCAAGCCAAATTAAATTCCGACTTTAAAAAACAGTATACCAGGCCGGCCATCATCCACAGTACCTCTATTGAGACCGTTGCGGGACGCTGTGCTCAAAGCATCGGTTGCACGCCGTCACAAGTAGGACATTCGGAACCGGGAGATTAAGCGCAAATCTTTGTACCTGAAATTCATTGTTCAGCCTCTATAATACAATTTATGCAGTCATTTTCCCTACCAAAAACCAAATTCCGGATTTAGACGATATATAATTGACATGCTTCAGTATTTGTCGTAAAAGAATTAAATTCGCAGACAGGAACACAAAATACAGCCGTTTTTCATTTCATACTAATAAATTTCTGGCAATTGACATCAATTTTTCTTTTATTAATATTGACCGTGTATGTTTTAAAAAGGAAGTAACATGAAATACTCTTTCCGGATAACACTTACACTGTTCATTTTTTCTACGGCTGTTATCCAATGCCATAAAAACGCCACTGGTCCAAATCACGATAATCCGCCCGGCACCATTACACAGACGGCATTGGCGCCGGCGGACGGCGACTGTCTTTTTATTCTCGGACAGGCGAGCACAACGGAAATGCTGGCCTATATGGACCGGATTCAGAAATCCCCGCCGCCGGCAGGTTTCGCTTTTTACACCAGTCTATCCGACGGTGCCGTACAAAAGGACATGCCGCGGTATCAATCATTTATGGAAAACTATCCCAACACCGTGCTTCAACTCGCCATCTGGACCGGCGAACGGCAATGGGGAGCACCGGGATATTATCTCGACGACATTGTTGACGGCAAATACGATAAAAATATCGCCGACCTGGCTGATGCTTGTAAAAATTTCGGCAAGCCGGTTTACATCCGGCTGGGCTATGAATTCGACGGCTGGCACAACGCTTATCCGCCGGACAAATACATTGCGGCGTTTCAATATTTTGTCGACAAAATGCGCGCCCAAAATGTCAAAAATGTGGCTTACGTGTGGCATTCCTGGGGCGTGGGCGCGTATTATGGCAGCGAAGATTTTCCCGACTATTATCCCGCACTGCCCCAAAGTCAAAATGTTACCCAGGAACTTTGGTATCCCGGTGACGAGTACGTAGACTGGGTAGCCATGTCCGTATTCGGTATCGGCTGGGGCGATCTGCGCACCAACAATGTGGTGCAGTGGCTGATCCGCTTTGCCGAGGACCATAAAAAGCCCGTCATGCTGGCGGAAACCGCGGCCATCAAAACCACCGGCTCAAGGGATTCAAAATGGATATTAAAAGATACGGCCTGGTTTCAGCATGTTTTTCAGCTGTGCCGTAGCGAAAAGGCGGTCAAGGCATTCACTTATATTAACGTGAACTGGGAGGCCAACAACAGCTCCAGCACCTGGGGCAATACAAGAATTCAGGATGCGGCGGGCAGTGTGGTTAATTATTGGCTGGAGAATATCAAATTTTACCTGCACGGCGACTCGAAATTGTATCCGGCGATCGGGTATAAGTAAATTTCAGCCAAATTTATGACGGAGATACTTATGTTCTCGTGTACCCTATATGACAGGAACGGAGTATGTAAAAGTTAACGAATTCGGAGCGATATAAAATCAAAAAAAATAACTTTTATATTACGAGAAATTATAAACCACGAAGCACGCGAAGGGCACGAAGCTATTGATACAATTTGGAGAATTATCAAAAAAAGTCATAGGATGCGCAATGGAAATTCATCTAAATTTAGAGGATTAAAAAATTTCCCCCAAAAGCTATTCCGTCCATTTATCCCGTTGATCCTGTTGATCTTGTCAAATTCTTTTTTTAAATTTATGACTCAAATTAGCAAACACCAAACCGGAGTACAAAATGATAAAACATTATTTATTTAAAACAATTATTCCCCTTTTCCTCCTGAACAGTCTCGTTTTTTCCCAGGAACTGAGCGTAAAAATTACCGAACCGTCAAACGGTGCACGATTGGAAAACTGCACGGATTTTAATGTCGAAATCGAAGTACAGCAGGGAGCTGTCGATATAAAAACCGTGGAAATATACCGCAGTGGTGTTAAAATCAAATCCGCTACACGGCCTCCATACCGTTATACCCAGAGAAAACCGCCGGAGGGGATATACGAGTTCGTTGCCAGGGTTTTCGATGATGAAGACAAAAAAGCGATTTCGAATACCGTCACCGTTTTTGTAGGTAACGTCGCGGACGGCAATCTCTTATTCAACGGAGAATTTAACTGCGAAGTCTGGCCGTGGAGATTGGACGTGTATGAAGGTGCACAGGCGACGTTTGAAATCTGGCCCGATATGGCGCTCACCGGCGACGAGCCGGGTGCCTATATTGATATCCGGGAAATAGGCGCGCAATTCTGGGGCGTTCAACTTATGCAGCCTTTTGTATTAAAACAGGGACATACCTATGAGATCAGTTTTGCCGCCGAGGCCGACGATCCTAAAGATATCGAGATAAATATATCGCAGGACTATGATCCCTGGGCACCCATTTACGCCCAAAAGATCACGGTTGACGAACCCCAGGTCTATGGTCCTTATACCTTTGAATGCGGCGTCGATGATCCCAAAACCATGTTCAAATTTGTGATCGGCGGCAATGACATTCCCATCTATATCGATGCCGTGCAGGCGATCGACCTGATGTGGACGGATGTCAGGAAAAATCCGCATACGGAACCACCGGAAAATTTTCAGCTCGGGCAAAACTATCCCAATCCGTTCAACGCCGGGACCGTTATCCCTTACAGCCTGAAACAATCCGGGCGGGTCTCGTTTCGCATTTTCAACACACTGGGAGAAAAAGTCTATTCGATTTCCGAAAACCAATCCGCCGGTGAGCATTTTTTAACATGGAACGGCCGGGATCAAAACGGACATGATGTGGCATCCGGCTGTTATTTATATTCGGTGAGTGTGAACGGCCGGCGGGAAATCCGGAAAATGTTGTATTTGAGGTAGAATATGGGGGCCTGCACATCAATTCTTATTTAATTGACAGGATAAACATGAAAAACAGGATATGAGTAATACTGATTCATATTTCTAATTGTTTTTCCGATTGAACCATCATGTCGATCCTGTTGATCCGGTCTAATAAATTTAATATATTATAAACAAATACTTATGCTATTTATTTATATTACAAAATTCATAAATT
>JAFGEC010000507.1 GCA_016931775.1 Candidatus Zhuqueibacterota bacterium | reverse complement strand
TTGTCGAGGTCACTTTTTGCAATTTATGAATTTTGTAATATAAATAAATAGCATAAGTATTTGTTTATAATATATTAAATTTATTAGCATGTATTACTAAGCATGATCATCCCGCGGGCGACCAAAAAATAAAACATATGATCAGGATTAAAAATATGTATTGATTTTTGCTTAGAATAATATAAAGTTTTGTCATACTTTAAACAATATAACAATCAATTTTGATGTTATGGTTATTCTTTCGTTGGAGTAGTCCAGACTTATCGGAATTGAGGGGAAAAAGCCCGAATAAACCATTTTCATTAGAGAGCGGTTTTCGGGCTTTTTCTTTGAACATGATCGGAGGGAAATCATGAGAAACTCCAGATTCTTGCCAACTTGTTTTTTCTGCATTTTGATTAGCTCGTTGTGCGTCTTTGCGCAGGTCCCCAGATTAATCAGCTATCAGGGTGTATTGACGGATGAAAGCGGTATCGCCGTCCCTGATACCAGCTGTAATTTTACATTCCGGCTCTATGATAATGAACAGAACGGTCAACTGCTGTGGACGGAAACACAAGCGGTGATTGTGAAAAACGGGTTGCTTTCGGTAGCCCTGGGGCGAGTCCAGTCCCTCGACTTGCCATTTGACCGGCCTTATTGGCTGGGAGTCAGTATCGGCAATGGTTCCGAATTGCAACCTCGTATTGCCTTTACTTCGTCGCCCTATAGCTTGCGCGCTGCATATGTTGACAGTCTCGCATGGGATTCCATCGGCAGTGAGCATTTAAAGACCGGTGCTGTCGTAAAAAGTATTAATAAGCTGACTGACCACGTCAGTCTCGTTGCCGGGCAGAACATCATGATCACTCAGCATTTGGATACTCTAAAAATATCCGGAATGATTGGAAATGGTAATACTTTGGGGCAGGCTTATAATCAGGGAGGTCCCGGCTTAGGGAGAATGATATTGGCCAATGCCGGGGCTGTAAATATTAACGGACCCGACGGACTTGTCGTGATGGGCAATGTAGGTATCGGTAACAGCAATCCGCAATATGAATTGGATATCACCGGCACTGTACAAATGAGTGGTTTCAAAATGCCCACCGGTGCAGTTACCGGTTACATATTGACCTCTGATGCCAATGGTGCCGGCACCTGGCAGGCAGCAGCAGTCAGCGGCGGCGACATCACTGCAGTAAACGCCGGTTCGGGAATGACGGGGGGAGGTGTTTCCGGCGATGTAACGCTGAACATAGGAGCGGGAACCGGAATCAGCGTGACCCCAGATGCGGTCGCCCTGGACGCCGCCTATGCCGACGGGCAATATGTGAACGAGGGTCAGGCCAATTCGGTCACAAGCGGCATGATTGTGGATGGGACGGTCCAGGTTTCGGATTTGGCTTTTACTTTACCGGATGGCCATTCGCTGGATGCGGCGGATACAAATCCTGCCAATGTTGTTTATGTGGATGATACAGGTAACGTGGGGATCGGAACAACAGCACCTGGCAGCAAACTCCACATTAGTGGGGGTAATATTTTTCTAGAAACTGGACTTGGTTTGTACGGGCGGATTTCATCTACTTCATTCACACGCATGATCTCGCTGACAAGTGATAAAAAAATGATGCTGGGTAGTGATGGCAGTTCCGGCGGATTGTATGTTTATAGCGGAGATGATATTCAATTTAGAGCATTTGGGACAACCCGTTTACATATCGAAAGTAGCAACGGGAATGTCGGAATAGGGACAACGACTCCGGCACAACTATTGGATGTTGCCGGTACTGTTCAAATGAACGGCTTCAAAATGCCCACAGGTGCAGTCAATGGTTATGTTCTCACTTCGAATGCCAGCGGTGACGGAACTTGGCAGGCAGTAGCAGTAAGCGGCGGCGACATCACTGCAGTAAATGCAGGCACCGGATTGACAGGCGGAGGCGTTTCCGGCGATGTGACGTTGAACGTCGGCGCGGGCACAGGTATCAATGTGTCAGCCGATGCCATTACACTCAATACCGCCTATACCGACGGCCTGTATGTCAACGAAAGCCAGACAAATTCGGTTTCGAATGCTATGATTCAGGACGATGCCGTACAATCCTCCAAGATCGAAAACGGCACAATTATCGGAGATGATATCAATGCAAGCACGACTATTACCGTACATAAAGTACAGGGAGGCGGATCCGCTGCAACGAATACCGGTGTTTATGGATATGCTACCGGATCCGGATATGGTGTATATGGGAAAAACAGCAGTGGTGATGGCGGCGCCTTGGGATATTCCAATTTTGGTGTCGAAGGCTGGAGCAATTCAGGAACAGGCGTTTGGGGTAACAGCACCAGTAGCGACGGTGTTTCCGGAACTTCTTCCAGCGGAAGGGGTGTGTATGGACGAAGTGATACCGGGACAGCTGTTTATGGTGAAAAATCCGGCGGAGGGGATTACGCGGGTTATTTCATTGGCAATGTGAATATCACAGGTGTGCTCAGCAAAGGAAGTGGTGCTTTTAAAATCGACCACCCCCTGGATCCGGAAAATAAATACTTGTACCACTCTTTTGTTGAGAGTCCGGATATGATGAATATTTATAATGGCACTGTTGTATTGAATCAAAATGGGGAAGCCCTGGTGCAACTGCCCGATTACTTCGAAGCATTGAATAAAGATTTTCGCTATCAACTCACCTGTGTGGGCGCTTTTGTCCCTGTATATATTGCAGAGAAGGTCAATCTCAATCGCTTCAAGATTGCCGGCGGCCGTGAGGGCATCGAAATCTCCTGGCAGATAACCGGTGTCCGCAATGATGCATTTGCAAATGCCCATAGAATCAAGGTAGAAGTGGAGAAAGAGGCGGACAACCGTGGTAAATACATCTATCCCGTTGAAGCAAATAAATCGGTGGAACTCGGTATCGACTATTCGAAAAACTCCAAATATGAACAAACCGATAAAACGCCATAAGCGAAGGAATCGTTAATGAAAAGGATGATGAAAAAAATGAAATCACATTGTGTGGTAATGACGGGATTTTTTTTGCTTTCGACAATACTGCATGCGCAATAGTAGTCAAGTAAGACTGCAGTTTTATTTGTCTGGAATATTTATGCCAAAAATGCGTCAAATTCGATTGACGTTAAAAAGTCTCACTGAAATACAAACTATCCGGTTGAAAATTTGTAGATTTGAAAGGCGACTCTAAATTAAATCAAATGTCTATCTTTTAGCCCTTTTAATAAATCGTCCCCTCCGGTTGGCCTTCCATTTGTTTATCCACTTTTGGATCCAGTTCGGCTTTGATGATATTATCGGACCAGGCCGCCTGGATCAATTTTTGCGGCTGTATTTTAATCGGGCCGTTTACGAGTTCAGGGACGTTGTAGATTCTAATAAGCGTTTTATTTACATTCGGGTTTTTTTGCGGCAAAATAAACGGTTTTCTGAACTGTCCGTCGGAATCGAAATAACCAAGGTAGGCATAGGTGAACAATCCGTCCGGCCGTTTCGTGCTGAAAACGATCCAGCGGCCGTTGCTGGACCAGCAGTGGTAGCTTTCCGCCTGATCGCTGTTGATATTTTCCGCTTTATGATAATTTTTCGTTCGCGTATCGAGCAGGTAAAAGTCTGATTCGGCGCTGTATAACGGAAAATTTCCGTATTCCGACAAACAAAACAAAATATAATTCCCGTCGGGTGAAATTTTTGGGTGAGCGACGCTCAAGCCAGATTCACTGGCCGGCAAAACCGTTTCCAGTTCTCCCCATGAATCATTTTCCTGATCGTAAACGATACGCATCAGATCGTATTTTATATTTTTATATGGATGTTCATGCCTGTCATAACTCTCCAATCCCGGAGTACGGCAAAAATAGAGATATTTACCGTCAGGGGCCCATTCGGGATAGGTTTCCATATATTCCTTACTTGATATTTTGGGTGAAGTCGTGATGGTATTGGTTTTGATGTTATACAAAAGAACATCGGACGCTCTATCGTAAACCCCACGGTTCTCACCCACCGCATGGAAAAACTGCTTTACAACGTTATAAGAAAATGCGATGATCTCACCATCCGGATGCCACGACCGGTATGCCGTTGGGGGATTAAAAGTCGTTTTTGTATCTATTTTAGAAACATCTCCGTCATAGGCAAGTATCATCGATGTCCCGACAGCTCCGGCACGGCTGTGAAACATCATCCTCTCGGGATTGTGACGATGAAAAGAATGGCAGTTTATGCAATTATGACCCATGGACGTGTTCAAAACAAAGGGACGTTCGTCATAGGTGCTCAAATTCCGGTCATACAATCCCATTTTACTGTAATACACATACAGTGGTTTAATGATGCGGTAGACCAGGTGCGAATCTATCTTTTCTCCGGCAATTTGGTTTTTTATCTTTGTAAACCGGGACCATATGCCCTTGTTGTCCCGGACAAAAATCGTCAGAAATAACGGTTTACCGGAATTCCTGCTGATTAATCTTTGCCATTGTTTCATCGGAATGGTGATATTGGGCGTCCGATTAAATATATGTATATCTTTTCCGGTTTCCGACGAAATATGAACGTAATAAAAACTTGCCTTTTCTTGAATGATAAAATTGATCGGCGCAATATTCGGTGGAATTGTTATGTCCGTATAATCCGGATATATGATTGGTTTTCTTTCCACGGACCGGCTATTTTCAAGATCGGGTGTCTCTTTTGCGTTATCTGAACATATTATAAAAACTGGAATACACAACGTCAACACGAGAAAAACAGTATATTTTTGCATATTATTGTCCCATCGGTTTGTAATAGTAGAACGCATAAAACCAGTATGTATTGTTGTATTTTTTCAGTTCATTATAAGCCGCCTTTTTATTTCTGTTATACTTTTTTAAAATATTATTGAATTCAATAAACCTTTGAACTGTCTTTGGGGAAATTTGTCGGCCCGGCAGCGGAATGTCCTTACGTCCAGTGAGTTGAATATATACGAGAATCACTTCCTCCAGGTGACGGGGAATTTGGGGATAATTAAAATTATTTAACAAGTGAATATTTTTTATAATTTCATCGAGATCCCCACTCAGCAGGCAATACGCCATAAAATATTCAAATGCCATTTTGTTGTTCCGGTTTTGTAAAAGATACGACAAACATTGCTGCGGTTCATTTGGAGGGATTAAAAAATCTGATTCCGGCATGATACTTTTTTTATATTCCAATTCCGCTGGCTTGAAATCCGGGCTGTCGGACAGGCATTTAAAATATTCCATGGCCCAGGATTTATGCCACATGGTTTTCCGTAACAGGCCTAAAAATCTTGCCGCAATACTCCTTTGTTCTTTTAATATATTGACCAGCGCAAGCTGCTGAAGATTCCATGGTGTGTCTCCTGAAATAGACACGGCTTCATACGCCCAATGTTCGGTTTCGTTGACAAGCCCGAGGTCAAAAAAAACATCGCTATGCTGGAGCGGGTAAAGGCCGTGCATATCGTGGGGCATAAAAATGCCGTCAATCCCGACAGGCTGCGGGAAACTGAACATTTCATCGAGTAACCGGCCGGAATGGTAGAGCGCCCTGTTTATCTGGTATTGAACATGATACAAATTCGGCTTGTACTTGACGGCGGCATCGAGCAGCTTGTCCCATTCTCTGAACCGCGCGTAACAATCGATCCGCAGAAACGCCTTTTCGTTTTTTTTGTCAAAAGAATACATGGCCATCATACCCGCCACCAGTAAAAGGATAATTCCCTGTAAAATTCTTTTTCCGGTGGAAGTGCCGTACCAAAGCCTGGTGAAGAGACTGTTCGTGTTTTTTATTTTTATTTTGACATACTTTTCCAGTCTGAAAAAAAGCAAAATAAATGGGAAAAACGAATATAACACCAGAGACACCCAGTTCACCTTATATTCGGCAAATGACGTCAGGTGTAGTGAGTACACGTCTTTTACATGAACAATAAACATGGTCGAAGCGGCGAGCCAGGGTAACAGTGCGGCAAAAAGGACATATAATAAAAGAATTATAATTCGGCGAAAATACAATGCATCATAAATGATGATGATAATTGAAAAAACAAGGGCTTGACCTGCAGATAGATAAAATAAAACTGTATAAAGTAAAATATAGAATAAAAAACGCAGTACACTTTTTGAAGGCGCCAGACGAATATAGATATTCACGCTGAGTAATGTCAGGAGCAGGCCCGTCGTAAAAACAAGTGGAAATCTATAGTCGCTATGCAGGCCAAGAAGCAAAACCGATGGTATCCAAGGGAGGTAAAAAACCGGTCGATTTTCGTTTTTTGCTTGGATGAATGATTTTGTGTTCCAGGATATCAGCCAGAAAAGAAGAGTCAGCAACAGCGCTCCGGTCCAGCCATGATAAAAAAACTGTGAAAGGAAATCGGATAAAAGATCGTTGATTCCGCCCGGATAGGAAAAGAAATCACCGATAAAAGATTTATCAAAGAAAAAGACCGGTTGTTGAGACTGGTAGATGAGTTTTGGGTTTATCCGTAATAGCAGGTAGAAAAAATATAGAGACAACATAAGAAACGTAAACGACATATTCCGGATTTTTTCTTTCCGTTGAGAGAAATTTTTTATTTTAGCCATTTACTTCTCCCTGGTAAATATGGTTTTGGTTATAAAGGTATATTATCGGTGCATAACAGAGGTGCGGCAATTCTATGTCCGACCTTGACTGTTTCCGGTGCACAGGTCGGCAGACCTCGTTTTTAATAGATGTGCTTATCAATAACTATTGTTGTCACTATATGACTCAAAAAAAATGACTATAACAACACCAGTTCATCCCAATCTGCTGTACCAATTTGGGGACCTGGTGCTCTAAAAAATCTGATGAGGCAGCACTGTCTATTTCGATCAAGGACATAAATCCCAACAAAAGGGGTTCTAATAGAAAAACCGGCCAACTCTTGTCTGAGATTTTTCTCACTTGTATACGGACCCACAAGGGCACTATAACCAAGGGTATTTTTTACCGTTTCAGCCGGGATTAATTTAGCCTTTCCATTTTTATATTTTGCTGGAATGGATCCGATCGCCCAGGCTTGTTGATGATTGGCAAAATACTTTGAGATAAATTCTAATTCCGATTCGGAAGTCTTTCCGTCAAAATCACCAAATCCGTCAGCAACAGTGTTGATATCTATCAAGATTCCATAATCTACGGGTAAAGGGCCGGTTGAATTTTTACAACCGAACACCAGGAAAAAGAGGGATATAAAAAATGATAATCTGAGAACAAGCATTTTATTTTCCTCTCAATTTTTGCTGGGAGCCTGTCGGACTTTTTGTTAAATAATAAAAACCTGGAATTCTGGAAATAATATATGAATAATGAAGCAAAAATCAATAAATATCCTGCATTTTTATGGATGAATAAACTTTTTCGCTTATCTTCGAATATAAAATCAGCTTTTGGTTTTATCGTAGGAAAATGAAAAAATAGGGAATCCCTGTTCAATGAAATCTCAGTTACGGGTGGGAAGCAAAATTTAAAAGCTTTGGATCAAATCCCGGGGTTTATATTTCTATTTTCTACCCCAACCGTAACTGAGCTTTTGCCCTTTCAAATTTTTTACCTTGAATTTTTATCCATTTATAAGTAACTTATATGATAGGTTTTATTGTTGTAAAAGAGGAGTACAAGCATGAATGAAAAGTCATTTGCCGGTCATAAAGGAATTTCCAGGCGTTCTTTTTTCAGCGGGGCTTCTGCTGCGACTGAGGCAGCAACTGCGTTTACCATCGTTCCCCGGCACGTACTGGGTGGGCCGGGATACAAAGCACCGAGTGATAAATTGAATATTGCCTGTATCGGCGTCGGCGGTAAAGGCCGGTCCTCTACCATGGCGGCCAGCGGTGAAAATATCGTAGCCCTGTGTGATGTGGACGATACCCAGGTGGCAAATTTTAAGGATTCAATCAAAGACAATGACGAGGCGAAAATCTGGTTCGAAAAAGCGAAAAAGTACAAAGATTTTCGCGTGATGCTGGATACACAAAAAGACATCGACGCGGTGACGGTTTCCACACCGGATCACACCCACGCCGTTGCCGCCATGATGGCACTGAAAATGAAAAAGCATGTTTTTGTGCAAAAGCCGCTAACCCATACGATTTACGAGGCGCGTGCATTGGCCGCGGAAGCCGCCAAGACCGGTAAAAAATCCACCACGGATTTCAGCTATTCGTGTCCTTTGACCGAAACCATGCTGCTGGGCTGTCTTGCCGTGCGCGTCAAGGACAAAAATACAATTCTGGAATGGGACGGCGAAAAAGGCGAGATGACCAATTTGCCGGAGGTTAACGAATATCTGCACATGCCCTACCGCGAAGGATGGACGTTGTAATGATCCGGATTTTTGTAACTTTTAACCGGTTTCAGGCGTTTATGTTGGTGAAGCCGGTCAAGCGTTAATATGGTATTACTTAAAAGGAGAACACGAGATGAAACAAAGAACAATCTGGTTTATTTTGGCTGCCGTTTGCCTGGCTTTTACGCTTGTGAATGCTCAGGAAATGGCGCCGATTAAAATCGATTTACCCAAACCCATGTTTGTGGGTACACCGCAAAATATGAGTGTACCCAATCTGGAAAAACCACTGGGCAAGGCCCGACCGCCGTTTCTGGCACCCGTCGGTACCGAAAACGTCGCTGAAGGCAAGTCCGTTGCCAGTACGGACGAAGAGCCGATCATCGGTGAAATCGATATGATTACCGACAGCGACAAGGAAGCGGCAGACGGCAGTTATGTGGAACTTGGACCGTTTCTGCAGCATGTAACAATCGATCTGGAAAAGAAGCAGAATATTTATGCGGTGATTTTATGGCATTTCCATAAACAGCCGCGTGTTTACTTTGATGTTATCGTTCAGGTTTCCGACGATCCTGATTTTGTTAAAGACGTCAAGACTATATTTAATAATGATATAGACAATTCCGCAGGATTGGGTGTTGGCAAAGACAATCACTATGTAGAGACATCGGAAGGTAAACTCATCGATGCCAAGGGTGTCCAGGGACGGTACGTGCGTTGTTACAGCGCAGGAAATAACAACAACGATCTGAACCATTATATCGAAGTTGCCGTATACGGTAAACCGGTCGAGTGAGCCGTTTTTTAAAAATATATCTGCTCTATATTTTGCTTTTTTTTATAGCGGCAGCCATCCGGCTGCCGCAGCTTAATTTACGCCCCATGCATACCGATGAGGCAGTGCACGGTATAAAATTCGGTGCCCTTCTGGATGAGGGGTACTATCGTTACGATAAAAACGAATATCACGGACCGACACTCAATTACTTTACTCTTTTTCCCGCCTGGATTCGTCATCAGAACTCTATCGATCAGGTGTCCGAACGCACGCTGCGGTTGGTTCCGGTTTTTTTCGGACTGGGATTGATTCTACTGCTGCTGCCTTTGGTTCGCCAATGCGGCTGGACGGCGGTGACTGGTGCGGCTTTTTTTACAGCGCTGTCACCGTTTATGGTGTTTTACAGCCGTTATTATATTCAGGAAATCCTGCTGGTTTTCTTTACATTCGGATTAATGGTCTCAGGATGGCGCTATATACAAAACCGTCATTGGGGATGGATGGTTGCAGCCGGAGCTTTTGCAGGATTCATGTATGCTACCAAGGAAACGTGGGTGATCGCCGCGTTTGCCATTTTTGCGGCTTCGGCACTTCTGGTCGTGATGGATAAACAGTGGCGGGCGCAGGTGATGGGGATTCGGTTTTTGCATCTGTTCGCTGGATTTTTTACGGCAATTTTTGTTGTTTCGTTATTCTTCTCATCGTTTTTGACCAATATGGCGGGTATTTGGGATTCAGTTCTCGCTTACAAAACCTATTTTACCCGGGCTTCTGCCAATGACTGGCATCTACATCCCTGGTATTTTTATTTCAAGAAATTGTTGTGTCCGACTTTCAGCAACGGATTGTGTATCAGTGAGTGGGTGGTGGTTGTATTTTCCGCCATCGGGATATGGCATGTATTCCGGTATAAAAACAGCTCTTTGTCGTTGAATTTTTTCCGTTTAACTGCACTTTACGCATTGATTTCTGCTGTGATTTATGCCCTGATTCCCTATAAAACACCCTGGTGTCTGCTGGGATTTTACCATGGATTCATCGTTTTGGCCGGTTATGGACTTGCCGTATCTTTGCAATGGCGAGTCAAAGGACGTTTCTTTGTCTATGTGACTCTCGGAATAGGTGTTTTTCATTTGATTTGGTCGGCCTGGGTGGCAAACTATAAAATGTATGACGATCCCGCAAATCCGTGCGTCTACGCCCATACATCGCGGGATGTTTTTGCCATTGTGAACCGTATTAAAGAATATGCCGCGATTCATGAGGATGGACAAAATATGTACATCGAGGTGATCTGTCCCGGTGGTGATTACTGGCCGTTTCCGTGGTATTTGCGTGCTTGCCACCGTGTGGGCTGGTGGTCGGCGGTGGATGAAAACGTACCTGCCGCTCCGGTCATTCTGGCAAAACCTGAAATTGAAGCCGACCTGTTACATAAATTGTATGTCCTGCCGCCACCGGGCGAGAAAAATTTATATCTCCCCATGTTTCAGGAATACAAAGAGCTGCGGCCCGGCGTGGAAATACGCGGTTATGTGGTTAAGGAATTGTGGGATGAATTTGAAGCAAGCACATTCAGATAACGGCCATAACCTGATTACAGCCGATATACACTCGGCCGCCCACCGTTTCTCGCACTTTGCCATGAATACGATTTTTGAGATTTATATCGCTCATGAGGACAAATCCTATGCCGGTCAAGCCGCTTTGGAGGCATTTAAGCAGGTTGACCGTCTGGAAGCGGATCTCAGCCGTTTTATCGAAAACAGTGATATATCCCGGATCAACAGGGCAGCGGCTTTAAAGCCGGTGCGTGTTTGTCTTGATACATTTTACTGTCTGGAAGAATGTGAAAAAATGTACGGCATCACGTTTGGTGTCTTTGATGTGACGATCGGTTCTCTCATTGCCTGTTTTTTCGACAAGAATAAAAATTTGCGGCAGCCGACTGCTGCCGAGCTGGCTGAAGCACGGGCTAAAACCGGTTTCTCAAATCTAATGCTGGATCGTGAAAATTTGACCGTAACCTTAAAAAAGAGTGGTATATGTCTCGATCTCGGCGGTTATGGAAAAGGATACGCAGTGGATAAAATTTTCGCTGAATTGGTTGAGTGGGATATAAAAAATGCCCTCGTGCATGGCGGTGCCAGCTCGGTATATGCAACGGGTACATTACCGGAACGGAACGGCTGGCCCGTATCCATCAGTGAACCGCGGCCGCCTTTTAAAACTCTGAAAACCTTTGAATTGTCGGAGAAAGCCTTTAGTGCATCGGGTTTGCGCAAGGGACAGCATATATTCGATCCCAGAACGGCCGAGCCCGCAATCCAAAAGATCGCTGCATGGGTCCTGGCACCCAAGGCCGGTGAGGCGGATGCCTTGTCCACAGCATTTATGATATTGTCCCACGAAGAAGTAAAAAGATGTTGTGCAGCGAATCCATCCATACAGGCAATCGTTATTGACGATTTGGTGAAAGATCGTTATGTTATTCACGAATACGGCTTTGGCGCAAAGTGATAGAATAACACAATACTGCCTCATCCATTTTACGGCCGGAATTGAAAAAATATTCGTGTTCGTAAGGTGGATTGTTACACGAGCATTAGTAAAAAGTGTCAAAAATCAAAAGCTTGCAGTTGGTTAATTTAAGCGGATCATCCGAATAATGAGTACCTTATTTAACCGCAAAGAAACCGCCACGAAACGCCGAGAGAAGCTCGTTATAACCGTTTTTTGATATTTCGGAGTTCATCAATAATATCAAAAGGTGTGTGTGACAGGGACAGCCTGCTGTCCGGATCGGCGCTCCATTGGATGGGGAATTCTTTGATTCGATAATTTGCTTTTAATGCTCGGACAATGATTTCAATATCGAACATAAATCCCTCTGTAAAGCAATCAAGGTATAATCTGCGTCCAATATCACCCGAATATATTTTAAGGCCGCATTGCGTGTCTGTCAGATATGACGGCAGGCGAAAAATGACCTTGAGAAGAACGCGAAACAGAAACGAGGTGATTCGCCGTGAAAGATTGTGCGGTTTTTTAATGATACTTTCCGGCAGTTTGCGGGAACCGTGGGCCAGGTCACATTCACCGTTTTGGATTTTTATTATCCCCGGCAGGATGTTTTCATAAGGCACACAGTTGCCGCTGTCGATAAAAAGAACAATCTTGCCCGTCGAGTTGGTTATACCTGTACGTACGGCGTAACCTTTTCCGCGATGTGGTGTGTAACGAATCACATTCAGGGAGACGTTATCGGGTACCGGAGTGTCCCGTGCGATTTCAGCAGTGTCATCCGCGCTGCCGTCATCGATAATGATTATTTCACCCGTATAATGTTGTTGTATTATAAATTGGGAGCCGGCTAAAATATCCCCTGTGATTTTTTCGCTTTCATTTAATACCGGTATAACGATTGATATATCCATTGATCGCATATCCTTTTCGACTGAGAGAATATATAAAAAACATGGTTCTTTTGCAAATATAAAACAGCGAATGAACGCCTGGCGGGATGTGGCAACAGCCGGAACGCAATGCGGATTGCCGCTGCCGGCGTTTACGGTTTCGCTCTTTTATTTTGAAGTCTTGAGGCGTGACCGGTTGCCGGCCAATTTAATTCAGGCTCAACGTGATTATTTCGGCGCACACACCTACCAGCGAACCGATGGGAAGGAAATTTTCACACAAATTGGGAAAGCTGAGAGTCTAAGAGGAATACACAGATTCGGTATAATGTATTGCGGATATTCTTATTTGGAACGTTACTTTTTTATGATATAAAAAATGCGACGCACTCAAGTGCGTCGCATATGTTTGTTTTCAGGAAACATCCGGCTCCACCGGCGGCATTTTTTCCTCTATTTTTTGTTTGAATTTTTCATGCCAAGGCGGGTGAGGGGGATGGTGTTTGTCGCCGCAGCGGCCGATGCCAGTAAACAGTATTTTGGACAACATGAGTAATCCCAACGCCTGCCAGAACGTAATCGCCGGACCGTTAAAAATCACCGGCACCAGCCAGTTCCATAACAACATTGTGACGATTGTGACCAAAACAAGGACAAGCGGGGCAAAAAAGCAAATATGATACCATTTGGGTCCTTTTTTTGAATACATGTTATACCTCCATTTCATTGTATAGATAGACAAGTTTTTTTCTTAATTGGTGGATGGCATAGTGCTTACGAGAAATCAAAGTATTCATTGGCACGCCGGTTATTTGGTGAATTTCCTTAAAACTTTTATCCTCAATTTCATGCATGACAAAAACATTTTTCAATTTTTCAGGTAATTCGTCAATGGCCAGCTCTATAGCCTCCGTCAGAATTGACCGGTTGATTTGCGAGTCAGGCATTTGTGAAATATCAGGTAACGAGTCGAAAAATGAGGGTTGGTCGTCACCGAAATCGTATTTTAGGGGCCCATCCACTGTCACAGGTCTTTTTTTTCGATAAAGGTCAATGATCTTATTCCGCGCCACAGTAAAAAGCCATGCAGTGATTTTTTCCAGCGATTCCAGTTGATCGATACCGTCAACCAATTGATATAATGTATCCTGCATAATATCTTTTGCATCTTCAGTACCGGCGACCCGTTTACGGATAAAATTGTACAGCCGGCTACGTTGTTTAAAGGCTTCTGTAAGGAGTCTTTGTTTTTGCGCTTCAGTCATTGATATGTTCCTGAAATTACGCCCATAAAGTATATGTATTAATATTCTCGAGTTGTTACTCGTTTCTCCGATCTATGGGTCTGTTATTTGTTCCGTATTTATATACGTATAACCATATAATATATTTTGTAATTTTTTACATTTTAGCAATATTTTATGAAAAATCAAAAAACAACCGGTGACCGGAAATGGACTTTTACTCCTGCTGAAGTTACCGCAATTCGAGCGTTTTGCATGCCTGTGTAATTAAAAATATAATGAAAAATCATTTCAATGTGTGGTCAAAAGTATAATGGGCGTTTTTTGGGGGAAATGGAAACCGGGCTTGAAAGTAAAAAGGTGAAATTATATTAAAAAGATATTGGTGAGAATAGTAATACCTCAGTTATGGGTGGAAGGTGCGACGCACCGGCCCACGACATCTTTGTAAATAATTAAATTACATAGACTTAGCAAAAGAAGGTGCGTCGCACCTGTTCTGTCCCACCCGTAGCTGATATTTTACTGAGAATATTACTTTTTTCTTTGACATTGTGTAACTTTTTTATATATTTCAGCTTGTGGTTGTATATCTCTTTCGGTGCAGCTCCGATGTCATTTGAACAGAAATGTATAAATTTGACTTGTATTACATTTTCCTGCTTTCCGGGGAAATATAAAAACACCTTTAATGGGAATTATCATAATTTAATAAAAACGAAAAAAATCGAAAGTTTATTAAAAAATATTTTTTAAAAGCATCTAATATACAGGACGGATAAATGCACAGTTTGCATGAATATATTGTACTCAAATACAATAAATTGAAGGAGGCATCGGTGCTTTTAAAAAATACGGATGTATCAAGGCTAGAGATTATAATGGAACCTCATGTGGGCAAGAACGTTGATCATACCAATCAGGAATTTTCGGATATGGTTATATCCAATTTTTTTCAGACTGAACAAGTTGTGCGGGAGATTGTGAAGGAGCTCGAACCGGATAGAACGCATTTCAAATTTACTAAAGTTGATGTGGAGACCTTTTTACGCTTTGATCTGAATCGGATTAGAAATATTGATGTTCTTGGTTTGCCTTTACAATTATTTCGTGGTAAGGTGAAAGAAATTCTCTCTGATTATGTTTCCGAGCAGACGCTGATTGACTTTCTGGCCGGACGGAGGACATTATCTGTACCACATCAGAACCTTCTCTATGAAAAAATGCAAAGCTACTTGTACAATTTTTTTCTTTCTAAATTCCACAAGGAAACGTTTCTGGCAGAAGAAATCATTCAGATGGCCTGGGTTAAAATCATAAGCAAAATCGACCAGTTTGCCCACCGGTCGAGTTTTCGCGTTTGGTGTTGTCAGATTGTTTATTTTACCTATTTGCAATATATCCGCGATAACCTGAGGCGTCGAAAACTCACCGTTTCTCTTTTCAGTGAAGATACTAATCAGGATGCTGTCCCGCTGATCGAAAAGTTGTTCGATAGTAAAGCAGGTGATGTTGCGGAACAGGTCATTCATTCCATAATCCTTGAAATTGTCAATACCGAGCTCGATGGTTTTTTCGATGACCCTGTCGAGCGTAAAATGATGAGAAAAATCGTAATCGATGATGCTCAGATTCTGACTGTCGCACAGGAATATCATGTCGAAAGTCAGCATCTGTACTATTTAAGAAACAAATTTCGAAAGTACTGCCAAGAAATCCTGCCGATCGGTGATAAGGATGGTAGATGATAATTCAAACGCTGTCTTTGGCGGTAGATGCATCAGAAAGCAGAGCAGTTGTGTGTGAATACGGTTCAGTACTGAATAAAATATAACCAGAGGTTTTTAAATAATGGTTGTTTATACGAATGGATGATAAAATGGACCATAAAGAAACGATAAAAACGATATATGACAAGCTGCTTGGATTAAAGGTCCCTGAAAAGCAATATATCGAAGCGAAAAAACACATTGCTCAGTGTCCATCCTGTCTGGCGGAAGTGGATTTAATGATGTCTATGGTAAAAGGGAAATCGGTAAACCTGGTGAATAAAGTCGCGCAGGAATTCGGACAGCGTTTGAATAAATGTAAAGAGTTGGGGGAGTTGCTGGAGGAGATGAATCCGGACGATATCCAGGCGCATATTAAATCATGCCCTATATGTGGTTTTCTGGTCCAATCGGTCGACCAGTTGAGTCAGGCGGCTGAGAGTTTTACATATAAAGAAGCAGCGGAGTTGGCAACGCACTCTCAAACCGTTCCGATTCCTGAACTCTGGCAGGAGATAAAAACGGGATATTATCAGCTTACTGTTGCATTAAATTTTATTATTACCGAAACGAAAACTTGTTTTGCCGGCCTGCCTGACTTTATCCGATCCGATAAACGGTTGCGTCCTGCCGCCGCCGTCAGAGGTTCCGCCAAACCATCATTACGAGACAAGTCGCTACGCGGCGAATACCAAGAACCCAGCGATATTATTATCCCGCATGAAGAAAAAAATAAAACAGTCAGCATTCAATTTGAAGGACAAGATAGTATAAAAATCTGTTTAAATAATACGGCGATGAAAAGCGCAGGTAATGATGTAACGATTGATTTAATACATCCTGAGAGCAGGAGAACATTTATCAGTAAACCCACGGAAATAGGAAAGCCGGTTGCTTTTAAAATCACCGAAAAGATGCAAACCGGTTTTATTATTAGTATAAAGTACAAAGATTTAAATTGGGAAATTCCTCTGTCACTTAAGGAAAAAACGAGTCGTCAATGAAATTCGATGTAAATGAATCCATTGCCAAGCTGGATATTGAAGATATCGGCCGCAACAGATATAATTTTAAATTTTGGAGGGCCGGCGGGCAACAGGATGCCCAAAAACCGGATGTGCGGATAACTGCTACTCTGGATCGAAAGGATTATTTCTGTACCCAGATGCTGGAGGAAATCCTCACCGCCAATAAAAACTATCAACCCGGAGCGGTCAGCGGAGTAAAGCAAAGACTGATAAAATCGGGTGAGGTTTTATATCGTAATTTAATGCCGGAAGCCCTGCAGAAGGAGTTCAAGCGTTTGAATAATCCTCTTCTCATCAGTACTAACGATCTAACTATACCTTGGGAGGTACTGCATGACGGGGAGGATTTCTTGTCAATAAAATTCCGTATCTCGCGGGATTTGCACTATTCTGGCGCTTCATCCGGCAGTCAGTTATCCATTTCACGAAGTCAGGCTGTGAGCAGAGAAACATTACGATTTTTATTTATTGTGAATCCACATGACCCTGACGATTCATTGGGCGATACATATGAAGAGGGTGAAAATATCAGGCAATTGCTGGATTCAACCAAGACCAAAGTGACTTATTTAAGTGACGAGCACGCCACCTTGTGGGAAATCGAACATGAGCTTATGACATCATATGATGTAATACATTATGCCGGACATATTTTCTATGAAAACCGGCCCCAAAAAGTATACATTCAATTGCCGGAAAATCAAAAATTTTATCCTGATGATATAAATTATATCAAGGGGAAACCGCTTATTTTTTTGAACGGCTGTCAGTCGGATGTTGTTTCGGGAAGATGCCGTCATGGTGACGAGATCTATCAAAACGGTCTCAGTTTGTCACAAACGTTTTTATTGAGAGGGGCAAAAGGTGTTGTCGGCACGTTATCCAAAGTGCCGTCGCCCCAGGCAAAAACGTTTGCGATTGAGTTTTATCAAAACGCACTCGAAGGCGGGCCCATCGCAGAGGCGGTTCGATTGGCGCGGGTAAAAACACGCGAGGAATTTCCGGATGATGCAGGATTTCTGACTTTTGTACTGTACGGGCACCCGGAAACCCGTATTGTGCCGTTACCATCCCCTGATAGTTACCATTTTATTGATAATGATGGAAACGTAAAAATGGATAAATTTACCGAGGAGGCCCGCCGGATATTGCAGAATATGGTCGACAATGCCCGGTATTACGGCAGCGAAAAGGCCGAGGCCGAAAATCTGTTGCATGGATTGATGGCGCTGCACAATGAAAATGATGATGACGTGGATAATAACTCAGAATGATAATGCAGAAAAAAATCGAAAATATTTTTGGAATCGCACCGGCTGAAAAGCCCACGAGTGTGGCCTTGCATTTTAACGATATCTCTTTGCAGGTTTTGGACATATTAAAATATGCCCTGGATTTATGCGAGAACGAAGGTGCCGCACAAATTTCCGCCGGTCATTTAAAAGAGGCCCTGCTGGGTGATTTAAAAGATAAAAAAGGGCGGTTTTCGCATCTATCGGAAAAGGATATCGATTCGATTTTAAATTCTCTGGTTCAGGTACCGTCCGAACAACGGCTTTTTACCTCATCCGGCAAACTGAATTATAATTTGTTTTCCGAGAATGGTAAAAAAGTTATCAAGCGGGCGATGGATTTTGCTCTGGATGGCAGAATTCAGGGTTTGAATACACCGCATCTTATTGTCGGATTGGCCTCTATTACCGACGGTGCTTTTTCACAAGCCATGCGGGTTCAGGGATATGATCCGGAGCGGGTTTTGGAAACCTTGAAAAAGTCCTTGACACCGGAAAAACTGGCACCTGTCGACAGCGAAAAACACCAGCCGGTTTTATCAAAACACAACGTAAGCGAGCGTGTACGGAATATTTTGTACAATGCCATTCGGCATGTCAACAAAAATAAAAAGCTGCTCATCGATGATTTTGACATCCTGTGGGGATTTGTTTACGACGGCCAGGGCGTAACGATACAGCTTTTACGGTCATTGGGAATTAGTGTCCTCAGTCTATCCCGATTCCTCGGTCCCAATGATTTTGAATTGCAGGGCAAAGTGCTGGCGCCGTTTCTGTCATCGGTCGGGCGGAATCTGACCATGGAAGCCGCTGAGGGGCAAATCGGCGAAATTGTCGGCCGTGAAAAAGAGCTGAACAGCGTTGTATTTACTCTTTTACGTCCCAAAAAGAGTAATCCAATGCTGGTAGGCGAAGCCGGAGTTGGGAAAACCGCCATTGTGGAGGGTCTGGCAACCGCTATTGTTGCAGGGCAGGTACCGGATCTTTTAAAGAATAAACATGTTTTTGATGTATCCGTGCACAACCTGATGGCCGGTGCCAAAAACCGTGGTGATATAGAAAAATCCATTCAACATATACTGGATGAAGTGGCTCATTATAAAAATATTCTTTTATTTATTGACGAAATACATACATTATTAACCGCCGGTGGTGGTGCAAGTCATGATATCGGCATAGGCAATATGCTCAAAACCGCACTGGCGCGCGGCGATATTTCCATGATCGGCGCCACTACTTTTCAAGAGTACCAGCGAACTGTGGAAAAAGATGAGGCCTTTGCCCGCCGGTTTAAAAAAATCCATGTGGATGAGCCCGATGAAAAAACGGCAGTGGAAATTTTAAAACTGCGCAGTTTAAAACTGGAAGAAAAGTACCACATTTCCATTCCCTATCGCACCGTGGTTTTTGCGGTCGCTTCGGCAAAACGATATCCCATTCCGGGGTATCTGCCGGACAACGCTTTGGACTTGCTGACCGATGCCTGCATTGGTTGCGCTATGAAAAAAACAGACGGAATCGATGAGGAAAAGGTGCTGTCTACAAATGATATTGCCAAAGTTGTGGCCGATCAGACCGGGATTTCTATGGGCAATATCGTTCAGGACGAATCCTCCATTTTCGACCATTTGGAGACCCGGTTGAAAAAATGGGTGATCGGGCAAGATGACGTGATTATAGATGTTGTGGATCGTCTTCGATCATCTTTTTTCGTCAAGGCGCCGAACCACCCATTGGGCGTGTTGATGTTTATGGGACCGACAGGTGTCGGTAAAACCGAGCTGGCGAAAGCACTGGCGTCGGAATATTTTGGTAATATCCATAGCCTGGTGAGTATCGACATGAGTGATTTTCAAAGCGTGCATTCGCTATCCAAACTTGTGGGCGCCGCGCCTGGTTATGTCGGATACGACGAAGAGGGATTGCTTACAGGCGCATTGCGAAAAAATTCATACAGGGTTGTTCTGTTGGATGAATTTGACAAGGCACATCCCGATGTCGCCGCTTTCTTTCTCAGATTGTTCGATGAGGGAGAGACAACCGATGCCCAGGGCAGAAGAGTTGATGCGCGAAACACATTGTTCATCCTGACGGGTAATATTCAATTGGATGAATCCGGCGGTGGACGAGTGGGATTTGGTGTTGATGAGGGAAAAAACGACAAGCCCCAGGATCGTTATCGTGAACAATTAAAAAAACATTTTACGCCGGAATTTATCAACCGTATTAATCTGGTTGCGCGATTTAAAGAACTGGATGACAAAACCCTCAGGGATATCGCTGAATTGCATTTAGAACGCGTCGTGGCGCAAATTGATTTTGATTATCAGATAAAAATTCAATATGATAAAGAAATAATTGACTTGATCGTTCAGGAGGACTATCATAAAGAATTTGGTGCACGACATATAAATAGGGCGATAGATGTCATGGTTAAAGATCCGGTGAGCAGGGAATTGCAAAAATCGAGGCAACCGCGAACGTTGATGTGTAAACTGGATTCAGAGGGAGATATCGTAATCGAACAGATAGATGAAAAAACAGGAGAGGAAAATTCATGAAATATGCATTGGGAATAGACTTGGGAACGACAAATTCGGTTGTATCCGTTTATCGAAAAGGCAAGGTGGAAAGCTTGTCCATTGAAGGCAGTAAAACGGTACCTTCTGTTGTCGGTTTTAAGGACAAGGACACCATGCTGGTGGGTAAAATGGCTAAACCCCGTGTGATTATCGATCCGGAGCATTCCATTGTGTCGGTCAAGCGTTTTATGGGCGATCGCAGGAAAAGATATTCTATTTATGGTATCGATTATTCTCCGGTGGATGTTTCATCGATTATTCTTAAAAAACTGGTGGAAGGGGCTGAAAAAGCACTGGGCGAAAAGGTTAAAGATGTGATCATTACCGTACCGGCCTATTTTACGGATGCACAAAAAGAGGACACCCGTAAAGCGGGCGAAAAGGCTGGTTTAAATGTGTTGCGTTTGCTGCCTGAACCTACAGCTGCGGCCATCTCATATGGTCTTGATAAAGGCAAAGACCAGACCATTATGGTTTATGACCTCGGCGGCGGAACGTTCGACGTGTCGATTTTGGACATCAAAGGTAACAAATTTAACGTCAAGGCTGTGGATGGCAATTCTCAACTCGGCGGTGATGATTTTGATAATAAAATCGTCGATTTTTTAATTGATGAGCTAAATCAACTAGGTAAAGATATTAAAAACGATAACTCGAAGGAAGCAAAACTTGCAAGGCAAAAGTTAAAGGAGGCTGCTGAAAGGGCTAAAATCGAGCTATCGGAAGCACAGAGCACACACATCATAATCCCGGAAATACTCGGCGTCAGTCTGGATGTGGAATTGACGCTGCAAAAGTACAACAAATTAATTGATGAGTACCTTAAAGATACCATCTCAAAGATCCGCTCAGTGTTAAAATCCGCCCGAATGACACCTGAGGACATCGACCGTGTCATTCTGGTAGGCGGTTCAACGCGAAACAAGGCCATTAAGGAAATCGTGACAAAGGAAATTAAGGAGCCCTGGATTTCCGAACACGTGGACGAAGCCGTTTCGCACGGTGCAGCTTTGCTGGCTGCAAGTCTTACCCTGCCGGAGCAGGATTTTTCACCGGCTGGTAAACTGGAGTACCATGACCGCACCGGCCATTCGCTGGGAGTGGAGTTGCTGGATGAACGCAACCATCCGTTTTTCCGGCCGATTATTGTGAAAAATACCGAATATCCCGTTCAGCAGGGAATATTGGCTTGGACCGTACGGGCGTTCCAGGAACAGGTGCGTGTGCAGGTTTTCCGGGGCGAAAATAAAGATTGTAAGCTTAATACCAAGCTGGGTGAACTGCTGCTGAGCATCAGGAATCTCTCCAAAGACCAGGTCCCCATCGGCGCTATCTTTGACCTAGATCAAGATGGGATTTTACATTTCTACTGTGTCGAGTTGCCTATTAACATCGGCGAGCAGCAAATAATCAAAGTCGTTCAGCATGCTATCAATAACGGTAATTTTCTCGATGTGGAAAGTGTAAGAAAATTGATGGAAAGTAAGATGGTGCAGTTTTTAAAGACAGAAATCAAAAGTGTTGAATAGAATTAGGATTGAATATGAACTATGCTTTAGGAATTGATCTTGGAACCACAAATTCAGTTGCCGCAGTATACCGTCGTGGAAAAATAGAAACATTAATGCTCGATGGAATGCACGGCACGTTTCCGTCTGTGGTAAATTTCAAGGACGACGACACGATACTCGTCGGGCATCCGGCCAAAAATCGTATCATAATCGATCCTGAACATTCCGTAGCTTCGGTGAAACGGTTCATGGGCGACCGGAATAAAAAATTTAACATTAACGGAAAAGAGTATACACCTGTCGATATCTCAGCCATTATTTTAAAGGAGATGGTGGAAAAAGCCGGTGAGATATTAAAAACAAAGATCGAGGATGTGATCATCACCGTCCCGGCTTATTTCAATAATAATCAAAAGTCGGATACACTCGCCGCAGGGAAAAAAGCCGGGTTGAACGTTTTGCAGCTCATTCCAGAACCCACCGCTGCGGCTATCGCCTATGGATTGGACAAGGGTCGCGATCAAACCATTATGGTGTACGATTTCGGCGGCGGGACATTTGATGTGTCCATTTTAAAAATAACCGGCAATAAATTCAAAGTGATTGCGGTGGACGGCGATTCTCATCTTGGCGGCGACGACCTGGATAATGCAATCGTCGATTATTTGATTCAGCAGCTGAAAAATAAAAAGGCTATCGACCTGGCCACGGAAAATCAACGAGAGGTACGCCTTGTGAGACAAAAACTCAAGGAAGCTGCTGAAAAAGCGAAAAAAGAACTGTCGCAGGCGCACAGTACCGAGATACTCATCCCCGAGGTGTTTGGCACGACACTTGAGGAGGTTCTAACCCGGGAAAAATTCAATGAGCTCATCAAACTCTTTCTGGATACCACGATCGTTAAAATGCGATCCGTTCTCAATGAAGCTCAGATGAAACCTGAGGATATAGACCGGGTTATTCTGGTAGGTGGGTCGACCTATAATGTAGCTGTACGCGAACTTGTCACCCGTGAGATTAAAGATCCTTACACATCAGAAAAAGTCGAAGAAGAGGTAGCACGTGGTGCCGCCATCCTTGCCGCCAGTTTAACCCTTCCGGAGGCCGACTTTACCCCACTGGAGGTGGAAAACGTTACGGCCCATTCATTAGGCCTGCGGGTGACAAAAGGCAAGGATGCGGACCGTTTTAAAGTGTTGTTGAAACGACAGACTCCTGTCCCGGCCATTGTCGAAGAAAAATTCACCACATACAAGGACCGCCAGAGATCCGTTGAAATCGCAGTTTTCCAGGGAGAAAATGATTATTGCTCCCAAAATACTTTTATTGGTGGATTTGTCTTGGATGGTATTCCCGTTCGGCCGGCAGGTGTGCCGATTGTCAGTGTTCAGTTCGAGATGGATTCATCCGACATTTTACAGGTGCATGCTTATTGCGACGATTCATCGGGGCACGTTGATTTAAACGTCAATGAAACATCTGAGGAGACTTTTTCGACCCAATCGCCGGAATGTATCGTCTTGCTCATTGATCTGTCCTATTCGATGGAGGGCTGGAAATTAAAAACAACCAAAGAAGCTGTAACGGAATTTTTAAGGATAAAAAGTGAAACAAGAAGCGGCCAGGATGTTATCGGTTGCGTTGTTTTTGCTTCTCACGCTCAGACTGTGAGTCCGTTGACAAAAGATTTTGATTTTATCGGCAGAAAAGTTCAAAGTATGAAAACACAGGGTTCGACAAATATGGCCGACGGTTTGAAGTACGCCCAAAGGTGCCTTGAAGAGAATAGAAACAGAGAACTAAAAAGCCGAATCATCATGTTGTCTGACGGCGAGCCGGATAGTAAAATGCAGGTGCGCAGGATGGTTGATAAACTGGTGAAGGAAAATGTCCGAGTTGATACGGTGGGCGCCGGTAAGGATTACAATAAAAAATTGTTGCAAGAAATTGCCGGTAAAACCGGTGGTCAGTTTGAAGCTGCCGATAACATCGATGCGCTTTTACAAGCATTTATCAATCTTGCTGAATTGTAAAATACATTTTTTTTTAATATATTACTGCCTGTTGCAGAAATAAAAAAGGAGAAATCTGATGGCCAAATTAAAATCGAAAATCAGTCCCTATAAATTAGGTATAGACCTCGGCACTTCCAATTCGGTGGTTTCTATATTTTTTAAACGTAAAGGTACAGTACTCGAAGTGGATGGCCGGGAGTGGTTGCCAAGTGTTGTTTGTTTTAAAAGTGAAAAAACAACCTTGGTAGGCGAGTTGGCTAAGAAACAGATGCTGTTGAATCCCGATAACACGATCAGTTCAATAAAAAGAGAGATAGGTAATGAAGAATGGAGCAAGGAATTTTACGGTAAAACCTATACGCCAACAGAAATTTCTTCACTGATACTGGAAAAGCTGCGTGAAGGCGCGGAACAGCAGGATAAGATTAAACTTCGTGGAACCGCCAAGTATGCCGTAATTTGTATTCCGGCCAATTTTGATGATAACAAGAAAAAAGCAACACGAGAAGCCGGTAAACTGGCCGGACTCGAAGTTTTGTATTTGTTGGAGGAGCCGGTTGCAGCGGCTATTGCATACGGATTCGAAAAGGAAAGAGATCAGACCATTCTTGTTTACGACCTTGGCGGTGGTACGTTCGACGTGGCCATATTAAAGGTCGATTCTTCAAAAGGCGATGCGAGCCTCAACGTGTTGGCAAAAGAGGGTGTACCTCAACTTGGTGGAGATGATTTTGATGAACGTTTGATGAAAAAACTGGCTGAAGATTTTAAAAACGAGCAAAAAATTGATATTTTTGACCTGAAATCGGATCAAGCCGGCGGTATAAGTCCTAAAACGTTGCGTGCCGCGCAACAAAAACTCAAGGAAAAAGCCGAATTAGCCAAGATGGAGCTTTCAGAGGCAAAAGAGACAGAGATTATTATTCCGGCATTTCTTAAAGACGGCAACGGGAAAGAATATTCCATCGATACAAAAATAACCCGTGAAGAATTCGAAAAGCTCATCGCCGACCTGGTGGCTCAGACAGAAGAACCTATTACTACAGCACTCAAGAATGCTCAATTAACCATTGAGGATATCTCCCGTATTATTATGGTGGGCGGTTCGACCAGAGTGCCGCTTGTCAAACAAACGTTGACGAAAATGTTCAACAAAGAACCGTATTCAGATCTGGATCCAACAACCGTCGTGTCCGTTGGAGCGGCTATTTTCGGTGCTTCATTGGAAATACCATCGGAACTGGTAGAAGAAACGGAAACTGAAAATGAAGAAGACAAGCTGGATAAGAAAATCAATACGACCAATATCGTTACGCACAACTTAGGTATTGAAATCACGGCAGGTGGAAAACGGCAATTGTTCTCCAAGCTCATCTCAAAGGGATTAGAATTGTCTGAGGAAACACCGGAGATATCAGAATCCAAAGATTATACCACTCAATTTGACGACCAGGATCAGATGCGAATCAGCGTTTTTCAGACCGCCGATGATGATATCGAGTATGTTACCGATAAAGGTGTGGTATGTATCGGTGAATTTTGGCTCACCGGTATTCCCAAAGCTCCAAAGGGAAAAGAACTCGTTACGGTTACATTTACCGTGAACCGGCAGAATGAGGTCATTATCAAGGCGCAGTCAAAGGGTGATGCGAATGTGGTGACCGAGTTAACATTGCAAAGAAATTGATAAACCGGGTGAATGATTATGATGAAAAAAAGACTGGAAAAGAAATACAGAAAAAAAAATCTATTAAAAGGTCAATCAATGGATGGAAAAGATAAAATAACAAAGCCGGAAGGGCAAGATAAATCCAGTCCGGAAGAAGCAGACCGTGCTGACAGGAAGGACAAAACGGCAGTTCCTCTCGATTCAAATGGGAAGCCGGTGAAAGAAGACGATAAAACAAAAGGTGAAAAACCAGTCGAGGAGGATCGGTCAGAATCCGCCGGAAAACCGGAAGGCGGGGAAACGGTGTCGGGAAAATCCGATGGGGAACCGGCTCAGAAAACGGAAAGTGTAGAACCGTTGGAGGAAAAAGCCGAAGAGTCGGGAAAACCCACTGAAAAAGTTGAAAAGCAAGTCGTGCCCGAGCCCACGGCAGGAAAAACCGAAGAGTCGGAGAAATCCGAAGCCAAGCCGGCGGACGAATCCGAAAAGTCTGAAAAACAGCAGGTTATACCCGAGCCGGTGGAGAAAAAAGCTGAAGAGCTGGAGAAACCCGAAGATGCCAAGCCGCCGGTTCCTTCGGAGGAAAAACCCAAAAAAGTTAAACCGACGGATGAGGAAAAGAAAAAAGAAGTTTCACTGGCGATTCTTGAAGACCTGAAAAAAGCAGATGAACACGAATATGACGAAGAGGATAATCAAAACCAAAGCATTAAAGATGAGCTGGACTGGATACAGACCGAATCCAGCAGAATTCCGGAAGGTATGATCAAACTGGAAGCGGAATTTGAAAAAATAATTACGGAAAATTTTGACGATAAATTGGATGAACTGCCTGAAGAGTTGAAGGAAAATTTGACGAACCGCCAGGATAGTCTGAATCTGTGTCATAAGATGCTGAAACGTCTCGACCGACTTTACCCCCAATTCAAGGAAAGCCAGGAAAAGGTTGAAAAACTGCCAGAGCTTAAAAAATATGTCTGGCATGATGAGGATATCAGAAAATTGACGGCGGCAGAACTGGAAGAAAAGGTTTCTGTGACAAAAAAGGAGTTGGAGGCTATTCGGGATTTCAACTATCATTCCATCCGGCAGAAAAGGGAGTTGTATCAGAAACAAAAAAGTTATTTTAAAAAATTTTTCAAAGATTACTTTTTTTATGTTATCGACGGCCTTGTCGACGGACAGAATTTTTATGAAGATCATTTAGAGGAATGGATAAAAAAGCATGATGAACAAAAAGCGATTATTCAAAAAAGGTACAATATTTATAACCTGTTGATCGATGCGGCGGAAAAAACGTTGGCGGATTTTCATATTTTCCCCATACCTGTCAAGGAGGGTGATGAATTTGATGAGCACGCTCACGACCCTTTCATGACCGAACCGGATAAAAAGTTAAAAGATAATCAGATCAAGGAGATCAGTAAAAAAGGTTACAAGTTTGTCGATCCGGATGATGAAAAATCGGAAATTATGCGATCACCGCAGGTGATCGTGGTCAAAAATACAGGAGAGGTGAATGAGTCCTAACGGAATAGATAACTCCCATCATCCGGTAATTGGTATCGATTTGGGTACGACCTATAGTTGTATTGCGAGGTGGGATGGCCGGGCGCCGGAAGTATACCATGTCGGAACCGGTGATTTAACCCTGCCTTCGGTGGTTTATTACGATGAGCGTAACGACGATTTTCTTGTCGGTCAGATAGCTGTTAAGAAAGGACGAATCGATCCGGATAACGCGGTCTTTGGTGTGAAGCGAAAGATGGACAATAAAAATGAACAAATCGTACTGGGCAAAAAGACCTTCAATCCCATCGATATATCGCGCATGATTCTGGAAAAGCTGGTTCAGGATGTTAGAAACAAGTACCCCAAGGGTGTTTTTCATGAAGAGGGTGCCGTCGTCACTGTTCCATACTATTTTAAAGCTCATCAATGCCGAAATACCGAAGAGGCCGCCGAAAACGCTAATTTAATTCTTTTGGGTATACTGCAGGAACCTATTGCTGCCGCAATGGCTTATATGTGGCAATTGGATAAAGATAATAAGCTTTCCGATCGCTCGGAAAAATTTCTGGTCTTTGATTTGGGCGGTGGAACCTTTGATGTGACCATTTTTGAATTGTTCGTTAATGAGGAGAAAATCCAATTTAATGTTCTTGCGACCGGTGGTGATGACCGGTTGGGAGGTTTGGATTTTGACAAAGCGGTCATGGATCATCTGATTGAGTCGGAAAACCTGAAGGACTATTTTAAGGTGCCGGATAATTTGTCCCCTGCAGATCGCTTGAAAAAGGAAAAAGAAATCCGGCGCGCCAATCAGAATCTGATGGAAAATGCAAAAATCGCCAAGGAAGCCTTATCAGCCATGCCATTGACCTATGTGGCTATTCCGCAGGTTTTTCCCGGCAAAGATATCGATACCGAATTATCCCGGGAAAAACTGAACGAGCTTTTACAGATATGGGTTGATAAAGTCGGCGATATCATCGAGAGCACGGTAGCCAGTGCTCATATCGGAAAGGAAGACGTCGATATAGCTATTAAAGTCGGCGGTTCCAGCCAGTTAACCTGCATGGCCGATTTGTTGATAGAAAAATTTGGTGAAAAAAAAGTTTATGGCGATATTAATCCCAGTTTGTGCGTTGCGCAGGGTGCGGCCATTTATGCAGCAATTCAGGACGGACGCCTGAATATTGACAAGGATGTAGAGATCAACGCAAGAACCTCCCACGCACTGGGGGTTGAAGTGGATGATGGTGATTTTCATGTTATTATTCCGGCCAACAAAGAAGCACCTTGCAAAGGATCAGGGATTTTCGGCACCGACACGGACTATGTCACCGAGCTGGATGTTGTTGTTTATCAGGGTGCGTCGAAAAAGGTTAAAGACAATTCAAAGGTGGGTGCCGTACATGTGAGTGGTCTGCTGCCAAAACCGGCCGGAGAACTGGATATCAAAATTACGTTTATGGTGAGCGACCAGAATATTGTTTCCATCATTGTGGAACAGAAGGAAAGCAAATTATACAAGGTGGAAAAAATGCAGGTTGCATAAACAACTTTTTGGGAGAATACCTGCACCCAGAGAGTTAAATCCGTTTTTGAGTTGGCTCAGGATGAATTTTTTGCAGGCATTTATTCATTTACCATATTCAAAATATTATCAGTTTTGCATCTAAAAAAGAAACAGGAAGAACATTAAATCAGGATTAAAAAATGGATAAAATTATCGACGGACGGTATGAGATCCAAGAGACCATTGACGACCTGGGTATGTTCAAGGTCTATAAAGCACTTGATAAAAACGAAAACAATATTGTTATTGTCAAAGTGCTCAAGGATGAATATGCCAACAAGGAAGAAATCGTCAATAAATTTCACCAGTATTTCTTGACTTATCACGGCGTCCGGCCGCTGACAAACCTGGTCAAGGTGAAGTCATTTGCCGGAAATGTTGGCAGTTCGGTTTATCAGGTGCAGGAGTTCGTTGACGGTATGACCATTAAAGATTATTTGACGAGTGTTCAAACTGGTCACGAAGAACTAGCGAGGATTTTTAAAGAGATATGCAGCGGTCTGCATTATCTGCACCTGAAGAACTTGTGCCATTACAAAGTCACACCGAACAATATCATGGTTTCCCGGGATAAGAATATTGTGAAATTGGTCGGTCTGGGATCGCTCTATCTCGCCCTGGGTGATAAAAAGCTGCTGGACAGTTTGATCGCCAAGGATAAGGAATTTGTCGCCCCTGAAATTCAATCCGGGACTGATGCAAGCGGTATTACTGCGGCCTGCGATGTATTCTCATTGGGCAAGGTCATTCAATCCCTGCCGGTTAAAACGGATAAAAATATCCTGGAAAAAGCCATCGATAAAAATCCGGCTAAACGTTATACGGCAATTCGAGATTTTCTGGGGCAATGTGATTTGTTGTTTAAAGGGAGTGATGGACCGGTATCGCCACCACCACCACCTCCTCCTCCTAAGGAAGATATCACTTTTATGCCCATGGAAGACGTGGTTTTAAAACCCAATTCCCCCATACCCCAGGGATTTGTTCTTCCCATTAAAAAAGAGGATAAAAGTCGGATCAAAAAAGTAGAGTGTTTAAATCCGCCTGATTTTTCCGCTTTCGATAGCGATACTCTGGAATTCAAGTGGAAACCGGACACAAGTCATCAGGGATCGCATGTGATTAAATTCCGCATAACAACGGAGAAGGGCAGTCAGGAACTGGACATGCCGATAACGGTTAAAAAGCCGGGAATCGGATTAAAGACGCCGACACAACCCAGGCCGGAATCGGAGGCAGGAAAACCGGAACATGGTTACAAGGAACCGGAGGTCAAAATTCCGCCCAAACCGAAACCCAAACCAAAAATCATAAAACCCGTCAAGGTAAAGGAAGCTTTTGATTTTAAACCCTACATCAAGGCTTTTACCTGGATTTACAATATTATTCTATTATTTGCCGGTGCGTTTGCGGTTGTATTGTTTATAGATGATCTTGCATTGGGATTTTTGGCTTTAGGTATTCTTGAAGCGGTCTATTTACTGATTTGCGGTTCCAGTGAAAAATTTCAAAAAATGTTGGAATAAGCAGCTAATTCATTATTTTTTTTTCTTAAAATCAGGAGGGCTTATGAAAAAAGGTCCAATTATCGTTATCGTCATCATTTTACTGGTGTTCGGTTTTTTGCTGTGGCAACGGCTGGGAAACAAGGTGACCGTAACAGGTAAGGATAGTCCCATCGACCGTCCGATCCAGGTCGGTATTGTGACCTGGGGCGGTTATGCCGGTGGTATCATGGAAAATAACGGTTTTGACGCCACCAAGGACTGTGATTTTTACCGTGATCACGGCATTCAGGTCAAGCTCAATGTCATTGACGATTTCGTACAGTCACGCAGCGCCTTCAAGGCCGGCGGCGACAAGGGCGGAATCGATATCGTCTGGGGCACCGTGGATGCCTATGCGCTGGAATACCCGGCATTGAAGGAACTGAATCCCCAATGTATCATGCAGTACGACTGGAGCCGCGGCGGCGACGCCATCGCAGTGGATGGCACCCGTATTAAAGAAGCCAAAGACCTGGTGGGCAAAAGTATTTCCGTGGCAGAAGACACCCCCAGCCATTATTTTGCCCTGTTTGTGCTGGAAGAGACCGGATTGAAACCACGTGACGTTCAATGGCGTTTTGTCAATTCCGCTATCGACGCCGCCAATGTGTTCAAGGCCGGCCGCGTGGACGCCACTGTAAGCTGGAGTCCGGACGTTTATATTGCCGCACGTGAGCGGCCGGGCGGAAAAATTCTCATGTCCACCCGCGAAGCCACCAACCTGATCGCCGACATTTTTATCGCCCGCGGTGATTTTATCGATAAACACCCGGAAGCGGTGAAAAGGTTTGTGACCGGATGGCTGGACGGTGTTGATAAGGTACACCGAGATCCCGAACCAGTGATTAAATTGATGGCCAAGGGATTCAATCTGGCCGAAAGCGATTCCCGCGATATGCTCGGTGACGTGCATCTGCCCAACCATGCGGACAATATGGCGTTTTTTGACTCTTTCAATCCCGTTGGATACGATAAAATTTTTGAAAAGGCTTCAAAACTATGGCGGGTACTGGGTAAAATCAATGAAATCGCCCAGGCGAAGGAGTCGCGTAACACCGCATTTCTGATGGATGCAGAGACGGCCTTTCGCGGACAGCAAAGAGCGGATCCGGTTGCAAAGGGTGTGCTGCCCAAGGCGACAGGAGAGAGCAAGGATGCCATTACCAAGCAGGTGACCATCAACTTTCCAGTCGGCAGCGCCTCACTGGATTACAATGCGCAAACCGTGGTGCGTAATGAAGTGGCCCAGTTTGTGTCGACATTCGGCGGATGCTACGTCAGCATCGAGGGTAATACGGATAATACCGGATCCTATGATCTGAACAAGCGTTTATCGCTCGAACGCGCGACATCTGTAAGAGATTTTCTCATAGAAGAGTTCAGGATGCCGGCGCAACGATTTGAAGTCAAGGGCAATGCCTGGGACAAGCCATGGGACGGCAAACCCGTGTCCGTCAGCAATGCCACGGCTGAGGGTAAAGCGCGCAACCGCCGTACGGATATCGTGATCCGCAGTTATGGTGGGTAAAATTTAACAGTTGACAATTTTATACTCATTGAGGCCCCTCTTGATCGAGGGGCCTCGATGACGGTAATTTTCTTCAAAAAGGTAAAATGGAATGAATGAGAAAAAAAACAGAATCTTTGATATCCGGTCTTCCATTTCAAATACGACAAAACTGGTATTGAGTGGAACGGTTGCTTTGCTTATGCTTACTGTCTGGAGTGCGTTAAGTTATTCGGGTAAAGTCAGTTCACTCATTCTGCCGGCACCGGATGCGGTGCTGAAAGCTTTTGGGGAGCTGTGGATGGAACAAGAGCTGTATATGCACGTTTTGTGGAGTTTTGTGCGTATACTGGCAGGTTTTATCCTGGCAATGGTTGTTTCCATTCCGTTGGGAATTGCGATGGGCACTTTTCCGGTGGTGAAACACGCCATTCACCCGTTCACGGGCCCGCTGCGCTATTTACCCATAGCCGCATTGATACCACTGTTTATCGTTTGGTTCGGCATGGATGAAACAATGAAAATTCTGTTTCTGTTTGTCGGTATAGTGGTGTATCTTCTTCCCCTGGTGATCGAAGCCGTGGAGGAAGTCGACACGGTTCTTTTGGAAACAGCTTATACCCTGAAAGCAACCAGGTGGCAGGTGATCTACCTTGTGCTCTGGCAGGGCGCCAAGCCGCTGGTCTATGAAAACGCTCGAGTCATGTGGGGCATCGGATGGACCTATATTATTCTGGCGGAAATTATCAACGCACCTTATGGATTGGGACGGTTGATCACCATCGGCCAGAAACGGTCACTGACCCACTGGATCTTTGCCGGTATTATAATCATCCTGATCATTGGATTTGTTTCGGATCGTCTTATCGCCTGGTATAATGCAAAAACATTCGCATGGAAGGAATCGCCGGGCAAATAACAGGAAAAATATACGGATAATAACATGATAGAATCACCTTGGACACCTTTTATAGAATTTGATGGTATATGCAAATACTTCGGCGAACCGCCGAATCAGGCGGTAGCGTTGCAGAATCTATCTTTTGCAGTCAACCAAAAAGAAATTATCACATTTGTAGGACCTTCAGGCTGCGGCAAAACCACCGTTTTGCGTATTTTATCCGGTCTCGAGACGCCTACTACCGGGAGAGTTGCGATCAAGGGCAGACCGGTCCAGATTGGGATGTGCGGTATGGTTTTTCAAAGTTACAGCTCATTCCCGTGGCTTACAGTGCTGGAAAATGTGGCATTCGGCTTAAAATTGCAGCAAATACCGGAAAAGCAACGCCACGAAACCGCCCGCCGTTTTATCGATTTGGTGGGACTCTCGGGATTTGAAAACCGCTACCCCAAAGAATTGAGCGGCGGCCAAAAACAGCGTGTGGCTATAGCTCGCACCCTTGCCGTTCAGGCTGATGTGCTGCTGATGGATGAACCCTTTGGCGCACTGGATATTAAAATTCGGTCGGAAATGCAGGAACTGCTGTTGAGTATCTGGCGGAAACTAAAACCAACTATATTGTTGGTGACACATGATATTCAGGAAGCCATATACCTGCCGAATCGCATTTTTATCTTTTCACGGCCTTCACTTGATCCTAATAATTCCGGCAATCAGGTGACGGAGATGGAAATAAAAAAACCGGTTTTCGAGCGAAATCCGGAATGGAAAAACAGCGATGAGTTTGCAATATATGAAAAGCAGATCAAAGATTTACATTTCGATTAGACCATGAGAGACAGCTTTACAAGAAAACGGCTCAAAAACAAATACGTGTACAAATACGTTCTTGACGAACGGCTGGGTAGCGGCGGTATGGGTATTGTGTACCGTGCCCGTTTGATGCCGGTTGAAAAAGTTGTGGCCATCAAACTGTTTTATCCTCCCCCAGACATGTTTTTGCCCCATCAGGTTCAGGAACTGCGCACACGATTTATCGGCGAAGCCCATGTCATGGCAAAATTGGATCACAAGAACGTGCTTGGATTGTATGATTTTGACATCGATGAGGATGAAAATATCCCTTTTTATTCCATGCAACTTTTACACAATAGTCTGGGTAAAATGATCAATGAAGAGGAGGATTTTTTTAACACCACTCCACTGCCTGAAACAGAAGTGCTGAATGTGGCCAAACAGATTTGTGACGGATTGGGTTACCTCCATCGTCAGGGTGTTGTGCATCGGGACTTGAAGCCGGGGAATATATTGTTGACCGAAGACAATGTGGCCAAAATTGCCGATTTCGGCATCGCTGAAATCGGATGGCTGAACGACTCTTTCAGAGATGGTAATTTTTTATCCGTGCATTATTGCGCTCCTGAACAGGAAGACCCGGAGAAATCCGTGGATTTTCGGGCGGACTTGTACTCTCTGGGCGTCACATTGTACAAGTTGCTTACCGGACAATTCCCGCCACCGTTTTATAAATCGGTCAAAGCTTTTAATGACGATCTGGGTAGCTATTGGGATGAAATATTACAAAAGGCGTTGCAGCAGGAGCCGGTTGACCGGTTTCAGGATGCTTTTGAATTTAAAAATACGCTGCTGCAGGTAAAAGATGAATATGCCGGTATGGTCAAAGTGCCGGCCGGCGAGTTTCTTTTCGGAAAGGATAATAATAAAACTCTTGTCGACGAGTTTTGGATTGATAAATACCCGGTAACCAACGAACAATACCGGGCCTTTATGGAAGCTGAAAAATATCCCGCTCCGGCGTTTTGGGATAATGATAATTTTAACAGAGATAATCAACCGGTTGTTGGGGTGTCGTGGCAGGATGCCAACGCTTATGCAAAATGGATCGGTAAAAGGTTACCAACGGAAAAAGAATGGGAAAAAGCCGCCCGGGGTGAGGATGGTAGAAATTATCCCTGGGGAAATGACGTGCCGGACGGAGGCTTTTGCAATCACGATGAGCTGGTAAGACGAACAACGGACATAAATCGATATGATAAGAATATCAGTCCTTTCGGCTGCCGGGATATGGCAGGAAATGTGTGGGAATGGACCAGTGACCATATGGAGGGTGACGAGAAGAAAAAAATCGTAAAAGGCGGTTCCTGGCTCAGTTTTCCCTTACAGGTTTGTTGCAGTTCTAGAAATGCCGTTGATGAACAAGAGAAGAAGGATTATTTGGGATTTCGTTGCGCGCTGGATAAATAGTCTTAAACGATAAATCCGTTGTTAAGACGTGAGTACAATGTAGGTGAATGTTTTGTGATGAAAAAGCCACGGATCCCGCAAAGCGCTTCGGCGTCAACTTGAAAATATAAACATTTATTGCTAAATTATTGAAATTATATAACTTAATTTTTATTTTTTGGCCACTGATGCCGCAGTGCGGGACGGATTCAACACGGATAGAAAAAGTTGATGCCAATGCGCAGAGCGGGATCTGCGGCCATCTATTATTCGGACGCGCGATCCAAGGATGAGTTAAATTTTTTTCTTTTTCCGCATCTAATATGTATATATGGCGGCAATAGACGGAGGAAAATATGAATGTGCGAAAGTACCTCTATATCATTGATTCCAACTTGGCTATGATTCGCAACAAATTGGGTGACAAATGGCAGGAATTTACCAGTGAATTAAACACCATTCTTGAGGAATTAAAACGAGGGAACATCAATAAGGCGAAAAGTACACTGAGACTACTTTTTATCCGTTATGAAATATTGAAGGAGCTATTGGACGAACAGTATGAACAACCTCAAAAGCCAGTGCTTCGCGGTGCTGTTGCACCTTCACGGCAAATTGAATCCAAGGAAAAGGAAAAAATACTTGCGCAGCACATTATTGAAGGTATGGAGACGATCTTGATGCATGTAAAAATGTTAGATAAAAAAAGTGAATGATGTGACTGTATACCGGTACCAGTTTTTTTCCCAGTGGCATGCAACAGATGACACGATGGTCCGGCAGCATAATTGGAATACCATTTGGGAGCAGATCGAAAAGGGATATAGTTGGCTGAACGACCAGGCAGGCCTGAATGAGAGAATGCCCATCCGGCAGATACCGGATTCCGGACAAGGCCGGCAAAAAAGCCGCCGATTAGCGGGAACCGACTGGTTGCCGGAGCTTCAAAAAATCGATGATCAAAATGGAAATCGGTCCTTTTTAATTGAAGCCCGGTCCATTCACGACAGTACATATATCCAACTGGCCGCAATGCGGCATGGTGAAAGTTCCTCTGACGATGTTTTTAATTTATATGAGTGTTTTGAAAACTATGGTGCGCCGATGGATGACGAAAACGTGCTTAAATTGTGGATGGGGCAGGTCACATGTTTATACGCTGAAATATCGGGTATTTTTAATGTTGAAACAGACGGACTCGAGCTTTTTTATAACCTCACCGAATGTGAGGAAATACCGAATGTGATCACTTTTGAGTGGGGTGTTTTGCTATGCCCTGCTCCGGATATGGTGTTTAACCAATCTTTCTACACCGGCGGCCGGAAGGTGTATACCTGTCAGGTTAACCCGGAAAAATCAAGACCGCATATGTTGATACTGGTACGCCGGGATGAAGCAAGCCTGTACGCCGGTTCCTGGTTTGTAAACTATATTTTGCCGCGTCTGAGCCTTTCGTTTCTTAAAATTAACCTGGCTTACCAGATATATGAGTATAAAATTCCCGCTCTTGACGAAGCTGAGCAGAAATTGGCGCATATATTAAAAGGTCAGGTTTGTACGGAAAATCTGCGCGCCTTGGAACGCAAGATTATCATCATTTCCGGATTGCTGGATGATCTCATTGAAAACATGGGCAACCTGAGACATCGCGTGTTGGGCATTCAGGCAAACCTGAAAAATCTCGAGTTTATTTTAAATGACGATGTGGTTAAACATAAATATCAGGATATGTGGCGGCTGTTTGGTGAGCATTTTTCCCTTTCCGGCCTGCAAATTAAGGTGGATCTTGATTATTATCAAACCCGAAACGATGAAGCACAACTCACCCTGCAAACTTTGCAATCATTAATAGACGTGGAGCGTGGCAAAAATGAACGTCTGATGGTCGCTGTGCTGGGTATTGTTGGCTTGGTTCTTTCACTTATCGACGGCTTTTCAGACGAATTTTCATCAATCACAAAAGCCGCTATCGTTGCGGGCGGGGTTTTAGTGGGGTTACTGATTTACTGGTACAGTAAACGGGTCGACCGAATCGATTGAACCACCGGTGTGAGTGGCTGTTATTCGATATTTCTGGTCGGTGCAAAAATCCACAAGAAACCTTTTTCAAAAATTTTTCCATTCGTGCATCTTATAATTAAAGTAACTGGTGAATAGTACAAGGGGTAAAGGTGTATAAAAAAAGAATGCAATATTCGGCGCTTTTTGTCATCTCCCTGGGTCTTTTTATTTCTGGCTATGGGATTTGTAAATGGCGGTTGTGCGGAAGTATACGTAAAAGCAATTTTGTATGTAAGGAACTGGATTATCAGCATATTTCATTGGACAAGACCAAACGCGGTCAATATGAGATGGTTTTTATATTAAAATCCGGTGAAAAAATCCACCTGGACGAAGATATATGGAAAGATACAGGTGATACGGACATGCTGCTTGATGATTTGAACAGGAACCGCACGGTAACCATTTGGACGAGAACGGAAAAGGATAATCGCATTTTGGGTTTAAAAACGGCGAATGTGTATGTGGACCCGAAGCATGGTATAAATCAGCTTAGAAAAAATAATATGTGTCTTTTTATCGTCGGACTGTTTTTCGTACTTTGTGGCGGATTTTATTTTTATCACGTTGTATTTAAATAGAAAGGTGAATTCTTTGACCTCGAGAATTGATTATAATAATCCGGATTGCCGGGATGCCCTGTGTTTATCATATCATTATGAATTGGTTTCCGATAAGAAGCGTGTGACACCTTTTCGCAATGCCATCCAGCGGGTTTGTGCGGGTAAAAGGGTGCTGGAAAGCGGCACCGGTTCCGGCATTTTATCGCTTCTGGCTGCTCGTTCGGGGGCGGACAAGGTTTATGCCGTTGAAAAAGATACGGCTGTCGCCAAATTTGCGGGTCAGAATTTTTCTTCAAGCCCATACGGTGACCGGATTCAGCTGATTGTAAAAGATGTACGCGATGTTACACTGGCGGATTTAGACGGTGAAACTGTGGATGTGGTGATCGCCGAAAATCTCAGCACCTGGCAGGTCACCGAACCACAGATTTCTATTATGAATCATATCCAAAACGGATTATTGGCGGAAAACGGGTTCTGTCTTCCGGAAAGAATCGACAACTATATCGAATTGACCTTTTCCGAATACCGGTTCGAGGACCTGATCGAGTTGAGAACCCATTTTTTTCAATTTAGCGGCATCCCGGAACCGCGGGTGTGCTCGGACAGGGCGTTGTTTTCCCAATTTATTTTTCGTGATTACAACGACCCGGAGGTCGACCACCGTGTGATTTTAAAACCGACTGCAAACGGATGGATCAACAGTGTTCGGCTTACATCACCTCTTGTTGTTTATCAGAATATTACTTTTGACTCTTCCGATAGTCTGATGCCCCCGGTTGTGGTTCCATTGGAAAAAGATATGCAGGTTAAAGAGGATGATGCCGTCGAGGTTTCCATTCGTTACACAACCAATACCAGGTGGGATCGATTTTATTGCCGGGCGAGGATAGTCTAAAATGTCGGCTGTATCTGTGAACGCTTATTTTTTGCTATTTATAAATGGGGTAAAAAATGAATAAAATATATATTCATACAAAATGCGTTATCGACCGGTCGTGCCTTGAACCTGTGATGCCGAGAAGGAAAGATATTATATCCAATAACAGTAAAAGACCGCAGCGTCCGATATTTTATTGGTTGCAGGATACACCTCTCGGCAAAGAGTTGTTTATTGCGCTGTATACAAAAAGGTGCCGTTGGGCAAAGTGCAGTTTTTGTTCGCTGCCTTCTGTGTCATCACCCGGGGATGTGAGTGAAATGGATATCCTTGCCCAGGTTCATTACGTATTGTCACAACTGTCCGCAGTGGAAAAAAACAGTGTTAAAAGAGTGTTTTTATCCAATAACGGCAGCATTCTGGATACCTGCACCATGCCCGTCGACGTGCTGGATAAGATATTTACCGTTCTGAACGGGGTTCTGGTCCGGATGGAAATTATCGAACTGGAAACTCGCTTTGACAGTATTACGGAGGATAGAATTTTATCGCTTCTAGATAAATTACACCGTATATCCGGTACCACAAAACACCGTCCTTCCCCTCTTCAATTGCAAATTTCCGCCGGGTACGAGACTCAGGATCCTTTTTTACGCAACAGAGTGTTAAATAAAGGATATCCCGAGGAGATGGTACAGGGAGTCTATAACATGCTTGCGGATATTTACCATCGCACCGGTTATCCTGTGTCCATAGATGAAAATGTGTTACTCAAGCCCGCTGCATTTATGTCACGCAGCGACGCCATTGCCGAGTGCGCAGAAACGGTCCGGCACATTCAGCGGCTGGGGGATTATTTCGGCCTGCCGGTTTCGGTACGTATCAATCCCGTTTTTGTTGCTGACGGTTCCGGTTTGCATGAACAGTTTCTGGCAGGAGATTATATACCCCCGACGTTGGATGATGTGGTCAGTGTCTTGGGATTGCTTGAGGGTAATGTGACAATACCTATCCATATCGGTTTGAATGAAGAGGAGCTGGATGTGCCGGATGGAAGTTTTAACAGCGGTTCTGAACGGGACCGGATATTGCGCAACCGGCTGCAGAAATTTAACCGTTCCGGAGATTTTGGGATATTCAGACGCAATGTGAAGGTTATTGAGGACGCAGATGTTTTCCTATAATTTAATCCGGGATTGTTTAAAATTAAAAATATTCTTATTCAAAATGGATCCAATACGAGTACTTTCATAGGTGGAATAGGAAAAGATTTCTAATAAATTCTTGAGACCAGCCCCACTCTATTAAACGAGTTTACGGTATTCAAAAAAATCGTTTATCTTCAAACGACGAGTTACCCGAACAGCTCAACACCATCCGAACCCTGTACCGGTGTTAAAATTCCGAAATCCTCAAAGTCATATCTGTTTACCCGTCCGCCCCAGTGAACGATTTCAACAGGGGATAAGGATCCGGCTTTTATTTTTTCGAATCCCGCCAGCAGGTCCGATAAAAACGATGCCGGTACGGTAAAATTATCGTGGGACGGATGCAGGTTTTTGATGGTTTTTATCGCGGATACCTTACGCAAAGAATTCATGTATACCTTTATATCCGAGTCCCGGAATTGTGCGAAAATCAGACCCCTGTAAGCAAAATCACCGCACATAAGACACGATGTTTGGCTGTCGAGAAAGGATATACTGCCGCGGGTGTGGCCCGGTGTTGCGATGGCGGTCAAGGTTCTATCTCCTAAATCGAAAAACTGACCGTCGTCAATGGTAAAGGTCGGTTGTGTGCCGGTGATTTGATACAAAAAGGGATAAAAATCCTGTGGAAACCGGATACCTTGACGCTGGCAGGGAGTGATATACACCTCCCTCAATTGCGAATTGGCCACGGATTTTGCAACCAGAGCTGCCTCTATCCTTGATATTCCCCGTTGTAAAAAAAGCCGGTTGCCGCCGATATGGTCGAAATGCCAGTGGGTGTTGAGGACGGTGACAGGCAGCCGGGTGATGCTTTCCACAGCTTTTTTAATATCGCAAAATCCCATACCGGTATCAATCAGCGCAGCCTTGTTGCGACCCAGGACGAGATAGCTCTGCACGTGGTCCGGTTCGCGGATCATATACAGGCCGGTATTGATTTCTTTTATTTGAAACCAGTGTGATGTAAAATGTGTTGTTTGTTTCATGAGCTTTTGATTTTAAAATAATATTTATTTACTGAATTGCAAGAGAAAATGGTATCATTAATCAGAGTGGAGGGACAAACGGTATTTTCTGGTTGGATTCTTCGACTTTTTCTATTATCTTTGCTTGGAAAAGTAATCCTAAAATAGTGCCAAATAACTGTGTAAAAAATTTGGTGATTGTTTGTTAAAATAATTTCTGTTGATCATTAAAGGCAAAAGTATCCAATGAAAAAAATTCAAACAAATATAAATTTACTGATTGGCTCTGCGTTCGGTTTAGGCTTATCCCCTGTTGCGCCCGGTACTTTCGGCGCGTTATTGGGTGTTTTGTTACACGTTTTGACCGTTGTTTTTCTTCCAAATAATCTTCATGTTTTTGTGCTGACTTTTGTGTTAATACTAATAATCATAACAAATCATCTCCTGACTCCGTGGGCGCAAGAATATTGGAAAAGCGGAGATCCGGGCCATTTTGTGCTCGACGAAGTTGCGGGATATTTAGTTGTGCCGATTCTCTTTCATCAAGGTGAAATATGGCAAATAGCGTTATGGGGTTTTTTATTATTTAGAATTCTAGACATCATTAAAATCCCTCCTGCGCGACAAATTGACAGGCATATGAAAAATTCCTGGGGGATCGTTCTCGACGATATCATAAGCGGCGGATATGCCGTCTTATTAATGTACTTTTTATTATGGATTGGACAAAAATTTCATCTTGAACATATTTTGTTTACTGTAAACTAGAATTTTCGTACAAAATATTTATAATATTTGTGCTGTTTTTTTACGTTTTCACCTGGAAAACGAGCGCATGATCCTGTTTTTAAACAGCTTTAAGCGTATGCGGGCATATCATTTCAATATTCATACAGGATTTGGTGGTGAATTAAACCGTTTTAGAATACAAATTCTGAAATAATGCATTATCGAATCGCAGGAGAGAATCATTTTGGGTGAAATTACCACTTTTGGTAGCGGCTTGTTTGTCCTTGGTGCGACCTGTTATCTTTTTTTGGTTTTTTACTTTATCTATATTCTTTCGAGCTGGATATTGTTATAAAAACAGGTTAAAGTTACATTTTTAATTAGAATCAAAGTCCGAGCAAGCAGAAAAAGAATTAAATTGCTATAAATTGAAAATGTACTGGATGTTTTTCCAGCCGCTCCTTGATCGTCTATTTAAAAGTGTGAATTATTATCTTGAACTTGTATACATTATTCTATAAATTCATTCTATTCATCCTTTGGGAAAAGTGGAGGATTCCGTGGAATTAAATAAAAAAACAATTAAAAAGTGTTACGAAAATGTCCTGGAATCATTTTTATGGAATTTTCGCATTATTATCATTTTAGGTGTTATCGGTTTGTTGGCGGGATCTGCTGTGGTTTTCGTTATGGGTTTGCTGGAAACCGTTTATCTGTGCAGAAATTTTATCATCCATCTGGTGCATGAGGGACTGTATTTTGAAGTCTTTAGCAATGAGGTCATTGTGGTGATCATTACCATTGTGGATGATTTCCTGCTGGGTATCGTGCTGCTCATTTTCGGTCTGGGAATTTACGATCTGTTTATCTCCCACATCGAACCGGCTGAACGGCAAAACGATGTGCGTCCCGATTGGCTTATTTTCGGTTCTTTGGAAGAATTTAAAAACGTGCTCGGTAAAGTGATTATGATGATCCTGATCATTAATTTTCTTCGTTTCGTGGTGGGTACGGATTTTGTTACCTCCAAAGATATACTGTTTTTGGGATTGAGTATCGCGGCTATTGCTGCTGCATTGCGCCTGTCGTTGGGGCGGGATATCGATAAAACCACATTTTTATCCCGCCGGGTGAAAAACAAGGATTCGGTATGAGTTGGAGTGATCTGGGTAATATGGCACTGGTAGCTCAGGCCGTATTTTTTATCGTCTCCGTATGGTTTTTATGGCTCGAACTGCGGGAAAATACAAAATTAACGCGTGCACGCAATGTTCAGTCGCTGGTGGATATATCCATTCCGTTTCACATCGAAATTGTGAAGGATCGTGAACTGAACGAGCTGTGCCTGCGCGGTTCGCAAAATTTCGAAAAACTCGATCAGGTGGATCAGAACCGGTATCTTCAGCTGATGGTATGGTGGATGATTTTTTATGAAAATATATATTATCAATGGAAAAACAATTTTCTCGAGTATGAAAGTTATAAACCATGGGAATCCTATATTCTGTATTTTATGCGTACCCAAAAACTGCATTTGCATTGGGATAAAATAAAGGAAAACTTTCAGGGCTCTTTTGTGGCCTATATGGATGATATGCTCAAAAGCGACAAATTACTATTGGAAAGTCAGAAATAGCGGAACAAGATGATACAAGATCCGGATTTTCTGGAAATTTTTACCTTGAAACAGCTGGCGTCTTTTAAAAACCGCATCGTACTGGAAATCGGATGCGGTGACGGACGTATCTCTGCATTTCTTGCCGACGAAACGAAGGAATTTACCGGTATCGATACGGAAGTTGAACAGATCAAAAGAGCAAAAAAAAAATCCAGCGTGGTTATGTTTTGTGCCGGTTCCGGAGAAAATATACCGTTTCCCCGTTATTATTTCCATATTGTATTGTTTACCCTGTCACTGCATCATCAAAACGGCGAAAAAGCGCTGTCCGAGGCATATCGGGTGCTTTCTCCCGGCGGGTGGTTGATTGTTGTCGAACCGTGTCTTGACGGTCAGGTCCAGCGGTTGTTTAACGTTTTTCATGATGAAACAGATGCACTGCGGTCAAGCCGAGAATACATGGAGCGCAGCCCCTTTATTCCGCATCGTTCGAAAATTGTAGAAACGGAATGGATTTTTGAAAATCGGATCGAACTGCAAAAATTTGATTTTGATAACGGGGGAAAAATAACAGATAAAACTGCCGTCGCTCAAATCGAAGAGATTTTAAACGAATCGCTCGATAAACAGCCCGTTCGTGTTCAAGAAAAACTGGAATTTTTTCTTTATAAAAAAGTCTGATGGTGGCGTTTCCTTGGATCGTCTGGAAAAGATTATCGGCGGAAATTTCAGATGGATGTGTCAAAATTGACAATCAAACAGCTTGAAAAGATTATGGATGAATATAACTCGAAACTCTTTACATCAAGTCGTTCAATGTGTCAAATTATGCGATAATCCGAATAGTTCAATTAATCCTATTAATTGGAGGTGCTCATGAACGGTCATATCCCCGTATTAATGGTGGAAGGGAAATCCCTTGCTGAGGCGTGGGAAAATTCATTGATTTCCGTGTACCGGAACGGATGCGATATAAAAACAGAGTACGATAAACCGGAAGATCCGCCCAGCAAGGATTGTTCCATGACCATCGTGGTGCACGATCCGCTGGCGGAACCTATGATCCACCGGGATTTCCCCGGCGGACCGGAAGATTTGCAGGAATACGTGATGGAAGTGCTGGACGGTATCAAGGACCATTGCGTACGCAGTTCCGCCGACGACAGCGAGGATACACGCTGGGAGTATACATACCATCAGCGGCTTTTTAACTATACGATCCCGGGTACAAAGGAAAAGTACGACCAGATCGATATGGTGGCACAAAAATTAGCCAAAACACCATACACACGCCGCGCCCAGGCCATCACCTGGAAGGTGTGGGAGGATAACTTTTGCTACGATCCGGCTTGTTTACAAAGTATATGGTGCCGCCTGCTGGCGGATGAAAAAGGAGAGCACATTCTGAACACCAACATCCGGTTCCGATCCAACGACGCCTATAAGGCGTCCTTTATGAACATGTTTGCGTTCATTCAATTGCAGAAAAAAATTGCCCGCCAGATCGAACGGTTATCCGGCAGAAAGGTGCGACTGGGCCGTTACGTGCACCAGGCGGACAGTTACCATATCTACGGCTCGTATTTTGGCGAGTTTCAGAATAGATTCCTGAAGGCCCTGGAAACCCGGACCTTCGAACAGCGGACGTTCAACTTTGCGGACATGAAGGAGATTATGGATGATGCCGTGCCGCGAATATTGGAAAAGGCGAGGAATATGTGATTGCAAAAATCAGTGAGCAATGAACAATAATCAATGATAAACGACCGTTTCTCCAGGAAATGTTTGGCTTTTTTGAGCCAAATGAAAAATACTGTTCGAGTAAATAGATTAAATTGAATGAGACTGCATTTAAAAATATCCTACTTTAAAGATAACTTTTACTAAACGAACCACTTTATATTTTTTCTCTTGCCCTCAATTATATTTTTTCGCACATTTCGTTAGTTATCGAAATGAAAGATTTGCATGGACGATCTGGCAGCCATATTTAAAGCACTTTCCGAGCCAAACAGGATCCGAATTCTTAAAATGCTCGAGATCCGGCCGTTGTGTGTTTGCGAGATCACCGCAGTGCTGGATTTGGCGGTATCAACAGTATCCAAGCACCTGTCGATTCTCAAGGCATGCGGATTGATCTATGATGTTTGCGAGAACAAGTGGGTTATCTATCACCTGAATCGACGTCCCGGTAGCAAATATGTCAGGGAAATAAGCCAGTTGCTGAAAAACTGGCTCGCGGACAGTGAGATCGTGGCCGCCGACCGGAGGAAAGTGAACCGGGTAGATCGAAACATGCTGTGCCGGAAATAATTTTTACTTGAAAGAGTATTTTGATGTTCGAAAGCGCGGACACCCGGGATTTGACAAGATACTTTCTAAATATACTCTCCTCCCGTAACTGATATCTTACAATCTAACGCGTAATATCTCAGTTATTAGGTGGAAGGTGCGACGCACCGGCTCTCGACATCCTTACAAAAATAAAAATCACAAAAATTTGGCAAATGGAGGTGCGTCGCACCTATCCTGTGCCACCCGAAACTGAGGTTTTATTCTGACGCCGACATTATACTTGCATTTTAATAATTGAACGCTTAACTTTATTTCCGCATTTACAGGAAAACGTGGATGAAAAGTTATTTCGTATTTTTACTATTAGCGTTCCCGGTACTTGCCGGCGACGTCGTGATAACCATTCGACCGGACGTACCCGGTGTGCAAAGCCGTTTTCAGATCGGTGTTACCCATACACACTATTATTGGGAGTACGGGCATGCCGAGGCGGTTGCTCGAGCGCGTGCGCTGCTCAGCGGCAATTGTGCTTTCCAGAATCAGCACATCATGGGGTGGGGTGTGGGTAATCCCGAGCCTGAATCCGGTGTCTTTTACTGGAACGATCTGGACCGGCGTGTGGATCTGCTGAACTCCCTGGCCTCAGGGGGCGACAGGTTGATGCTGACATTGTGTTCCGCACCCGGCTGGATGAAGGAAGCCGGTGACTGGGACATGGAGAACAGGGTTACCGACGGGCATGTGTCGGATTTTGTTGAATTATGCACACAAATTGCCGATCGATACAGGGATGTGACCTGGTTTCAGGTGTGGAACGAATTAAAAGGTTACTGGAGCAGTTCGCTGAACAATTGGGATTATATACGCTATACCGATATGTACAATCAGGTTTATGAAGCAATTAAAGCCGTTCGGCCGGATGCTCTGGTGGGCGGACCGTACATTGTGATCCAGGGTGACGGCGGCGAGGAATTGGGCAAATCCGGGCGTGATACCTTTGTCCCCATCGGCAGCCGTGATTGGGCGGTGCTGGATTACTGGTTAAAGAATAAAAAAGGTGCGGATTTTTTATGTTTTGATTACGGACTGGTCGATTACCACGATCCC
>JAFGEC010000061.1 GCA_016931775.1 Candidatus Zhuqueibacterota bacterium | reverse complement strand
TGCGGAGAAACCCACGATAAACGACACCCAGCCGCTTAAAAAGCCGAACAACGGGTGGTATAAACGGGATAAAAAAATATATTCTCCACCGGCTAGAGGCATGGCGGCGCCCAGTTCTCCGTAACTCAATGCCCCTGCAAGTGCTATAACGCCGCCGACAATCCATAACAGAATTAAAATTAACGGATTTTTCAGATCGGCCAATAGCAGGCCGGAGGTCGTAAAAATACCGGCGCCGATCATGTTGGCGATCACGATGTTAGTGACCGGAAACAGGCCCAGCCGGCGTTTGAGTTGCTCCGTATGTCCTTTCATACGGGTTCGCTATTCGGATTTTTTGTAGCTGATGGAGACGCCGGCCCGGCTGTCTTTATCGATATGGGTGTCAAAATTCGGCAGGCTTTTTACATAGTCGATAAACTCCTTTATTCCGCCGCCGCTATACCTCATGGATACATTGTGTGCCGTAAAGCATCCGCCCACCTTGAGTTTCGGAGCCACGTCGATAAAATAGTTTTTGTACCAGTCCTTGTCCGCGTCACTGAAGACAAAATCGAACGGTCCCTTTAGTTCTTTGACCAGTTCATGAGCATCGGCCAGCCTGGCATCGATGTATTCCGCCACTCCGGCGTCCTTAAAATTTTGCAACGCCTGGTTGTGGCGCCGTTCGTCGATATCGATAGTGATCAGCTTGCCGCCGGTTTTACTCAATGCCCAGGCGATCCAGATGCCGGAATGGCCTGTGGATGTGCCGATTTCCAGGGCAGATGTGTAGCCGTTCTTGAGCACCAGATCGTACAGCAGTTTCCCGTCGGTATACGGAACGTTCATATCATGCCAGTTGTAGGCGTGCTCATCAAGCCAGGTTTTGACTTTTTTATCCAGATCTGAATTTTCAGCGGCTTTTTGGCAAAAGAGAAGATTTGTCGTCAATAAAATACCCAGAAGAAAAGTGACGATGAAATTTTTCATAAAGATCTCCTATGCGTCCGGTTCATACGGTTTGTTTGGATTGCGGAATTTCTATAAAAAATATAAATAATTTTCCGATACAAGTGTATCATATTCAGGTTTATTTATTCAGACGCTTAATGATGCACTTTGTTCCGGATTGAATGCGGTCTTTGTGAAAGAAACCGATATATATAAAAGGATTAATTTTTGAAAATTGAAAAAATACCATAACCAATGTGTACGCAACACGTCATGAATATTGTAATCTTTAAAGAGTCAACGATAAATCAGTTGGAGAGTAAATGAGTCACAACAAGCCGATTATTTTACAGGCGCTACACCTGTTATTCGGATTGATTTTTACCATAACAGGATTTTTATATTTAGGTCAGGGCCGCTTAACGTTTGCTGTTTGGATCATTTTTTTAGGATTTTTATTCCTTTTTGATATTTTTAAAGAATTATACGGGCACAAGATAAAGCCGAAAATTTTGAACAAAATCCATTTGTCTATAGCCGCTGTGGTACTTTTATCAGGTGTTTACGTTTTATTGATCGAGTTTAAAGTGATCTGATTTGATACAAAAGGATAATTCAAAACCGGTCAACAAACTGCAATTTTGTCCCGTTACAGAATTTGGGTGCGGGACTGTTTATTCCATCCTGCGCGAGAGTTATAGCGGCCTGCTGGCGTATTTACCGCAGCATTCAGGCAGCTTAAAACGGCAGTGGAAGGAACTGGACGATTTTGCTTTTTTCCACCCGGCGCAACGGATGTACCGCTCCGCCGGTTTCCGTGAAATCGGCCGGTTTAAGGAAAATTTTGTGGGGTGTATCCGGTATGAGATGTCTTTGAATAGCTGAATTCCCGCCCTGTTTTAAAAGAATTTTTTAATTTGTTTTATATCCTCCGGGTAATCCGCGTCCTGTAAAATTCCGGAACTTTGAAGCGGTACATGAACGAGTTTGACCGATTTATCATTACGTAAATCACGGGCGGTTTGTGTGGGCGACATGCTTAATATCTTTTGGAAGAGAGCTGAGGAATAAAGAACGGGATGGCCGGATTTGCCCTGAAAAACCGGAATAAAGATATCGCCAGGTGTATTTTTTAATGTTTCCATGATTTTTTTCACCCACTCAACCTGGATGTGCGGCTGGTCTCCAAGACAGACCAGCACCCCCCGGCGCTCCGGCTCAAGATGGCGAATGCCGCATTGCAAAGAAGAAAACTGGCCGTTATCGAAATTGTGGTTGACGACATAGTTTAATTCTGGTGGTGCCGCTGCCTGAATGTACCTGGCGTTGAAACCGAGCACGACGGTAATTTTTTGTATACCGGCCTGGTAAAGACAACCGGCAATATGCTGGAGAAAGGTTTTCCCTTTGATTTTCAGCAAAGGTTTAGGTGTGCCCATACGGCTGGAGCGCCCTGCCGCGAGTATGACGGCTTGGATCAATTTTTTTCCTGTGAAATTGGTTTTTTTGAATTATATAAAATTTGTGGATTATAAAAAAGGGATTTTTTCTTTTTTTGTGGCTGCGGGAAACAGGATATGAATAATACTGATCCAGATTTCTGATTGAACCGGATTTGCAGAACCTCATGCGGGACAGGTACTGTTTTTATCCACTGGTCCTGGAACGACTTGTGAAACTTCAATATCTCTCATTCTTGAGCGGAGCGCGACCCCGGAATGCCGCGAAGCGGCATGAGGAGGCGCGCGAAGCCCGCGGAGGACACCGCAGTGCCGCATTGCGGCACGAGGAGGCCGGAGCGGTTCCAAGAAAAAAAACCGAAATGACGACAAGGTCCGTACTACCTTGAGCATGGAAATTAGTAGTGCATTATATTCTTGACAATAATCCCCAATTTTTGTATACTATTATTAACTTAGTGCGTTAAGGTAAAGGTTTATGAAAAAAATAAAACATCCACACCTTCCGTTGTATTACGAAATCAGCCGGGAGATCATTGCAAAAATCCAAAACGGCGAGCTCAAGCCGGGAATGCAGATTCCTTCCGAGAACGAGATTATCAAAACTTATCATGTCAGCAATACAACCGCACGGCGGATTTTGCTGGAAATCGAATCTCAGGGATGGGCTGTAAGAGTCAAGGGAAAAGGCACATATGTTCACCGGAAAAAAATCGAACGTTCCGCCACACGCATTCTCGGATTTACCCGCAACATGATCGAGGCCGGTTTTACACCGTCCACCAAGGTTTTAAAAAGCTGCGTCAGGCAAAAGGGTTATTCGAAAATGGTGGCGGGCCGGCGCTATTTTATCAAGGGGCCGGTTTTTGAAGTACACCGTCTCCGGTTTGCCGACCACATTCCCATGATGATGGAAAAACGGTTTATTTCCATGCAATTTTGTCCCGATCTGGATAAAAACGATCTGAACGGTTCGCTTTACGATCTGTACGACAAGGTTTACAATATCCGGCTTTCAGAAATGATTCAGGATTTATCCGCGGTGATGATGGAACCGGATATTCTGTCGTGTTTCAGCCTGGAAAAATCCATTCCGGCGATTCTGATCGAGGGCGTGACCATGTGTGGAAAAGAAATGATCCTGGAATTGGAAGAATCATATTATCGCGGCGATAAATACCGTTTTACCGTACGGGCGACGTAATTTTTTTTCCCGTTAGTGCGTTAAGATTCGGAGTGAGAATGATTGATATAAAAATTCTGAAAAACTTGTATAAAACCATGTACACGATTCGAACTTTTGAGCTGCAATGCATAAAACTGTACAGGCAGGGTGAAATACGCGGGTATTTTCATCCCTACCTGGGAGAAGAGGCCATTGCCGCCGGGGTTTGTGCCGCTCTTGGTGGGGATGATTATATTACCAGCACCCACCGGGGACACGGCCACTGTATCGCCCGGGGAGCGGATCTCGATCGCATGACGGCCGAGCTGCTGGGTAAAAAAACCGGTTATTGCCGCGGACTGGGCGGATCCATGCACATCGCCGATTTTACAGGCGGAAACCTGGGTGCCAACGGTATCGTCGGCGGCGGTATTGCCATGGGCGTCGGGGCGGGATTGAGCTGTAAAACGCAGGATCAAAAGGGTATTTCGGTGATTTTTACATCCGACGGTGCCAGCAACAACGGTATTTTTATGGAATCTTTGAACCTTGCGGCCATCTGGAAACTGCCCGTGTTACTGGTCATTGAAAACAACCAGTACGCGGTTTCCACACCCATTGAGGATTCAACGGCCGAATCCGATTTGTATAAGCGCGGTATCGGCATCGGGGTCGACAGTTTTCAGGTGGACGGGAACGATGTGATTGCCGTTTATTCAAAATCCCTCGAGGCGGTGAAAAAATGCCGGAATGGGCAGGGTCCGATTCTTATGGAGGCGAAAACGTACCGGCATGGCGGCCACCATGTCAACGATCCGGGATTGTACATGCCCAAAGACCGGCTGGAATATTACAAGTCCAGAGATCCGCTGATATTATGCCGAGAGTATCTGACGGAGACGGCTCAGGTAAAGCAGGATGACCTGGAAAGAATACAACAGGAAGTCGAAAGTGAAATGGATCAAGCCATAGAATTTGCAGCAAAAAGTCCCGAACTGACACTGGATGAATTTAAAAAAATGACGGAGGTGTACTGATGCCGGGGCAGGCAGCAGCCGTACAAACGGCAGCGCGTGAAATTTTTTACCGCGAGGCGCTGAACGAGGCGTTGCGGCAGGAAATGCGGCGCGATCCTTCGGTTTTTTTAATGGGGGAAGGCATTGCGGGACGCGGGGGATCGTACAAAGTAACTGTGGGCCTGCTGGATGAATTCGGTACGAAGCGGGTTATGGACACGCCCATTGCCGAAGCGAGTTTTACCGGCGTCGGCATCGGTGCGGCAATTACGGGAATGCGGCCCGTGGTGGAAATTCTTTTTGTCGATTTTACCATGCTGATTATGGACCAACTCGTCAATCAGGCGGCAAAGTATCACTTTATGAGCGGCGGAACACGGTCCGTTCCCATGGTGCTGCGTACTCAGGGTGGTGTGGGCAACGGTCTGGCGGCTCAGCATTCGCAATCTTTGGAGGCCCTGTTTTACCACATACCCGGACTAAAACTGGTCATGCCGTCAACACCCTACGATGCCAAGGGTCTGCTTGCCGGTGCCATTCGTTGTGATTTTCCGGTTGTTTTTATCGAGCACAAAATGTTGTATATGAACAAGGGATATGTCCCGGACAAAGAGTACGTCATCGAGCTGGGCAGCGGGGATATAAAACGCCCGGGGCGTGATGTAACCCTCATCGCGTGGTCCAATATGATCCCGCGTTCTCTCTCCGCCGCGCAAAAGCTTGCCGGTGAAGGTATCGATGTGGAGGTTGTGGACCCGCGGACGTTGGTGCCATTGGATAAAAAGCTGATTCTGGAATCGGTTCGCAAAACCGAACGGGTGGTCATCGTTCAGGAAGCACCAAGAAGGGGCGGTGTGGCATCGGATATTGCTTCGATCGTTCAGGAAGAGGCGTTTGATTACCTCGACGCGCCGATTCAAATATGCGCCGGAAGGAATACGCCGATTCCGTTCAATTTAAATCTGGAAAGTATAAGTATCCCACAGGAGGAGGATATCGTTCAGGCGGTTAAAAACGTTTTTGTCTCATAATTCAGGAGGTCGTTCATGAAAAAATTAACACCTGTTGTTGCCATCATGGCCGTTTTTACTCTGGCGATTTGTTTTATCATGATCGGTT
>JAFGEC010000506.1 GCA_016931775.1 Candidatus Zhuqueibacterota bacterium | reverse complement strand
TCTGGTTTACTCAAAACGCCTATTGGCTCGAATTGGTACGTCCCGTAATGGCGATTGTTCTGGCCTATCTTTTCGTATTTTTCTACCGTTATGTTGATGAAGAACGAAACAAACGGTACATCAAGAACATGTTCCAGTTTTACCTGACCGCATCTGTCGTCGATGAACTGTTACGACGTCCGGAATTGTTAAAACTTGGAGGCGAACGGCGTGTGGCAACGGCATTTTTTTCTGATATCAAAAATTTCACGACCGTATCGGAAAAATTATCGCCCGAGTCACTGGTTGCACAGTTGAATGAATATTTATCAGAAATGACGGATATTGTACTTAAATATGAGGGCTATCTGGATAAATACGAGGGTGATGCCATCATGGCCATTTTTGGCATACCGATCGAACAGCACGATCATCCGTCCAGAGCCGTGTTGGCTGCTCTGGAAATGCAGGATGCACTGGTGGAATTGCGGAAAAAATGGCGGAATGAAGGTAAACCTGAATTATATGCCAGGATGGGCATTAACACAGGACCCATGATTGCAGGAAATATCGGCGGAATCCGGCGGTTCGATTATACCGTCATCGGCGATGCCGTCAACCTGGCTTCCCGGCTGGAGGGAGTGAACAAAACGTATGGTACCGGTATCATTATCAGCGAGTATACCCGGATCAAACTCGATGATTCCATTGTCGTGCGCGAACTGGATAAAATCAGAGTAAAAGGTAAAAACGAACCGGTTGCCGTTTTCCAGGTTTTGTCGAAAAACCGGTCCCACCTTTTGAATGCACAACTCCTCATATTGGAGGATTTTGAAAAAGGTTTGTTAGCCTATCGAAAAGGTCAGTGGGATTTGGCTTTATCAATTTTTCAGCGTGTGCTTGCCGTCAATCCCAACGATGGCCCTGCAAGAACATTTCTTAAAAGATGTTTGTATTTCCAAAAAAATCCCGTACCGCAGAACTGGGACGGTGTTTTTGACATGAAAACCAAATAGGACATTCATGATATACGGAAAAAACCCGGTTAAAGAATGGCTGGCGGCACGTCTGCCGGTAAAAAGAATTTTATTGTCCAAAGAATCCGCCGGAAAAGCGCTGGACGAGATGGTAAAAATAGCGGGCGAATTGAATTTAAAAATCACCTACATGTCCCGCCATCAAATGGACACTGTTACCGGCTCTACGCGGCATCAGGGCGTCGCAGCGGAAATTAAACTCCCGCCTTACGCTGAAATGGAACGGATTTTCCAAATCGCCGGAGAACGTAACGAACCGCCTATTGTGGTTATTCTGGACGGCATCCAGGATCCCCATAACCTGGGAGCAATTGTTCGCACCGCGGATGCCGGCGGTATACATGGTGTGATTATCCCAAAAGACCGGTCTGCAGGAATCAGTCCCGGCATGATTAAAGCCTCAGCCGGCGCTGTCGCACATGTACCTGTTGTTCAGGTCATCAATATCGCCCGATGCCTGGATGAACTGAAGAAAAAGGGTCTGTGGGTAGTCGGAACGGATCAGCACGGCGATATGTTGTACACAAAAACCGACTTTCGGGGATCTACTGCCATTATTTTGGGCAGCGAAGACAAGGGAATGCGAAGATTGATAAGGGAAAAAAGTGATTTTCTGGTTCGCGTGCCCATGTACGGACAGGTGGATTCACTGAATGTATCCGTTACCGCAGGACTGCTCATCTTTGAAGCCCGGCGTCAACGCGATAACTATTAACTTGGAAAGAATACAATGGATACCAAGCTCGAACGCAAAGACCTGAGGACGATTGTTGTATGTGTGATTCTCGCCTCGATCTGTTTTTTCTTCATCCTGCGATTCTTTTATCAGGCTTTTCCTGAAGCCTCTATCGATTTCAAATTAACGCGTCAACAGGCGCGCGATATTGCTGAAAATTTTCTATCACAAATGGATATCGAAACGGAGGGATTTTTTCATTCGGTCAAATTTGACTATCACGCCGATGCAAAAACATTTCTTGAGCGAACATTGCCGGCCGATAGTGCCAATTTTATGATGGCCGAACAGGTGAAAATTTGGCGTTGGAGCAATCGATGGTTCAAACCGTTGCAAAAACAGGAAAGCACTGTTAGGGTCAGTCCCGACGGTTATATTCTCGCTTTTTCCCATCAAATTCCCGAGGATGCACCGGGTGCTTCTGTTCCGGAAGATAGCGCCCGCGCTGTTGCGGAGAAATTTCTTGCAGAGAAGATGGGACTTTGTCCCTCCGATTTGGAGTACCTCTCGGGCAGTTCCCAAACCAGGCCGAACCGCGTCGACCACTTTTTTGAATGGAAAAAAAACGACTTTGACGTTCATAACGCCTCGCTGCGTTTCTCGGTGAGTGTGTGGGGAAATCAGGTTGGTGCTTATTCCCGCTATTTACACGTACCTGAAAAGTGGCAACGGGATTATGATAAACTGCGCGCCAAAAACGAGACCACAGGTCAAATTTCAGCATTTTTTCTGTTCCTGACCCTGATTGCTATGCTGGTGTTTGCAATCCAGTATACCCGGCATAGGGATATAAAGTGGAAAACAGCGCTGGGATTCGGCATTGTCGCCGCCGTTCTCACCCTGCTGGCATATTTAAACGATTTACC
>JAFGEC010000505.1 GCA_016931775.1 Candidatus Zhuqueibacterota bacterium | reverse complement strand
GCCGGCCGGAGAAATTGATCTCGCCCTGATGGTGAATGTTTTACATTTGCTGGACGATGTTCCGGCGTTTTTCTCAAATATGACACCTTGCCTCAAGAAAAACGGCTATCTGATTGTCGTACAATGGGATGCGGAAAAAATGGCGGGCGAGATGCCCGAATGGGATCCGTCGGACAGGGAATTATATACCATGCGGACGACATTAAGAAAGATATATGATGCAAATTATGAGGTCTGCAAAATAAAGTCGTTTTACCCATGCAGACCATCTATTTCTGCCGGCCAATCAATAATTGAAAAACTAATAAAAAGATTTGAGTACCCCCTTGAAATTTTTAAAAGTTATTAATGTTTGCAATCGGTTACTTGGAGAGATATGGTGTCATCCATGACAACTGGATGCCCGCCTGCGCGGGCATGACACTTTAAGTTTTGTTACTAAAAGTTTAAATCACTACTCGAAAGATTTTTGCTACAGCCCGATGACATTTATGTATTGACATTCCGTACAGGACTATTTCACGGAAAAGGCATCGTTTAAGGTGCGGTTCAGTCCTTTTCCGAACCTTTCGACCATCGCTTTCTTTTCACCAGCCGCGATCCAAAAACCACGATAAAATAAACCACGCCTGCCAGCACAATCGTCGTCGCCCCGGTGGGGAGATCGGCGTCGTAGCTGAAAAACAGGCCAAAACTGTTCAACAGAATTGTAATCACTGAAGCCAGTATCATCATTTGCCATAATCTTTTGGCAAAATGTCCGGCAACGGCCACCGGCAGCGTGAGCAGTGCAATCACCAAAATGATACCCACAACGGTCACCAGCAGAACCACCGTCAAGGCGGTGAGGCACAGCAGCAACAGGTAATAAAATTCCACACGCACGCCCCGCAACCGGGCGAACTCCTCATCAAAGCACACCGCCATCAATTGATTGTAAAACATCAATCCAACGGATACCACCAGAATATCCAGGCCGGCAATCAGCCATAAATCATCGGCGGACACCATAAGGATATTACCAAACAGGTAGCTTGTCAGATCCTTGTTGTATCCGGGTGTTTTAAAAATAAACAGAATTCCCACCGCCATCCCGATCGCCCAGACGGCACCGATGACGGTATCTTCCCGCTGTTTTGTGCCCCATAAGCTCACCATTCCTATAACAAGTGCAGCCAAAAGCGCAGAAGCAATAGCCCCGTAAAGCGGATGAAGCCATTCCCAGCCGTATACCGTTTGACAATAACGTGCCGCGCCCAATCCGGCCAGCAGGCTATGGGCGATACCCCCGGCGATATAGGTGATACGCCGCGCGACGATATAACTGCCCATAACGCCACAAGCGATCCCGGCCAGAATACCCGTTAAAAACGCATGTTGCAGAAAAGATTGCTGTTGCAAGGCGGTTAAAAACTCACCCATGGCGGTGTTCCCCCGGAGCTCTGGTATCGTGCCTGACCATTCGCACATCGCAGCCGTACAGCTCATTGATCATCTCACCCGAAATTTCGCTGGTGGTATGAACAACGACGGACCTGTTGACACATGCGACCCGTTTGACGTATCTTGATACAAAACCCAGATCATGTGTCACCAGCACAATGGTCATATTTTTATTCAGCTGATTTAAAAGCTCGTATAGCTCTGTTTCGACAACCGAATCGACATTGGATGTGGGTTCATCCAATAGAAGGAGATCCGGTTCGGTCACCAATGCCCGCGCCACCAGCACCCGCTGACGCTGACCGCCGGAGAGCTCGGCAAAAGAACGGTTTTTCACCTCCATCAGATCGACCCTATCGAGAGCCTCTTCCGCCGCCTTCCGGTCCTCTTTTCCAAAAAATCCAAACCGCAAACCTTTTCCCAAACGTCCCATCAAGACAACGTCCAGAACACAAACAGGAAACAGCGGATCAAGGACCACATGTTGGGGCATGTAACCCATCCTGTTGCGTGCCTTAAGCGGTGACAGACCGAAAACCTGAATCGAGCCGCTATCCGGTTTTAAGAGTCCCAGCATCATCTTGAGAAGAGTCGTTTTTCCCCCGGCATTGGGCCCTACGACACACAAAAAATCTCTTTCCTCAACCGTAAGATTCACCCGGTTCAACACCGACAAGCCGTTGTAAGCAAAAGTCAGGTTTTTTATCTGAATGACCGGTTGTATTGCCATTTATTGCCTTTCAAAAGCCGACCGAACAGATTCCGCCATGAAAAGCAAATTGTCCAGATAGTCCCTTGCCAGTGGGTCCATCGGAACCACAATTGCGCCTATTTCACGTGCGATGGTTTCCGCATTATTTTTGTCATGTTGCGGTTGAATAAAAATGACTTTTACGCCCCTCTCACGGGCGGACTTTATTAAATCGGCAAGCTGCCTTGGCGACGGTTCATGGCCCTCCGATTCGATCGCAATCTGTTCCAGACCGTATGTATCACCGAAATAGCCGAATGCCGGGTGAAAAACATAAAACTTTTCCCCTTTATGAGGCCCCAGTATTGCCACAATCTTTTGGTGCGTTTTTTCGAGTTCTGCCGTCAAGTCGGTCAGGTTTTTTTCAAAAAACGCCCGGCGATCCGGTGACAACCGGCCTAATGCTGTGCAAATCGTCGCAGCCTGGACCTTGACGGCTTCCGGAGATAGCCAAATATGCGGATCAGCCGTTCGACTGCTATGAGAATCCTTAAAATGGCGAAAGGTTACCCCCATTCGAGTATCTATGATTTCTAAATTTTTGTTGATACCGGCGATCTTGTCGATTACACTCTCTTCAAAAGGCGTCCCGATACGAAAATAGGCGTGTGCCTTACCCAATCCGGCCATCTGTCTCGGTGTCGGCTCATAGGTTTCAGGTGCTTGCCCGGGTCCCACCAACACATTAACATTTACCTGTTCACCACCAATACGTTCTACAAAAAAAGCCTGGGGTAATATACTGACATATATAATCAATTTTTCAGCAGATTCTGTAGGAATAACCGGTCGGCCGGCCGGTTCCCCGGCACAAACCGTTATATATAATCCCCAAAAAATAAATAAAGACAACTTGGAAACCATAAAAAAATCCTTTCCATATCCAATTCTTCTACCGGTAGAAATCCTGCACTGTTTCAATAACACTCACCGATAAACCTTACTCAAACCGACACAAATAAAACCATTTGCAATATACTATATTTATTATTAAATTTCAAGAAATAATGCAAATGCATTTGCAACAAGAAAATCCGGAAATTTTCAACCGAATAAATGGCAAAGAGGAACACTTCACAGCGTACAGCCATCGAAAGTGTTTTTCACCAGCAAAACCGCCCGTTAGCAATTGATGAAATACTTGTCGCGGGACGTAAAAAGGTGGAGACTCTTAACCAGGCCACCGTATACCGCAACTTGAAACGCCTGGTCAAAGACGGCTGGCTGATCAAAATCAATCACCCATCGTTTGGCACCCTATACGAACGTAGTGGTAAAAAGCACCACCATCACTTTCACTGTAATGCCTGTAACCGTGTTTTTGAATTTCCAGGCTGTTTGATGGATGATAAAAAAGCTGCACCCAGGGGATTTATTGTCAAGGACCACGAGGTGTTTTTATTCGGTGTTTGTCCGGATTGTGACCGCATTTATGGTTTTTAGGAAAAGTTTTGCGCATTCAGAAAATTTTGTGTAAATTAAAAAATCTAACCAAATAGGCGGAATAGGTTCATTTATCTTTAGATGGACAAAGAACATTATTCATAATTCCGTCATTTTATTGGTTCCTCACATCCGTGTATTATGGAATTTTCTTGTTTTCTTTGACAAAAAACGATATACTATATAATATTTTGAGCACACGACAAAAACATTTGAAAAAGGGAGTTCATATGCGAACAAAATCTTTAATTCTGGTTATACTGGCAGGTATGACTATAGCGGGCGCCCAAAATCCCATCAATGACTGGGAAAATCCTCAGGTCATCGGTAAAAACAAGCTGCCGGCTCATGTTTTTTTTATCCCGCATCAAGATGAAGAGTCGGCTTTATCATTCGATCCGCAACGCTCCGATTGTTATCAATCGTTAAACGGCAACTGGAAGTTTCACTTTTACGCCAAACCGGCCGATGTCCCGGAAGACTTTTTCGAGCCGAATTTCCCGGATAACGACTGGGATCACATCGAGGTTCCCTCCAACTGGCAGATAAAGGGATACGGAAAACCCATCTATACCAATGTCAGACATCCTTTTGAGGCGAATCCACCTTTTATCCCCCAAAATAACAACGAAACCGGAGCCTATCGTCAAAAGTTCCAGGTACCGCAGGACTGGCGAAAGAAGAATATCATTCTGCACTTCGCCGGTGTACAATCGGCTTTTTACCTGTGGGTGAACGGTAAAAAAGTGGGTTACAGCCAGGGCAGTATGACTCCGGCTGAATTCGACATCAGCCGCTATGTACGCCGGGGTGACAATCTGCTGGCCGTACAGGTATTGCGCTGGTCCGACGGCAGCTATCTGGAAGATCAGGATTTTTGGCGGTTGAGTGGTATTTACCGTGATGTGTTTTTATACGCCTTACCTAAAATCGCCATTCAGGATTACAAGGTAGAGACCCAATTTGACAAAGAGTATAAAAACGCACAGTTATCCGTCGATATCCGTACAAATTCCGGCAAAAAACCGACCGGTCAGATTATCGTTTCACTTTATGATAAAGAAGGAAAGCAAATTTTCTCCAAACAGGAGGTTGTCGCAGAAAAAGTTTTTATACGGACAGATGTCCAAAATCCTCTTAAATGGTCGGCGGAAACACCCAATTTATATGTCTTGACCCTGCAACTTTTGGATAAAAATGGAAATGTTGAACAGAGCATTGCTGAGAAAATCGGTTTTCGTCAGGTAGAAATCGTCAACGGTCAACTTTTGGTCAACGGTGCTGTGGTCATGATCAAGGGTACAAACCGCCACGAAATTGAACCGGAGCGCGGCAGGGCGATAACCGAGGCATCCATGATAAAAGACATCAAACTGATGAAGCAAAACAACATCAACGCCGTACGAACATCCCATTATCCCAATCAAACACGCTGGTACGACCTGTGCGACGAATACGGCCTGTACGTGATGGATGAAGCCAATATCGAAAGTCACGAATTATGGGCCAATAAAAAGATATATCTGGATGACAAACCGGAATGGCAGGACGCGTTTGTGGACAGAGGTGTGTCGGTTGTTCAGCGTGATAAAAATCACCCGTGTGTCATTTTTTGGTCATTGGGTAACGAAACCGGTTACGGCAAAGCTTTCGATGCCATGTATAAAACTATGAAGGAACTCGATCCCACGCGGCCGATACACTACGAAAGCCGGACACCGGCATATATTCATGGTCTATCCAAATATGATATCATATCGACCATGTATCCCACATTGCAGGCCATCCTGGAACTCATGGAAGAAGATCCGAGCCGTCCGGTTATCCTTTGCGAATATGCACATGCCATGGGCAACAGCACCGG
>JAFGEC010000504.1 GCA_016931775.1 Candidatus Zhuqueibacterota bacterium | reverse complement strand
TAACAATTTTGACCGAGATCCGGACTGGATTGCCGGCGGACGGGGTTTGACGGGATATTGCGTCGCCGCTGCCGGCGATGTCAACGGCGACGGCTACGATGATATTATGGTCACTGATTATGTGGCGCTCCCGGGCAGAGAAAGAAGTTATGTTTATATTCTTGCCGGCCGGCCCGGATTGACGGAAACAAATGTAACGGCAAAACAGGCCGCTTCCGTTCAACCGGAGACGACGGTCCTGCTGCCCAATTATCCTAATCCCTTCAACAGTAGAACGGTTATTCCCTACCGGCTGGCATCGGACGGCCGGATCAAAATAATCATCTACAATCTCAAAGGAGAGGAGGTGAAATTTTTATATGACGGATTTCAGCACAGCGGAACGCACACCTGTATCTGGGACGGCATGGACCGGAAAAATATTCAACAAAGCAGCGGAATTTATTTCTGTGTTCTTTGGGGAAAGGATACGGTAAAAATGTTCGAGGTTATTAAAATAAAATAGATATGTGACGAGTATCACAATTTTCCAACAAATAATTTGAAAATCGATAAACGATTCATTATAAAATCGAATATCCATGGCGGGAGGGATATATTGCTGAAAACCGGGAGGAGAAAAAGGTAGAAATCCGGGCCGCTTTTTAACGTATGATATTTGTGATATTTTTTTATTGCTTGGAAATTTACGCTCATTTACTTTGCGTTATATTTAACGATATTTTTGTAAAGCCACATATATATCGTACAATGGACCGCAAATTTTATGCAAATTAAGTCCGGTAAAATAATCAATAATTACTATAAATGAAGGCAGACGCGATGAAGAATTTAAAAGTAATAATTGCTCTATCAATTTGTTTTTCATATTCTTTAATTGCTCAAGCACCGCTTCCCCAACTCAATACTATGGTCGTTTCCGAAAACAACCAACTGGAAACCATCTTTTATCATTCAAAAAGAGGCCAGGAAGAAGGATCGTACGGTTACAGAGTCGCCGGTATCGGCGATATCAATATGGATGGCTTTGATGATGTAGCCGTCAGTATTCCATTTAAAGGAAACGGTGAGGTATTGATTTATTTTGGCGGAAAAGAAATGGACGATGACCCGGATTTAATTTTAACCGGGGAGCATGAAGGCGATGCTTTTGGCTCTACACTCGCTTGCGGCCGAGATATAAACGGCGATGGTGGAGGAGATTTTTTAATTGCCGCGCTGCAATACCCAAATCGACAGGAATACGGCCGCGTGTACGTTTATTTTGGCGGGGCTTTGCTCGATACAATACCGGATGTAAAATATACAGGGGAAAATTTTAAGGATATGCTAGGTTTTTCGATCACAACAGCAAATTTTAATAATGATCAATATGGCGATTTTCTTTTCACAGCTTCTGTATTTTCACTGCAAAATTTGCGTGTAGCCGGGAAAGCATATTTATATTTAGGTAATCGAAGACTTGTTGATGAACCTATTTGGACGAATCGGGGTGATGAGTCGAAGATGTATTTAGGTGTAACATCGGCAATCGGTGATTGGAATGGCGATGGATTAGGGGATGTATTTATTGGTAGCGTTCCTCATGATGATGATAATAATACTTTTACATATACAGAAATATTTATAAATAGTGGAGAATTAGACACAATTCCCGAATACAAAATTATTGATCCGTTGGTCGGAGATATTACCAGACAAGTATTATACGTAAAGGATCTTAATTTAGATGGATTTGATGACTGCATTGTCTACCAATCCCCGATTTGCAACATTTTTTACGGTAGCACACAGCCGGATACGATCCCGGATGCTTTTATTGAAATCTGGCCTTTGGCGGCCTTTAACCGGCTGGCCGATGCCGGCGATGTCAACGGTGACGGTTATCCGGACATCCTGGCCGGGCACTGGCACTGGGTCTTTCAATCCGGCTCAGTGGGATTGTTTTTGGGCGGCCGGCATATCAATCCCCGGGTCGACTGGACCGCCGGTGGGGCCGGTTACTGGCTCGACGGCGCCGGTGACGTGAATGGCGATGGATACGATGACATTATCGTCAGTTACATGTACTGGGCCAGTTATCCCAAAACCGGCAAGGTATGGATTTTGGCCGGAAGGCCGGATTTGGAGGACTTGACTGAAGTAAAAGAAAAAACCGAAAATATAGTACCTGAAAATCCGGCGCTGCTGCAAAATTATCCCAATCCATTTAACTCACAAACCAATATATGCTACCGTATTGCCAATAAATTCTCCAAACATATAACACTGACGATATATGACATGACCGGAAAGGAGGTGATAGAACTCGTCGATACTATTCAGCCACAGGGGGAATACCGGATACAATGGAACGGATTCGATAAACAAAACAGACAGGTGGGGAGCGGCGTTTATTTGTGCCGGCTCGATGTAGGCGGCGCACAATTATTCAAAAAACTGATTTTCATCAAGTAAAAAAAGGGGTAACAAAATGAAAAACAAATCCATTCTACCTGTATTGTTTTTTTATTGTATTGGTCTTCTTTTCTTCACATGGCCGGCTCTTACAAAGGATTTTCCCATCGGAGCCTATTTCGTACAGAATGAAGGCGGCCCGGAAGGCTTTATCGAAAGACCGGAATATTACTGGCAGGTCGCCCAGTGCGGTATCAACATTATTACGGGAGGGAATCGCGGGAATCTTGTGCTGGCGGATGTTTTGGATGAGGCGTAAAACCGGAATATTACCATGTACCTTTGCTGGATCGATGATTTTACGCTGGCAAAATATGCCGGTGCCAGATATACGGGAGATCCAACTATGGACGTTTATTATCTCCTGTATGAGTCCACCGGATATCAATCAGATGCTGGTACACGGTTGGAGAACATTGAAAATACAATTTTATATGATTTTTTACATAATCAGGCTCTTGAAGGTGAAGAACGCCCCGATATTTTAACTAAAGACGGTAAAACCTGGTACGTTCCCGGTACAACAGCCAACGGTTGTATGATCCACAGCAAGCAGGGTCAGGACTGGGAGTATCAAGGCCCCACTTATTATGCTATGTTCCGTCTCAAAATCGATGATAACAGCGGACATGTTCCCATTGCCTCGCTCAGAGTACATGATGTTACATCCTATCCGGGAAGAATGCTGGTGGATAAATTGATCTACACGGATGATTTTGTCGCTAGTGGACAGTATCCGCAACCCGGCTCTGCGGAAGAATTTGAATACTATTTTAGTACAAATCCAACTGTTTTATTAATGGAAAAAACAGATTCAACGAGTACGAATATTTACGATTTACTGCCCGAAGGTCACGACCAGACGGTTAAACTATTACAAAGTGGCTATATTGCACTTGATTTTGAGGTTTATTATTGGGGAAATGAACAAGAGATCGGCTTGTCACTCGACAGAGTCGATATCCAAAATTCCAGCGGAAATTCGTTATTGGATGGAAACAAGGATAATTTGTTGAACACACGAATAGCTAACGGATTTTCAGCCGATAATCTTGACCCCACTGTCCGTGGATTTTATGCAGATGAACCCAGGTATCATGCCATCGCTGCGCAAAATTACGTTAGAGATTTAATCGGCGATTATGTTGAAAATATGGATCCACCGCTGCAGCAGGTTTTCGACAGCCGACCGACAGTCAAATCAACTGTATACGACACATATTTATTTCATCAATATTTAAACGCCGGTGCGCTTGAAAACCAGGATCATAAATTTATCGTCAACCGTTATCCGTTTCGCACCACAATCCCGGAGGCAGGTGACCCGGGCTACAACACTGCACTTCAGGACCGTTGGGAAAATTATTTAATCCCGGTCCTCGACGACGCGCAATACGTGGCCGGCTATAATAACCGTGAGTTCTGGTATGCCTTGCAAACCCAGGCAAGCTCATCACTTAGAGATCCCAGTCCGATAGAAATTAAGGCTATGGTCTGGCTGGGTCTGGCGTATGGCGCTAAAGGTATTTTTTATTATACTTATGGATCAACCGACGAATTCTTCGGCCTGGTAGATGAAGACTTTGATCATGATGTGGAACCCTATAAATCAAAATGGGATACCGTACAGGTTATAAACAATAACCTGCAGATTTTGGCTCCCGAGCTGTTGGAACTGGAATGGCTTAATGCATTCACCATCAATCATGACGCTATCCCATCAGGAAGTTTCGTACAGGGAATGGACTATGGCGACGATGTCGAGGCTGCTAATTTTACGCATCCGGTTACCGGCGAAAATTATTTTATGCTGATGAACCGGCGTTGTGAAAGCTCTGACATTCAAACGATTAACATTCACTTACAAAATGCTCCCACACAACGCAGATTAATTGAAGATGTTTTGGCCAGCCGTACGGAATGGAAAGGCAACTTATTTAGGGTTGCTTATCGTATTCTTGAACCTGGAGAAACCACCATTACTATAACACTGCTGCCCGGAGAGGGCAGGTTATTTCGGGTGACGGATGGTTTATCAGGCAGTTTAGGAGGTGAACGATATTGGTCAGGACAGGTGCTTCTCAAGGCGACTCTCATCGTCGAAGCCGGTGAAACATTACACATCGGTAAAGGCGCACAAATTCGGATTGAAGGTAAAAACAGCCTTTTTATAAGAGCAAATGGCAATTGTACGGCTGTTGGAACCGTCTCCCAACCGATACTATTCACCTCAGCGGACGGCACAACTCCAAGCTCATGGAAATATGTGTACATCAACGGCAGTTCCAATTTTTTCAAGCACTGTATCTTTGAATACGGTTACTGGTCTGTTTTTTTGCGTGGATACCCAAGCCCGGCTTCTTATAACTATTTTGAGGATTGTATTGTCAAAGATTCAAATCAGGCAGTTAGAATTCGTTTTTCATCCGGATATTTTATGGATTGCCAAATTCAGGAAAACGGATACGGTATCGTCAGCAGTGAGGGCAGTTCTCTGATCAGCATATCAAACCGGGTAAATGATAATGCTCAGAATGGCATCTATGGTCTCGGAACCGGATTTTATGGTATCCTGTGCAGCGTTTTTGAAAATAACGGTCAAATGGGATCTTATCCTGGAATTTCTATGAGTATGGGGGACGTCTTATATTTGGGCGATTATGCATATGGTGGGTATAATACAGTTAGAAATAACGGAGGCCATGAAATATGGGGAGGTTGGGGATCGCCCACTATTCATAGCATCGTCAATTCTATTCATGATATTTCGGGATACGAACTGGTTAACGACCAGGGTAATCCGGCAATTTATGCCACCGGTTGCTGGTTCGGAGAATACCCGCCAAATCCCTCACAATTCAGCGGCCCCATGACCGTTGAATACAGCATGACATCGGAACCTTCATGGGAAGGCGAAACCGATTGCAGCATGATACCGTTTTACGAACAGAACTCGACGGATGAATTGCTCAGCCGGTTGGAACCACAGGATAAATTGCGCATCCAAAAGCTCAAAAAGACCATCCTGGACACGGAATTAGAAGGCGACGCCGTTGTTGTATTGCACGAGCTGTACGCCATTCTGCGCAGGGATTTTTTCGAAAACCGTTTCGGCGAAAAAGAGCAATTTTTCAGCTTTTTGCAAAAC
>JAFGEC010000503.1 GCA_016931775.1 Candidatus Zhuqueibacterota bacterium | reverse complement strand
TCACACAGCCCCCTTTCCAATAAAACTTTACAGGCTTTTCGTGCACCCTTGTTTTCGGACGGTAATCCCAGCTTTTTCAACAGCAAAAGGGTGTAATGGGTTGACGTCCATTTTGGACTGTAATAACTGTTTGCCCATAATCCATTTGTTTCCTGATACGACAAAAGCCTCTGTCCCCAGCCCTCTTTTGCTACCCGCTGCTGTTCGGTTTTGTATTTTTCGTCATTCAATAAATCTCTGTAAGCCTGCCAGCGCACTGCAGGGTCTCCTTCCAAAAGCCAGTCGATTATTTTTTGGCGCATGGTATCATCCTTATATTCGGCGGGTATTTACAATCAGAGTTTTAGATCAAAAACTATGACGATTCTGTTTAAAACTCTGTATTGAATAAAGTCGGATTATTAAAAAAATGAGCCCCAGAAGTTCACTGATCACGGATGTCATTCAGAAATCCCAAGTTTTCCGAATCTTTTCCAGTATATTTATAACATCCGATACAGCATTCGCGATCTCTGCTAAATCCCATCGGTTTTCCATTTCATCCGTGTCAATCCGTGGCCAAAAGCTTTTATATTCACCTCCCACCATATGTGAGAGTTGTTGTAATATAACATTATAAATGAATAATAAAAACAAAAAGGCTCATCACAATTTAAATTGGATATTGACTTTTTAATTACTATTTTACAAGTTAAATGACCTCATCAAAGGAGAGAAATATGTTTGAAAAACTCGACATGATCATCATCCATGTCCACAACATCAAAATCTCGGGCGATTATTATCGAAACATACTGGGATTGCCGCAACTGGAGAAAAAGGACGACTGGCAATCATTTAAACTGGGCGATTCTGTCCTGGGTATTCAACCCTGGCATAGCGGAACAGAGGATGAAAGAACGGTAAAATACGGCGCCACCATCGTTACCAGGATAGACGATGTGAATAAACGGCTGCCGGAACTTGAAGCAAAAGGCGCGCACATCCTGGTTGATCCACACGACGAACCATGGGGCCGGGCTGTAGAAATTGTCGATCCGGATGGTTATATCATTCTTCTCTACTCCAAATAATCCGGCGGAATGTTGGCAAAACCAAAACGTGATTTAACTTCCGGAAGCATCGGCCGAAATCTGTGGATGCTGGCTTTACCCATGATGGCGACCAATGCCATGCAAACCCTGTTTAATGTTGCAGACATGATTTTTGTCGGCAAACTGGGCCCTGCGCCCATTGCGGCGGTATCCCTGGTGGGAATGATTATGATGATCCCTTTTTCGTTAGTTATGGGATTGACAATAGCCGTTGTTGCCATGGTGTCACGTTATTACGGCGCAAGGAATTACGATAACGCCAATCACGCTGCGCTTCAGGCCATCAAGGTGGGTATATTATGCGGATTGTTCCTCACGGTTTTTGGCTTTTTCTTCGCGTCCGATATAACTCGTATTTTCGGTCTGGAGCCGACTGTTCACAGACTGGCGACTCTTTATCTGCAGATCATTTTTATTGCTTCGGTACCCTTTACTCTGCAGTTTATAACCGCCGCCATCTTTCAGGCGGTCGGAGATGCACAGACGGCATTCTGGATCATTTTCGCATCCGTCATTCTCAATGTTCTACTCGATCCGCTGATGATATTCGGGATCGGACCGTTCCCTCGAATGGAAATAGCCGGAGCGGCGTGGGCGACTTCAATTGCCCGGGCTGTCGGCATGGTTACTGCACTGACGTTTCTGATCATTAAACAATCCCATATAAAAATAAAATGGGAGGGATTCAGGGTAGATTGGGCAATCGCCAAACAGTTTTTCAAGATCGGCATTCCCGGATCCCTGCAAATGACGCTGCGCAGCACCTCGGGTATGATTTTTATGGGCATTGTAGCCGGCTACGGTACCGCTGTCCTGGCGTCCTTCGGAGTGGGCATTCGCATCGATATGCTGGACCTCATGCCCGGTTTCGGCCTTGGCGCCGCCACCGCCACATTGGTGGGCCAAAACCTCGGCGCCCAGAAACCTCATCGCGCCGCCATCAGCAGCTGGACGGCTGCGGCGTACTATTCGATTTTTATGCTGGTATCAGCCGTACTCATTTACATTTTCGCCGAAAACATTATCGCACTGTTCAACAACACACAGGATGTGATACAAAACGGCCGTACCTATCTTCATATTATCATCTGGACCTATCCTCTACTGGCCTTTGCGGTGATCTTAAACCGGGCACTTGGAGGTGCCGGTGAAACCGTCAAAACCATGCTGGTGACCGGTTTTTCTCTGTTTTGCGTTGCCGTCCCCTGCGCTTTTTTTTATCCCGCCCTGCTCGACATCGGCGTAAAAGGAATATGGTTCGGCATCGCCACAGGACATTTCGCACAGGCGGTGATTGTGACCATTATTTTTTCGTCGGGGCACTGGAAGCATAAAAAAGTTTAAAACTTAAAACGCCGCCAATACCCGGCACGGTGAGCCGCTACCGTTTTGCAGGGAGAGCGCGCCAATAAAAAGAGTCGCACCTCTTTCCGGTACCATATTCAGCTGTGTAAGATTTTCAAGATGGAATTTATTATGTTGTGCCAATAGTTTATTGGACGCGAATATCCGCGACCGGCCGCCGTCGATTCCGCCCGTATCAATGCCGACTCCCGATACGCCCAAATCAACCAATAGTTTGATACATTCTGGTGCGATGCCGGGAAAGTGTTTATCGTCATCCACCCCCCCCCAATAAACGGCCTGATCACCCCAGAATTTTGACCACCCTGTCTGAAAGAGCACAATCCCTCCCACAATATCACCATGAACAGCCTGCCATTCTCGAACGTATTGTGGCTCGACCAGTGTATCGGAATCCACAAAACGGCTGACATCTATTTTCACCGCCGGTTGAATAAGATTTTTAACAGGGATTCGATCGATCGTATATCCCTGCGGGTAAAAATGCGCCGGTGTACCGATATGAGTGCCCGTGTGTTCTCCCATGCCGAATTCCTGCATGTAAAATCCGTCTTTATTAAACACTGCAAACCGTTTTATTCGAACAGGGGGATCACCCGGCCACAAGGGCATGTCTTTTTTCAAAGGATGAGAAAGATCAATAATTCTACTGAACGGCATCCCGTCCTCCGTGTTTTGGTTTATATTGATTCTTTATATTTAATTATGTAATTTAACTTGTTTTACGGAAAAATAAATAATGCAAAACAAAAAAACACATCCGTCTCACGAATGGCATTCACTTCCGGAGAGTGTCAATGTTTTACCGATATTTTCGGATGAACCGGAGCTGGTATCGATCCCCCTTCCCAGGGCCATATTAAAACTGGCCGGACCGGCCATGACCTCCATGCTGTTTATCATGGTATTTAATCTTGTGGATATCTGGTGGGTGGGCAAGCTGGGATCGACAGCACTGGCGGGCGTTAGCGGGGCATCTTTTATTTTATGGACGTTGCAAGCGGCTGCGACTTGCGTAGGGACCGGTGTAAACGCCCTGGTGGCCCGCCATGTGGGCGCCAAACATCCGGCAAAAGCCTCAGATGTGGTCGGACAGGGACTGTTGGTGGCGCTTTTTCTTTCTCTGGTACTCACAATCAGCGGATTTCTGACTCAGAAAACACTGTTCATAAAGATGGGCCTGACCGGCGACGTGCTCGGTTCAGCCCTGGATTACATGACTGTAATTATTGCTGGTCTGTCTGTCATTTTTACTTTTTTTGCACTGGATGCGGCTTTTCGGGGTGCGGGAGATACAAAAACACCGTTAAAACTCATTTCCGTTGCGCTGACGTTTAACATGCTCCTCGATCCGGTGCTGATATTCGGTTGGGGGCCGTTTCCCGCCATGGGGACGGCAGGAGCGGCGTTGGCCACTGTGATCGCCCATGGAGTGATGGTAATCTGGGCCGCCTTACTGCTGGCAAAACGGCAGGTAGGTATACGGTTGAATCCCGGTATAAAACGGATCGTTCAGCCGGATGTGTGCGGGGAAATCGTGCGTATCGGTTCACCCATTGCCCTGAGCGGTATTATGTTCAGTATCAGTTACATGGTATTGACCCGGGTTATTTCCCGGTTCGGCCCGGCTGCGCTGGCTGCTTTGGGCGTGGGACACCGCATCGAGGGTATTCCATATTTCACTGCACTGGGATTCTCTGTGGCGGCTGCTACGCTGGTAGGACAGAATCTTGGGGCACAAAAACCGAAACGTGCTGAAAAGGCAACCTGGCTGGCCGTTTTATACGCATCGGTTATTATTTTCAGTTTTTCGGTTGTATGTTATATTTTTGCCGGCACCGTGGTTCGGTTTTTTACCGCCGATACTCAGGTGGTGTCGGAGGGTATCGGCTATTTACGCATAATCGCCATTTTTGAAATCTTTCTGGCTTTTGAAGTGGTATTGGAAGGCGCCTTTGGCGGAGCCGGACATTCTCTACCGCCGATGACCGTATCCATTCCCATAACCTGGGCGCGCATTCCGCTGGCGCTGTTACTCATAACCCATTTCGCAATGGGCACAGCGGGTATCTGGTTGGCCATCGCCACAACCACCGGCCTGAAAGGACTGGTTTTGGCATTCTGGTTCAACCGTGGAACGTGGAAAAAATAGAGGTATTTTATGATACAAAGAAAAAAAACAGGTTCGATTGTCTGTCCCGGATGCGGACGGCTCATTTCCGTATCGTCAAGTAAATGTATTCATTGCGGACGCCGAAATCCAGGATTGTGGGGATTTGCGCCCGAACTAAAAAGGCTGTTTGGTTCATACGGTGGGCTGATTCCGGCGATTATCATTTTTTGCGTCACAATGTATGTGCTTTCACTGTTAATGGACCTTGGAGCTATTTTTCGCCCTCGCGGTATGTTCGGTTTTTTAACACCAAGCAATATGGCGCTACTCCGCCTGGGCGGTACGGGCCTGCACCCGTTGCGTTTTGGCAAATTTTGGACTTTAATTACGGCCATTTATCTGCACGGCGACGTGCTGCACATCCTGTTTAACATGTTGTGGATCCGCCAGATAGGACCCACTGTCGAAGAACTTTTCGGCACGGCACGGACGTTTCTCATATTTACACTTTCCGGAATTTTGGGTTATATCGCTTCGGTTGTTTTCGGTGTCGAGTTCACGCTCGGTGCATCCGGTTCGGTGTTCGGGTTGCTGGGCGCACTGGTGTATTACGGGCGCAAGCGGGGTGGTTATTTCGGTAACCAGATTTTCCGGCAGGTCGGTATGTGGGCGGTCATCATGTTTGTTTTTGGTTTGATGATGCCTTATGTAAACAACTCAGCCCACGCCGGAGGATTTATCGGCGGTTATATCGCGGCACATTTACTGGGATACCAGGAATTAAAGGTAGAGACAACCCGCCATCAGCTGTGGGCACTGGTTGCCGTTATTGTAACGGGATTGGCGTTTTTTATAGAAATATTCCTGGCATACTAACGATAAAAATGGGCCCATGGCTCAAACGGACCCTTGCGGCCAATTTGCTGGATACCCACTGTAATACCTCAGTAATGGGTGGAAGGTGCGACGCATCGGCCCACGACATCTTTATAAATAATTAAATTACATAGATTTAGCAAAAGAAGATGCATCGCACCTGTTCTGTCCCACCCGTAACTGAGATTTTACTACCCATTTAATATTTTTCTTGCATAGATCATACAAACTTTTTAAATTATAATATTAACCCTTTACCCAACCAATTCTCTTTATCTTTCCTTATTATTCCCACGAATAAACATCAATTTTTAATTTCCACGTATTTAGCCACTTCAAACCTGTTGTTTTCAGAAAAATTATCCATATTTATTGAGCATTTTTTTTTACTTTTAACCAGGAGGTTATCATGAATACAAAACAACTCCCAAACCAAGTACCCAATCAATCCTCTTTACCACCACAGGCCATATTGCTGGACATGGCTTTAGGATTTATGCGTTCGCAGATTATTCATGCAGCAGCCGAACTGAAAATCGGCGACATACTTCAAAAAGGTCCAAAATCCCTGTCAGAACTTGCTCGTGAAACGGGAACAAATTCCGAAACATTAAAACGATTGATGCGCGCACTGATCGTACTGGGAATTTTCCGGCAAAAAAATAAAAAGTATTCTCTTAATCCGTTGGGCGAGGCTCTGTGCACCAATGCCCCGATGTCCTTTCAACCTTTTGCCCTCCTCATGGGCGACAAGTCGTGGTGGAATACGTGGGGGGAACTTGTTCAAACAATAAAATCCGGGCAATCAATATTTAACAACCTATTTGGGATGGATTATACAGAATATCTTTTAAAAAATCCGCAGGTTGGCCATATTTCAAGCCTCACGATGGAAAGTGTGGCTGCTATACATAATCCGGCAATTATAAATTGTTTTAACTTTCACGAATATAAAAAAATTATAGATATAGGAGGCGGATATGGTTCGTTAGTATTTGCACTTTTACAAAACTTAACCGATGTTGATGTGATTCTGTTCGACCTCCCGGAAGTGGTCCAAAATTCACAAAAAGGGATACATAAAATGGGCGGTAACTTTTTTCAAGAAATCCCCTCTGGCGGGGATTTATATATTTTAAAACAAATATTACATGACTGGGACGACAAAAATTGCCACATAATATTAAATAACTGCCGGGAAGCGATGGAACAAAACGGCCGATTGCTTATAATCGAACAGATACTGGAACCGGAAAATTTGACTCCGGTTGGATTGCTTTTCGATCTGCATATGATGTTACTATCGGACGGTATGGAAAGAACTCTGGATCAATATAACCAACTGCTTAAAAACTCGGGATTTAAAATCAAAAGGTTGATACCGACGGTCACATCACTTCACATGATAGAGGCGATACCGGTTTCATAATAAAATGTCGTCGCTGAAATCATGAATTGTTGACCTAAAAACAAGAAATGGCATAGAAATTGCAAGAAGTAATTCGTCGCAAAAAAAAAGTGAAAAATCGGTACAGCATCAGTGTACAGCATATTTTTAAGCTTGGACGGGAAATCATAAATCTTTAATTTAAAAGAATTTAAAAACAAAAGAGGCGAAATCAAAACAATTCCTAAAAAAATTTAATTCTGATATCTTTTTTCGTTGATCATAAAATTGTGATATAAACGTAAAATAATAATACCAAAAACTTTAACAAGACTTGTAAGTAGAAAAACTAAGAAAATCACATTAATACATGCACTCTACATAAAGGAGAAAAATATGAAGAAAATAATCGCCGTCATTATTTTCAGCATAATCATTTTGGGTGGTTTATCAATCGACTCTGTTATGGCGCAAATGCTCGTGGAAAACAGTAGCGGTGTAGATTTAATGATTGTGACGACTTCCGGGAACGTCGGAATCGGCACGACCAATCCGTCCACAAAATTGCATGTCATGGAATCGGTTCGGTTTGAAGGACTCGCTTTGGGGACCACCAATACAAGTGTACTCACTGTTGATGCAAACGGTGTAGTCACCAGACGAACGCTGAGCGACTGGTCATTTACGGATACCGATGAATTGGTCAAAGCCAGCGCAACAGATGCCACAGCCGGTTATCTGAACGCCAAGGTCACAAACAGTGTGGTGGTCAGCAGCGACAGACTGCAGTTGTCGGGTGATGCTGCCTCCCCTGGTAATAATCGTTACTACGGTACCAATGCTTCAGGTACAAAAGGTTTCCATACCCTGCCGGCGGCTTCGAACTACTGGACCCTCACCGGTACCAACCAAATTTTTAACAACAATTCCGGTGGCATGGTTGGTATCGGCACCACCGCACCCAACCATCCACTGGATGTGAACGGAGATTTGGGTATCCAGGATCTTATCATTCACCGGAACGATACCAATTCATATATCGGCTTTCCGGCCAACGATCAATTTGTTGTTCGTACGAATGGCGCCAACAGGATAACGGTTGCTGCTGACGGATCCATTACCATTAGACTCGAATAAATCGTCCAGTTAAAAATTGTTGAGGCGATTTTCAGGGATTTGAATTTTGTCATTGTTTTCCAGTACGCCGATTTCCAGGTGGAATTTTCTTGTTTCGCCGGGCTGCAAAATCTCCAGTGCACCCCGCTCACGGGCGGCAGCCCGGCCTTCAGGATAACAATTACCCGGTTCCATGCCAACCACATAGGAACCCTCACCCATCATTTTCCATAAAGTAAAAAGTGGCAGCTCATTTTTGGAATAAGACAAATACACACCGAGTCCCTGTTCACGATTAAAATTTCGATTCACCAATGCGACAAAAATTCGTCCGTTTTTATCCGGTGTTTGGTCGATAAAAAAACATTGTTCACGGAATCCTGAAACCGGGGCTTTAAATTTATCATATGAGTGAACACCCTTTTCAGCCTCTTGATCTCTCGGTTTTATTTCCGAAACCGACGCCAAAAGCTCGGATCCCTCGTCAACAACGGGAAAGCCGATGTTACAGTGATACAATAACATCAACGGCGTATCTTCAAAGCCGCAATTCTCAATCACGTCCTCAATCCATAAACGCGATTCTCCCAGATATGTATAAATTTTACGTTTCATGCGCAGATTGGGACCGAACAGCCGCGCCTCGCGCACCTCTCCGGATGCCCAGAGAACGTAATGATTTTCCTGCCATTCACAACCGTAATTGATATTTTTTGCCGGAATATTGGAAACACGACCGTGCAATCCCAGCTTTTCACCCTGATCGACCGAGGGCGCACCGGCCTGGGTCAATCCGCAGGTGACCACCAGTCCACCATAAAACGACCATAACCAATCCAATTCTCCAAATTGGGCAAAAGATGGTGCCGTTGCCCCGGTGGGTGAGTGCCAGCACAGGGACATTCCCTGAAAATCGGCCTGGAAAATATCCAGCGCTCTGTCCCCGAGTACGGAGAAGGATAATCCGCTGCCCGTATAAAACTGTAAAACACGAACACCCCGCTCGCTGCCGTTCACCAATTCAACAGGATGAACACCGGCGATCTGGGAGATGTCCCCCGTACGGGTCAGCAGGTCGATTTTTGAGTATTTTTTTCCATATAAATAGACCATAGGTGACCTCGGTTTTTATAGTGACTGATATTTTTGTTTCTCCTGAAATGTCACCAGAGTTCCCGGCGTAACCGACGAGGTAATCCAGGTATTTGCTCCGATTACCGAATCTTTTCCGATGACCGTTTTGCCGCCGAGAATAGTGGCGCCAGAGTAGATAGTGACCCGATCCTGAATTGTGGGATGCCGTTTACCGCCCTTGACAACCGAGCCGTCAGGATTTTTTCGAAAACTGAGGGCCCCTAGCGTCACACCCTGGTAGAGTTTAACATCATCGCCGATTTCAGTGGTTTCACCGATCACGACGCCCGTACCGTGATCGATAAAAAATCGTTTTCCGATTTTTGCGCCCGGGTGAATATCAATTCCCGTGCGTCGGTGTGACCATTCGGACATCATGCGTGGAATTAACGGCACGTTCATGTTATAAATCTCGTGCGCCAATCGATGGGTGGCAATGGCATAAACATACGGATAGCAGGAGATAATTTCATGGGGACCTTTGGCCGCCGGATCGCCCTCATCACCTGCCAGGATGTCCATTTTCAGCATGGCACGAACCGTTGGGATCCTGTCGATCAATTGCAGCACGTTTTGCTCAGCCAAAGCATCGCATGCTCTATGATCGCAATCCTTTGTTTTGCATTCAAACCGTAACGCACGGATAAATTCATCCACACATCGTAAAAACAAAGAATCAATTCGACTCTGTACATAAAAAAGAATATTTGCCCGGGCAGGCACACGATCGGAAAAATAACCCGGAAATAACAGGTCGATAAAATCATCCAAGATACTCACCACATTGCCTAATGTAGGCAAATTAATCTCGTCGATGCGGTTAATACCGCCGTCTTTTTCATATGTATCGGCGATTTTTTTTGAAACAGACATTAATTTTTTTGATACTCCGGACATATTCAACTCCCTAATTGACTTGCAGCTTCTTGATCCAAATACCAATGCGTCAATCCTTTTACCGGATCTATTCCCGCAGCCGGCAGGTCCTGGAAATTATCTTTTATCACTTTTTTCACAGTTTGTGCTTTCTCCCGACCCGACACTAAAAACAACACGTTTTCGGCATTGTTAATCAGGGAAAAAGTAAATGTTATCCGCCACATATTCAATACGTCGACCCGGTTCTCAACCACAAGTCTCGATTTTTCTTTCAGCGCATTTGTATTTGGAAAAAGAGAAGCAGTATGCCCATCCATTCCCAATCCCAGCAATATTAAATCAAACTTTGGAATTTGAGATTCCAATGAAATATGGTCACATATCGACTTTTCATACAAAACCGCAGCCTTATCCGGTTCCAATTCGGTTCGTACCGCATAAATATTTTCCAATGGAACTTTGAGTGGCTTTAAAAACTGTTCTATCGCCGTTCCGGCGTTACTGGAGGGGCTATTTTGCGGAACATACCGCTCGTCGCTCCAAAAAAAGTTCACCCGGTTCCACTGCTCCAGCGAATAAGATTTTACCAGTTCTCTGTACAGCATTCCGGGCGTTGATCCACCGGAAAGTGCCACATTAAAACAGCCTTTCTGTTCCAGACAGTTTTGCATTAAACGTACGAACAAAGTCGCTGCATCACTTGCCAATTGAGCGCGGTTCGGGGAAATATGAATATTTTGTATTTTAATAGATTTCACCGATAACCTCATAAATTTTACTCGCTGCTATCAAACTTTCACGATAAACCGGCAATGTGGACGTATCGTCCAGTTCGTCGCATAAAAGCAAAGATACATCCGGCCTGTGAATGGATTTTGGTTGTTCAAACAATATCGAGTTACCTTGTCGAATCAAAGAAATAAATCGGTCGTCTTCCAGAACTGAAGAAAGCGAGATGTTTTCGTACGTTTCAAATTTGATAGCTGCCGGTTTTTCGCGAGCAACGGATAACTCTATTGATGAATTCTTTTCTCTTTTTAAAGTGAAATTATTTTGGTCGGCGTTAAACCGCCAGCCAAACCGGGAAATAATCCAACCAGCCATCAAATAGACCCAATAACATTCATTTGGATCTGTGCATGAAATTTTTAATTTGCGGATACCGTCGCGATATTTTTTACCGGCTGCACCGTCAAAAAGCGGCACTATGGCGTCCCTCCAGGCAGAAAGATAGGACCACACAATATCACCGACGGCGGTTCCATGACTCAATTTTACCATGTTCTTAAATGCAGATTGTAAATTATTCTTGAAAAAAAAATCAAAAATCACCTTATCTGTGATCTCGTACAATGAATTTAATGCCTTCGAACGCATAAATCGCGGATCCGTCAAGACCACATAAACCGGCAGAGCCGGCAGCATCAAAGGTATAACGGCCCCGCTAATATGTTTTTCACCTGAAGAACCGGTTTTTATCACGACCTGTTCGCAGCAGATTTGACGATCATCCGATCCGGGCATTTTGCACAATGCCGAAACCGCGGCAAAAACTTTATCCGATTGACTGCCGTAGTCGATGAAAACATGAACGATACGACCCGGGTGGTGACCGGATAAATCAATGAGAATTTTCTGATAATTATCATATTTTTCACGTTCAGAGTGTATAACAATCAGGTTCATGGTGCTGGCTCGCATGACGGTTTTACCACTGTCGCGGGCGATGTTTAACCAAAACGATCGCAGGCGGTTTTCAATATCCGGCAATTCGACAGGTATCCCGTCTGCGTATGTCGTATTGATCTTTGTTACAATCTTCTCCATCGTCTTCCCGATCGTTTTAACAACTTTGCAGCTTCTGCCGGTCCCCACGTACCGATATTGTATTGAGGCAACGGCTTTTTTTTGTAATTTTGCCAATAATCGAGTATCGGCTGTATAATACGCCAGGCGTTCTCGCTTTCATCGGCCCGAGTAAACAACGTTGAATCACCCAGCAAGGCATCCAGCAGCAACCGTTCATAGGCATCAGGGGGATCCACACCAAAGCTGGTACCGTAACGAAAATCCATGGTCACAGGCCGTATTTTTCCGCCTTGACCCGGCACTTTTGAATCAAACCGCAAGGATATCCCTTCGTCCGGTTGAATATTCAACGTGAGGACATTGGGCTTAACGTCATCGGCTCTTTTGCCGAATATTTTCAAAGGTGCGTCTTTGAAATAAATCGAGATTTCGGTCACACGCTTCGGCAGCCGTTTGCCGGTTCGCAAATAAAAGGGAACACCCGCCCAGCGCCAGTTATCGGGATAAAGCTGCAACGCAGTAAAAGTCTCTGTGGATGACAAAGGATCGACACCTTCTTCCTGCAGATAACCTTTTTTCATAATACCGTCCATGGAACCCGCTGCGTACTGGGCTCGAACGGTGGTATTTTCTACCTGGTCGATTTCAATGGCACGAATTGACTGCAACACCTTGACTTTTTCATCACGGACCGCATTGGCATCAAAAGTGGATGGCGGTTCCATTGCAGTCAGGCACAATAATTGTAGCATGTGATTCTGTACGATATCGCGCAAAATACCGGTCTCTTCAAAAAAACGGCCGCGGCCTTCCACACCGACTTTTTCAGCAACTGTAATTTGAACGTGATCCACGTAGCGCCTGTTCCAAATAGGCTCGAAAATACCGTTGGCCAACCGGAAAACAAGAATATTTTGAACCGTTTCCTTGCCCAGATAATGATCGATACGATAGATCTGATTTTCGTTGAACACACGAGCGATGAATCTATTTAATTCACCGGACCTTTTCACATCGTGCCCGAACGGCTTTTCGATAATGACACGAATCCAGCCCCCTGCGGTTGCGGCCAGTTGGGCTGTTCCCAAATTTGTAATAATCGATTCATATTGGGATGGCGGAGTGGCAAGATAAAACAGGCGGTTATGACCGAACTTTTCCAATTTTTTTTTCAAACCAACATGTGACTCCGCGAGAGTATAATCCCCTCTGTGATAGTGTACCGCCGATAAAAAGCTATCCAATCGGCTCCCTTTATTGAGGTTTTGCAGATAACTCGCGATTTCATTCCGAAAAATTTCACTGGTCTTGGGCCGGCGTGCGAAACCAACGATTTTAAAATCGCCCGGTAAAAGATCCTGACAAAAAAGGCTATACAATGCGGGCATCAATTTGCGTGCCGTTAAATCACCTGTGGCGCCGAAAATCACAAGAGTTGCCGAATCAGAGGCGGATCGGGATGGAGTCAGTTCACGCAAGGGATTTTTATCACCATTCATATTTCAACCAAGTATGATTAATAACTATTCAATCTATTTCTCAGATTTATACCAAAACACATTTCATTGTAGGTACCGAGAATTGTAATTTTCTTTCATCCAGCAAACGAGAACCCAAGTTCACAAGAGCGCCGAGAGGTAACATCTCATTAATTTTATTCATTCTCGATTTTAAATATATTTTCTCAATCCCTCTGCGTTTCTTGGCGACCTTTGCGGTTAAATAAGGATTCCATTATTTGGATAATCCTAATTTTCAGGTGTTTATACCTATCTCTTGAAATTTCCGCAAATTTTTCTTCACCTTAACGCAAAAGTAAAAGTTTTACACTCTGGGTATAATTGCCGGACACCATTTTTAAAAAATATATGCCATCGGCCTGCGAATCCGTATGCCAGACAACAGAATATCGGCCCGGTTTCTTTACTTCATCAACCAGAATATCAATGGTTTGGCCCAACACGTTATAAACCGAGATATTAATAGGTGCTCGTACCGGCAGCTCATAGTCAATCCGTGTAGAAGCGTTAAACGGATTGGGGTAATTCTGATAGAGTGCAAAACAATTGGGGCCGTTGTCTTTTAATTCTTGACTGATACCCACATCCTGTAACAAATAATCAACAATACGTTTCATTAATGTCACTCGAATATCTTTATCAGCAAACGCCTCAAATCCACAGCCGAAATAGACAACCCGCGATCCGTTGTTTTCAAATGCCACTGCCGCCCTGCCTTCGCCAAGTGTATAATTGAAAATTGGAAAACAGGTGGCAGATTCAGTCTGCACGCCTGAAGGGTACATTTGATTATTCGCACCGCTGCCGCCACGGACGTTCACCACATCCGGGAAACCGGCGGAAATGATATGACCGGTCCGCTGTACTCGCCGGCTTGCCACGTTTTTCTGTGTAACAGAGCAGCCTAAATAATCTTTGTAAAAATCTTCATAAAGCTCAAATTGATATCCGATACCCTGTCCCGACAGAAACAAACGTCCCCCTTTTCTTAAAAATCCTATAATGACTTTTCTCTCTTCATCAGACAGAGCGAGTTCATCCCTGTGGTTCAATTTAACATTTTCCGTCACTGACAGGCGGGTATCACCGGTTTCCCAGATGACCACGCCCAGCCTGTAGGCGTCCATCAGTGCGGAGTCGGGTTTGCCGAAAAAATACACACTGTACAGATCATAACGTAAACCGAGTGAATCCAGTGCCTGCTGATAATACAGGTTGTACGGCGTTTTGGACGAGCTAAAATCGGGACTATTGTATCCATCATCATCGATGAGCAATATAGAGTTTTGAACGTTAAATTTTCTGGTGGTAAATCCCGCAATGTTTTTCGCTGTGTCCGCATTGCCCAAATAATCCTGAAACACCATATCCATATCAAAATCCGCCGGTTCAACAAACGAAGGAAAAAACTCCGCTATAAACGAATCGTCAATATTATGAGCCAGTTTAAGCGTACTGACCGTAGAATCCTGTGGTGTCTGGATATATACAGTCGCTGATTTTACGCCTGCCTGGTCGAAAAAACGTGCTGAAACCGGTACGGTCTCGCCATCGGACACAACACGTGGAACATGAATTTCCACCAGTTGAGGGGGAACATCATCGACAACAGTAATGAACGTGGTATCATGCCAGAACAGGTTGTTTCCACTAAATATTTTTGCGTAAATGGGAATCCGATGATTGTGCGATGCTTTTTGAGAGATTTTCAACGTAACAGGTTGTTGCGCCAAAATTTCAGCACTCGGCAAAAGAAATTGCGTCAATTGCACAGTTTGGTTTCCGGTCAGGCATGCAAGACTGTCGGAGGTGCTCAGCTCAGCGCGCACTGTTTCTGCTCTGACCGTCCGCCCGTTATTCCGTAGGCTGATTTTCAATTCCAATTCGTCACCGGGACTGGGTACCGGATCCGTTTCCGGGAAGATGATATGTCTGATAACCACGGGGCCGATCGTGGTAAAGGTGCCCGCATTTTTTTTCTTTGACCGGTCGCCATCATTATCCTCAGCAAGTATATGAATATGGTAAATACCCTCCTGGTTCGCAGGCACCGGCCACTGATTCACGTATAAACTGTCACCTGCAACAGTATCATAGTGGGTGCCGTCGTCATAGAGCGGCAGAGTATCTACAGGAACGGTATTAAATACAATTTCAGCGTCAACACCGGTAACATCACCGTTTTCATCATATACCTGGGCGGCGACTGTTATATGACCAAAGCCGGGCGGAACAAATGCCGGTTTGACAAAAGACTCGCCGAAAACCGGCGGGAAGGTGATGGCCCAGTGAACATCATCTACAGGAGAACCGGGAAATGCGGGATTAGAAAAAAGGCTACCGGAATAATAGGCGATAGTGGCTTGATCCATATTCCGGCGTAATCCGGAAAGGCCTTTGCCCACCGCTTCGACCCACACAAAACGAAGGGTATCGCCGGGCATAAAATCATAAAACGGTCCGGAGCTTTGTAAAACCCGATAATCATTTACAGGCATACCCGAATCAAACGGATGGCGCATAAATGCAGCCGTTAAAGGATAATGCCCGGATAGACGCATGTACTTATCAGCATCGGTGCGCGGATCGGCATCAGCCGGCCACCATTGATGTGCAACCGGACGAATATTAAAATCATCTATGGTCGCACCGTAGGCGCGGATATCCGAATACAGCAACCTGCCGCCGGCAAATCCGGTGGCGTCCACCGGTAAGGCGCCGATTTCTCCGGTATCGAGAGGTTCCGAAGAAGGATCATCTCCGTCATACATAAAAGATATATTTCGGGGTATCAACAGCGTGTCACCCGTAAGGGTTATAAAAACCTGCCATTCGTCCGGATACCCGTCCGGGGAAATTTTTAATGAATCGTAACGCGGATTATAGGGATCGCCCCAGGGCACGCCATAGGTATCATAGCCATCCAGGATGCCGTTACCATTTAAATCGATATTTTCAACAATGTCGATATAGTTCCCCCGATCGTTTATCAAATTAGGGGGTAGAGTATGCCAGTTTTCGTACTCGGTACTGTGCCATCCGTCATAATCGACAAGGTCATCGTTTCCGGGGAAAACGGGATCGATGCCGGCTCCAATATCATAGTCATACATCCAACCGACGTATAATCCATCCAGCTTTTTGTCACCGGCATGTATTATATCGAACTCGTAAGCGACAAAATCGTCAAAGTCGGGATCCAACCAAGACAAAACTCTTTGAAAAACCCGGATGCCCAACGGCTGTTCCTGAAGAAGATCATCATAAACCACATAGCTGTCCAGGGTAGATTTGCCCGGACCATACTCGTAAAAATAATTTTCAGAGGGTGACCATTCGTATAATCCCAAATCGGTTTGAGTGACAATCGTATCACTACCCGCAATGGCGCCAATCCACAATCCGCCGAAATGAAGATAAAAACATCCCGTCCCACCGGGCCACTCCATCGATGGGGATAAATATGATGGCTCCCCAAACTGGCCGAAATTTGTAACACTGCTCCACAATGTGCCGAGATCGTGAACATGGCTTTCGTGAAGGGGCCGCTGTTGGGAAATCTGAGCTGAATTTTTGAATGGATATAATTTATCAGAGGGAAAGATATCCCCCGTACCCCAAAAAAACACCAGAATAATATATATAAAACGGTGCACAACACCTCCGTAGGCCGAAAAACATATTTGAAATATTATATGATTCTAGTTAATTACGAAACAAAAATCAAGGTTTTTATAAAGAGGAAATCCCCAAAAAATTTTATTAATATTGACGAACAAGCCGAAACAATCAACTTGATTTTTGCACTTTGAGTTTTTTTAACCTCGCACAGAGCTTTTAACCGGGCAGTCTGGAGTAAAGCGCAGGCTTCAAATATTGTTTTTTAATAAATTATAAGAAATTAACCGGATCAACAGGATGTGAGTATTACTGATTTATATTTCTGATGTTATTCCGATTGAACCATCAAGTTGATCCTGTTCATCATGTTAATCCTGTCAAAATCAAAAATTAATTGAATAGATTGTAAAACCAAAAAAGTCGCTACATTTCACTCAGAGAAGGTCTGTAAGTTATTAAATTTCAACAGGTGTCTTTTTAGGTTAACGTCTATGCGCAGTGCGGGATTGATCCTGTCAAAATTTAAGTATTCTTTATAATTAATTTTTTCAAAATTACTCCGTCAATTAACTTAATATAAATCATTACATTAGATATAGTTTATCGTGAAATTTTAGTGAAAATCCTTTTTATGGGGAAAAGAAGCCCCCAAAATTATGTTTATACTGATAAATATAACAAAAAACTGCCCTCAGACAATTTTCCCCTCTGCATTTGTTTCCTTTAGCACCTATTTTGTAACAAAATCAATGAGGAAACATATGAAAAAACTGATGATAATCTTTTTGACCCTACTATGTCTTCTCATCTGGGCGGCTTTTATCGAACCGGGTTGGATTGAGACGAAACAAATAACACTTTATTCGGATAAATTATCACCTGATTTACCCGGTATCAGGATCGTGCAACTATCCGACCTGCATCTCAAAAATATCAGCAAATTTGAGAAAAAAATTATAAAAAAGGTCAACCAATTGGATGCGGATATCATTGTTTTCACGGGTGATATGTTTTATTCATTTTCGTATTTCGAAGGCCGCGCCCGGAAACTCGAACCGGTATTGAAACATGCAGTCGATTTCGTATCCGCTTTACGCAGTAAAAACGGCATTTTTTTATGTCGCGGGAATAACGACATGTCCGACCAGATTGAAAACTCGAACCGATATTTACAGGCGATGCAGGAAATCGGCGTTCAGGTTCTCAGCAACAAAGCCGACTTGCTCAGTTTGGGCGGTCAAAAAGTGTATTTGGCCGGTGTGGATTTTCCGGAATTTTCTAAAGGAGAGGCCGCAGAATTTAAACCGGCTGTTCTGAATGAGAACACTTTCCTGCAGTCCGGGCCCTCCAACGATAATTCTTATTCACATTATTATACGTTTGAGGACAGCTGGCAGAATTATATATTTCAGGGGAAAATACTCATCACGGATTTAAAAGGTGGAATTGGATTGACATTTTATTCTCATCTGCACAAGGGGTGGGATCTGTTTTACCGGTTGCGTGGATCGGGTGAAATGCCGTTCAACTTTTCCTCACATGGGGTAAAATTGACCGGCAGCAGATATGAAGCAAGGGTGTTACCTGTGCCGCACACCTGGTATAATTTCAAGATCAATGTCGAAACTCTTTTTGCCGAAACGGTCATGAAAGCGAAAATCTGGCCCGAATATGAGACCGAGCCCATTCAGTGGCAAATGGAAGCATATGATACATCGGCTTTTCATATTCGCAGTGGAACCATTGGGCTATGGTCGCACGGCAAGGGGGAACATGCTTTTGATGATCTGCTGGTAGAAGGTAAAAATGGAGACACATTGCTATGTGAAAATTTTAAAGCCGGTCTAATACCCCCTTCTCATTGGGTGGATTGGAATTATGCCGACAAGGCTATCCCCTTGTTGTTCCAAAAAGCCCCGCCTAATGTGTATTCGATTCTGTTGTCGCATTCACCGGATTATATCACAACAGCCGAAAAGTATAATGTAAATCTGGTTTTAAGCGGCCATACTCATGGCGGACAAATCCGTTTACCGTTCTTTGGAGCGCCTCTGGTGCGTATATCACTGGGAAGGCGTTACATGCAGGGGCTGTTTCAATTTGAAAACACCCTTTTGTACGTCAACCGCGGTCTGGGTACGATTACTCTCCCCTTGCGGTTGTTATGCCGGCCGGAAATTACGGTTTTTGATCTCAGGGGCGGAAAGTAACTTTAACGCTTTAAATATTATGTCAGTCACAGAGAAGGGATTTAATAACAGTGTATCCCCCAAATTATACTTTTTGAAAAACTACTATTCAATCAACTTGGCTTCAATATAACTTTATAACCTCGCGCAGATACAGAGGCGCAGAGATATTAGCCGGGAAATTTGGTTTAACGTAATGACAAATTAAGTCTTTACCTTCGCATTTCTTTCGATCAATTCAAGCACCTTAGGCAGCAGTACACGGCTTGTGCTTAATCCTTCATTGTTGAGAATCGTTTCATTCCCCGACCAGTCACCAAAGTATCCACCGGCTTCCCGTAAAATAACCGGGAAAGGTCCCCCATCCCAAGGATTCAAAAATGGATCGAGCATTATTTCCACACGGCCGGTAGCGACAAGTGCATGGCCATAGGCATCGGACCAGCCGACGGTATGGTAGCAGGTCTGTTGAAAGCAACGCCATTCTTTCTCTCGATTCGCTCGCCGGAAACTGTCCGCTTCCGTAAAAGAAACAAAGCTGCCTTCAAGCATTGTTATATCCGATACACGGCACACCCGGCCGTTCCAAAAACAACCTGTTCCTTTTGCCGCACAAATCATCTCGTCAAGCGCAGGGAAATAGACCGCTCCGACACTGGATTCACCTGCAATTTCAAGACCGATGAGTACGGCATACAAGGGCACACCGCGTATAAAAGCTTTTGTACCGTCGATGGGATCGACATACCATTTGAATTCGGAATTTTTATTTATCTCGCCGAATTCTTCCCCGATAATTGAATGGTCAGGATATTGTTTTTCAATATATCCACGAATGAGTTCTTCCGCCTTCCGGTCCGCAACGGTCACAGGTGTATCGTCTTTTTTTTTATCCGGAATAACACCTGCTTGATAATAACCCAGGGTCAGCCGGCCGGCTGTAAATGCTGTCTGAACCGCAAACTCGAGCAATTTATTATAATCGATCGGCATTAATGATTCCTTGAATAAAATAACAATTCATCCTTACGAATTTTTCCCCACCGGACAACTGTACACACACATTCCGCAAACAGCCCACTCGTGACGCTTTTTCATGTATTTTATTCATTCCGCTTTATCACCACCATTGTTGCGTCATCTTCCCAATTGGTCCGGCCGCCGTAATTAAAAACGTTTTCAAAAACAGTCTCTAAAATTTCACGTGCAGATTTTGTTTGATTTTTACGTACAAGATCGGCGAGCCTTTGAGTACCAAAGTGCTCATTATCGGCGTTCGTCCGTTCAACAATACCATCACTATATAGAACAAGCACTGAATCGCGGGGTATTCGCACATAGGACCGCCCCAATTGAATTTCAGGAAGAAATCCCAGGGTAATACCGGTGGCATCCAGTTGTTCGGTTTTTTCCCCGCTGATAAGCAACGGCCCCGGGTGCCCGGCATTGACGTAAAATAAATGGCCGTCGTTTTCAAGCTCACAGATAAACAATGACACATAATTCGTCGAATACGTGCTCTTCTGAATCACTTTATTCAATTTTTGCACGGTGAAAACCACACGATACTCATGGGCGAGTCCCATCCGTAATCCGATAACCACATCTCTCACCAATAATGCCGCTGGAAAGCCGTGACCGCTTGCGTCTCCGATGCTGACGATTACCGAGCCTTCATCGAGCTCGAAATATTCATAAAAATCACCACCGACAAACTCGGCTGCCTGAGAATGTCCGTATATATCATATCCTGGAACAGTCGGGGATTTTCGTGGTAACAGACTTTTTTGAATTTGTGCCGCCTGTTCCAGCCGTCCGCCCATTATGTCTGAAAACAGACGGTAATTGAGCGCCGTTCGTACGGTATTCAGGAAAAGGCTGATTTCCTCTCGCACCCAACCAGGATTTAATTGAAAAACCAGCATCCACTGTTTTTCCGGACTGTGTACCCAAATTGCGGCAAAATACAAAAATCCGGGTTGCGGTTTGGCTAAAAAACACGCATTTTGTTCCGGATGATCGTAAATATAACTGCGATTTTTAAAAACCAACTGCACGGCAGGTGATTCCAGCGGCAATTGTTTTGAATAATTATCATTGTTATTTTTATTATTGGAAAATATAAAAACAAAATTTTCACCCCGCTGCTCATAAACCCGGCCATCGGATATGGCGAGTTTATCTGAAAATTTTTTCTCCAATTCGTGTACTATAAAAGTCAGAAGGTCTTGGGCTGTATCTTCTATCCGAATGGTCGCCAGCAGAGCATCAAGTTCGCGGAAAAAAATTTTTGGATCGGTCATTTTGCTCCATAGTATTAAGTAAAAATCATTATAACGGCGTAATATAAGAAAAAGTTTTTGATTCTACAAAATCAAAAACGCTCATCGCACTGGGACAAAATGCTTCATGAATCCATATCCTGAATGCAAAACCACTCGCACCCATCAACATAACCGGATCGACATGGCCGTATTTGGTTGCCAATGAAGAAGCACGGCACTGAATGAAAGAATGTCGCGGCCCGATTCCGCCATGTGCGACCGCTTTTTCGTCCGTAAACCACTTGATATCGTTTATCATATAATGTGTATCCATATTCAATCTATTTTTTTCTTAGATAAAAGTTAACTCTAAAATCCTATCCCAAGTCCGGCGGATAGGATCGTATCGCGTGTTTTATTTTCCCCGGCGTTATGACTGTAAATTCCGACAGTCATATTGACTCCTTTCCACATGAGTTCGAATTCTCCCCCCACATATGTTTGACCGGCTTCAATTCCGCCGATGGGATAACCCCAGGTTTGTAAAAGGGACAATTTAAAAGCCATGCCAATAGTGTATTCCCAGTTTCCTCCCAGTCCGACATTCAATTTACCACCACCCACTCCAGGCTCCAGCTGAACGAGCCACAAATGATACGGATAAGTGGTCACAGAAACGGATACAAGCTGAGGCGTGCTGACCTTTGCGCCCATAGCAACAGTTCCCCGCTTTCCCGCCTCTGCAGATGAAACCAGAAATCCCAATACAAAAACAAATATAATCATTTTTTTAAACATGATATGCTCAATTTGTTCGACCGTTTATTTCAAGAGTATACGGTAAACTGCTATCAGGGTTTCCTAAAAGTTTATTATTCAAGCCGTCTCTTTTCTGCACATAATTTTCCGGCAAGTCCCTTCAACAAAATTGAAAAACTACTGATTGAGAGGTAATGATAAAGAATTTTGCGAACGAATAAATGAATCATTTGCGTTTTTAAATGAAAAAATCCAAAAACTCGAACAAACTTTTGACAAAAATGAAAAATCGTGACTTACCAGCAACATGGCGCATCCGCAGAATTTCAGGGCATCTTCGATGCACTCGATAGAAGGTAAATCCATATGATTTGTCGGTTCATCCATAACAATAACAGCCGGATTTTTTAATAGACCGTATGCGAGTAATAATTTCCGAACCTCTCCAGGGCTCGGCACTTCTGTATCCAATATACGTGCGGGATCGGACCCCAGCCGTCTGATCAGGGTTAAAAGCCGCCCTTTATCTTCATTATTGAAGGTTTTTATTTCCCTAATAATATTGATTGAACTTTGCAGAGGAATTTCCTGCGGTATATATACTTTGAATTGATCAGGAATTTTTATCTTTTGTACCACATCGTGTATAAAAGTGCTTTTTCCGCTGCCATTATCGCCCGCCAAACCGATTTTTTCTTTCATTCCAAGAGAAAGGTTCGGAACATACAACTTTTTTTTATCCCCCATTTTTAAATAGTGTGAAACGATTGTAATGGGGAAAAACCGGTTTATCTCTGAGCTTTCAAATTTTACGCCCAGATCGAAGGTTTTTGATTGTTTTTTATCCTGTTGCTCTTGCTGTGCTTTTGACAAGCGAGTGTGCATTCGTTCGAGAGCACGCCCCTGCACGGCATCTTTGCCGGTTAAACGCGCAAGGTCGGTTTTTGCGGAGGCATCGTGATCTTTACGGCGGATATTCCGCTTTGACTTTTTATTTTGGGAGGCTTGAACCTTTGCCTGCTGCAAATTCACCTGCCGGGTTAACTTTTTTACCTGTTTCCTGGCGATCTGATATTGATGTACTTGAAAGTTGCGCTCAGCACAGCGAGCTGCGATTGCGGTGCTGTAATTGTTTTTACGCAATTCAACCTCTGATGCCGATATAAAAAGTGTATGTTGACAAAGATTGTCAAGAAAAAACCGGTCATGGCTGATCAACAGTCCGATGCCCCGGAATTGCCTTAAAGCTTGATAGAGCAAATTTTTACTTGAAAAATCCAGGTGATTTGAGGGCTCGTCGACAGCCATTATTGATGGATTTGCAAAAAAAGCAGCAGCGATCTGGCAGCGCTTCCGCTCGCCATGGCTCAAGGTATCCCATCGTTGTACCCAGTCGTCCTTAATGCTGAGTTGGATTTTCAATTTATACGTTTGGCTTTTTTGGCAGGTCATAAACCGGATAAAATCTACCGGCATATCATCCGTGCGCTGTTCGCAATAGTAGATGGTGCCGGGTTTGTCGATGTGGCCGGAATCGGGCAATAGTGTTCCGGCTAAAAGCTTGCAAAAGGTTGACTTCCCGCTTCCGTTGGGGCCGACAATGCCGGTCCATCCGGAGTGCAACTGCAGAGAAAGATTATTAAAAATGGGTTCAGTGCTATTGGGAAACCCAAATGTCAGGTTGTTTACTAAAATAAAGTCGCTCATATTTGACCTTTTTGTTGTATTGTCCCTTTTCTATTGTCCAAATAGAGTCAACCTGACGCATGGGAAATTCTCCTTTTTTAGAAACAAATTGCATAAATTCAAGATTATTGCGTAACTCACACTCAATTATTTTTCGGCCACTGATCGACACGGATTAATAACGGATTTTATAATACAAATTTTTTAATTATATATAGAATTTTTATCCGTGTTCAATCTGTGTTAATCAGTGGCTCCAATATTATTTAAAATCTATCAGATTTCTCAGCGAATTTTTTATCTATCGCATAATTTAACGCCGCCCGTGCCAATATTCTGGTCGAGTCCAGCACAGGCAGCACGGATTCATGTGGCAAAACGATTAAAGGTATCTCTGTACAACCCAGGATAACCGCATCACAGCCCCGCGTTTTAAATTCCTGGATAAGATTATGAATATATTCTTTTGATTTTTCAACAATTTTACCGTAAACCAATTCTTTGAATATGATATCATTGATGACAAGACGTTCTTCTTCATTCGGAATCACAAAAGAGATATTTTTCAATTTTAATTTTTCAGAGTAAACCGGCCCTTCCATCAGATATTTTGTACCCAGGATTCCCAGTTTTTTATAGTGGTTTTCCTGCGCCAAAACGGCGACAGTTTCCGAAATGTGCAGCCAGGGTAAAGGCGTATCCGCAGTTACAAGTTCAAAGGCTTGATGAATTGTATTATCCGGACAGATAAGAAAATCCGCTCCGGTTTTGGCCAGTTTATCCGCTGATGACAACATTAAATCCGCCACGCTCCGCCAGTTGCCCGTCGTGATAAAAGGCATATAATCGCTCAGAGGATAAGTATGGAGGCTGACTTCGGGGTGAGCGTGCTCGCCCAGGTGTGATGCACCTTCGTTACAGATTGTCTGATAACACAATGCTGCGCCTTCGTAACTGCAACCAACGATTCCGATATGTTTCGGCATGGATGTCTTTAATGAAAAAAAGGTCGAATAATATTACAATTTATTCTGTTCCTGAACGGTAAATTTGGTTTTCCTTATTTTACATATTGCACCGGCCAGGATAATACAAAAAAGCGTACTTATCGGTGTAAAGGTACAATGTGCCTTGTAACCCAACAAACAGTTTTTGCTTGCAGTTGCCTGTGGAATCAGGGTCGAGATGATGCCCAGCGTAAAAATAATAGTGAGAATCATTAACAATCCGTAACCTTTTTTCTTCTGTTTCATGTTTCCCTCCTGCTTGTTTGTGGTGGTTGAAAAGAATATACAATGGTTACGAGAGGATGTCAATGAAAAAATAAAAGAATATGTATTTATTCTCTCAATAAAAATGAACAATTTATATCAACCGAAATCATTTTTATTTTACATTCATCTCTATTAAAACGTCACCAATTATTTATGCTTTTTCCCTGGGGCCACCGTGGATTCTGTGGTTTGAAAATAAAGAGCACCCAAAGCAGAGTTCACCGATTAACCCATTTGTTCAACAAAAAAAGGCGAGCCTCAAAAGGCCCGCCTTAAAAATCACAACAAACCGCGCATCAAAATGTGCGCCGTTTTTTAATGGATTTATTTAACCAGCGTCATCTTTATGGTTTTCTGGAAATCATTTGCTTTCAGCTGTACAAAATAGATACCGGCTGAAGCGGTTGTTGCATTCCAATTCACCTTTTGATAACCTGCTGCCATCCGTCCGCTGTAGAGTTTTTCCACAATCTGACCGTTGGAGTTGAAAACAGTCAAAACAACATCGCTTGCCGTGGGCAGTGCAAAGTTGATGGTTGTGGTCGGATTGAACGGATTGGGATAGTTTTGATCCAACTTGTAAGCTGTGGGTAAAACATCGGCTTTGCCGACACTGGTGATGATGGAGCCTTTGGTACCATTGGACTCATTACCGGCGAAATCGACAGCGGTAACGGTGTAATAGTACTGTTTTTCGACTTCAACAGCAGTATCAACATATTCAAGCGCCGTTGTGGTTGTCACCAGGTCACCTTGTGCGTTTTCGTCTGTGCTACGATAGACGTTATATCCGGCGATATCATCGACACTGGAATAAGCCTCGGTCCATGCCAGGACGTTTTTGGCTTCATCCATCACTGTGCTGACGACGACCGGTCCCGGTGCACTTGGAGCCAGATTATCTTCAGAGGTTCCGCCCATGGGCGCGGAAACAGCAAATATCTCAGGAATCTCGGTGCGGCCGATGACAACAAAGGTCGCTTCCATGCCGTCCCACAAGGTGGGGAGTACGGCGCCGTAAATGCCCATTCCCTTTGCCGGAACGGAACTGACATAGTCCCAAATCATATGACTATCTTCCGTGTAAACACGGTCACCGAGTTTCACGGAAGCGTTACGGACCATGTCCTCGAGGCTGTTGTACGCAGCAGCACCCGGAGCTTCCATCTCATAGCCACGCCAGACATCGTATCGCACGACGGGAATCGACACATCCCAGTTGATCAGATCGTTAAATGAGCCTCTAAAGGCCATGTGAACCTGTTTGCCCTGATCTTCGGGAATATCTACGACTTCAAGAATTCCGGGTTTGGAAACACCGGCGTAAACCATCACCTCACTGAAACCGCAGACAAAAATGTAGCCGTCCGGTGCCCGGAAATTAAATCTCAGCCAGATCGTTTTATTGCCGAGGAATTCGGTCAAATTAACTGACACATAATCGTTGTAAACGAATCCAGTTCCACCGAGTGTATCATCATCGGCCATGGTCATAACGTCCACCCAGTTCTCACCTTCATCAGTACTTACGGAAACGGTTAATACGGAGGGGCGAAAACCAAACAAACCGGGATAGTAAGTATCAAGAACCGGATGTCCGGGCTGATAACGCAGATTGAAATCCAACATAAGAATATTATGCGGATCGATGCTGGAGATATCGATAGGACCGGAAAGAGCCGATTCGTCGAATGTAGAGTCAATATCGACAAAATTATAGTAACCGGAAAGAGTCGGACCTTGACCGAAGCCGCCCCAGCCGCCATCTCTGATCCACGTATCTGCACTGGTTCCACCGTTGATAGCCGTCCAACCGAAATCCTCAAGAGCCGTACCACCGGTAAAATCTTCGGCATACAACAACTCTGTAAACGGCGCACCGTGAACGACAAAATCAATAGGATCGGTCGAGTTGTTAACCGGCCAGCCATCCTGATTGACCTGCAGTTGTGTCACTTCAAAAGTATAGTTGCCTGGTTTCATCGGAATCCACTGGGTCGGTCCAAGTGTCGGAACCGCGGCAACCTCACCCTGAGCCAAAGTACCGTCGAATTTACCGACAGGTTTGGCAAGTTCATTTCCGGCTTCATCTTTTATGGAACCGTACCATAAAATCGGGCCGTTCAAATCCTGAATACCTTCATTGGCCATATAGACAACGGCATTCACCGGTTTACCGGGCGCGGCCATAAACAGGCCACCAACATCGACAATGGCACCGTCGATTTGCGCGACACCCTGTCCGTAAACACGGACATCGTCAAAATAGTAGCCATAACCGGGCGCTTCGCCCAAACGATTCCAACCGTCACTGGTCACATGAAGCTGGAAGCGTGTGGTCATACCGGCGTAATCCCGTAGATCCAGACTACCGTTAAAGATTGTCAGTGGATCGACGACAAACCAGGAAGCACCAAGACGGCCGTCATCATAATCATAATGCATCCGTGCCCATGCGATCGGATGGTCAACAGGGACCAGCTCGGCTGCGGTATCACCGCCGTCATCAAACAGGAACTGTGTGGTACCGTCGGTGATCAGAATATCGTCGATTCTCCAGCTGTCAGGAGACTCGTAACCGCCGTCGGATTCCATTCTCCATCTGACAATAGTTGTAGCTGTTGCGTAATCGGTCAGATTGTAGGTCTCATCGTACCAAACCCTCGGATCGTTTTCTTCATCCCAGACATCAAGGTTTGTCCAGGTGGTTCCGCCATCAGAGCTGACGTCAAGATAGCAATAGTCAAATCCGGGTTCACT
>JAFGEC010000060.1 GCA_016931775.1 Candidatus Zhuqueibacterota bacterium | reverse complement strand
GCCGCCACCTTTAATATGTGAGTGATACCGCCGCCGTGAACGACCGGTGTACGGAAATAATCGATGAGCTGTTCGCTGAACAGCGTGGTATAATCATAGAGCGAATTGAACACTTCTCCCACGGCTAAAGGGGTGGTCGAGTGCCGGCGGATGAGCCGGAAACCTTCCTGTAATTCGGCCGGTACTGCGTCTTCCAGCCAGAATAAATGAAAAGGTTCCAACTCTTTTGCCAGTCGTGCAGCCTCGATTGGCGTGCAGCGGTGATGGGCGTCATGCAGCAAGTGAATGCCGTCTCCGTATACAGTACGTAACCGCTGGAACAGTTTCGGAACGTGATTGAGATATTTTTCATTGTCCCAAACAGATTCCTTAGGGAGACCGCGGTTTGCCGGTTCGTAAGGTTTGGCGTCTTTTGATACACCATAAACATCCTTTACACCGGGTATTCCGCTCTGGGCGCGTACAGCGAGAAAACCGTCTTCAATTTTGGCTCCGACTTTATCTATGGTTTCTTCGATATCCCTGCCGTCGGCGTGGGCATAGACCAGGATTTTGTTCCGGCTTTTGCCGCCGATCAGGTTATAGACCGGTGTGTTGAGGGCTTTGCCTTTAATATCCCATAGTGCCGTATCGATAGCGGAAATGGCGGTCATGGTAACGGGACCGCGCCGCCAGTAGGCGCCGCGGTAGAAATAGTGCCAGATATCCTCAGTTTGAAACGGATCGCGGCCGAGCAGACTCGGCAAACAATATTCTTCCAGATAGGTGGCAACTGCCAGTTCCCGGCCGTTCAGTGTGGCGTCGCCGAGGCCATATATCCCCTCATCCGTTTCAATTTTCAACGTGACAAAATTGCGCCCGGGTGAGCAAACGATTATTTTGGCTTGGGTGATTTTCATTTTAAATATATTTTTATCGAAGCGATACGGTAAAAGTCAATTTATTTTAACGACCGGTTTTTTGCAAATAGACACTTTGCGGCGGTCCCAGATAACTCGTTTTGAGTCCTCCCGTATCGACAACAATCTTTTGCAGGACAACGCCGGGATCGACCATGTAGACTTTCAACACATGGAGACCGGGTTCGGACACACTGAAGGTTGTTATGGTTTCAATGGTATTACGGCGTACGGCTTCCTCCCAATCCCGGAAGGAAAAATTTTCATGTATATTGACGGTTTTGGGCGGATTTTCATTGACGGATAACGCAAACCGCAATCCCTGAGCATTGTGAAAATTAAGGGTAGGAGAGAGGAAAACATGGACCTTTAGTTCATCACTATTGAGCAGCGTCATGTCATATTCCAGTCGCGGACAATTTTCGCCCGGAATCTGAGCGGCAACGGTAACGGGTACGGCTGTCATGGCGGAACCGGTACGTCCCAGGTTGGGGATGAGTTGCCAGCGGACGGGTGCGATATCGATTTTACGTGAATAACTGGCGGCCTCCATGGAGATATTGCCGTTGCTTTCAAAAAATCCGTTCCATGCTGCCTGCTGTTGTTGGGTATAATTATTGACCACCGCGTGAACCATAACATTACTTTTTGCGCCTTTGATTGTCATGGGCACATCGTAACGGCCGGTCGGGGCTTTTTCCCAATTCACTTTGATCCAGATTCTTTCTTGTTTATCGACCGTTCCGGATGCAGGGGAAACCTCGAGCCACGGTTTTTGGATTTTAATCGAATACGTAAAGGGCTTTTGTCCTCGGTTAAAGATATCAATATAAAATGACTGCCGGTTCAGCACATCAAATTCCGGAAGGATTGCCTTGCCTTTTTCATATGGCCACCAGCTTTCAGATCCTTCAATTGCTACGCCCATATCCGCTTTTTGCGGCAGATCGATTGTTTTGACACGCGGCAGCACGTCTTTTTCCGGTTGCTGCCAGTAGGTGTAACTGATATGCGTTTGATCCATCATGTGGTTCCATTTTCCGTCCGCCAGTTGTTTGTTATAGTAAAATGACAGCGTCGAATCAAGCGCAAAGAGCTGCCTTGCTTTATCGGCCAGGTCGTTTGTGATGGCGCGCCCCTGGCCGGCATAGTGTCTGTTTTGGGCAACCGTAAGATATAATTCATTCAAATTCGCACAAGCCTTGACCGGATGAAGCACGAGCTGATAATAAGCGTCTTTGAGCACCTCGGGCATTTTGATGTAGATATCTCCGGCTTTTTGTGCAAGCCGGTTATAGTCTTCCACCACGGTTTCCGCTTCACGGTAATTAAACAGGTTATAGGTCTCCGGTGACAGCAGTTCGGGTTTACGGCGGCTGTTGTATTTGGTATAAAGGTCGAGAATGGAAGACGTCTCGGCGGATTTTTCTCCCCAGAATTGGCGCTCGGCCCATAAACGGCTGTATTCGGGCAAGCGGTCAGACGGCCACGCCCCGGGATTCCATGCATAATCAAGAAAAAATTCGATCGGAAACTCCATGGGTTTAAGGTCACCCACATTGACGAGCCAGATCCGGTCCACACCGTACTGATAAGCCAGGTGCATCTGCTCCCATACGCGTTCTATCTGATTGGTGTTGAGCCATTTGTAATTCCGCGGTCCGCCGACATAATCAAAATGATAATATATGCCATACCCACCGGAACGAGGCTTATCCGTTAATAGAGGCAACTTGCGCAGGTTTCCCCAGTTGTCGTCACACAGCAGTAATGTGACATCATCAGGGACGCGCATGCCTTTGTCGTAATAATCCTGGACTTCTTTATAGAGCGCCCATAGCTGGGGAATAGTGGTGATGTCCTTGCCGGAAACGTCGGTGAGTATTTCCCTCTGGTCGGCAACGATGCGCTCCAGCAAGGCGATATTGGTTTCTGCCGTCATGGCCATATCGCCATCGCCACGCATGGCCAGTGTGACAATGGTTTCATAATCTCCCATGCGCTCGATGCCTTTTGTCCAGAATTCCCGTAACCGTTTCTCATTGGTTTCATAATTCCAATCACCCTTGCCGGTTGCCCGCCATTCGGCATGAGCCCGGTTCATCGGTTCATGGTGTGTGGTTCCCATAACGATGCCGTACTCATCCGCCAGCTCGGGATTACGCGGATCATCACTGTTGAAGCTGGCCCACCACATGGCAGGCCAGAGATAGTTGGCCTTGAGGCGCAGCATCAGTTCGAATAATTTTTCATAAAATCCGGCGGTGAATCCGCCGTAATTTTCAACGGCCCAGCGGCCGAGTGCCGGTTCTTCATCATTTAAAAAGATACCGCGGTATTTTACCGCCGGTGTACCTGCGTTATGCCGCCCCGGCAGAACATATAAATTGGATTGCATGCGTACCGGTACATCGGCCCACCAATACCAGGGCGAAACGCCGATCTGCGCCGACAGATCGAACATACCATATAGCGTGCCGCGTTTATTGCTGCCGGCAATGACCAGCGCCCGGTCTATTCCCGGCAGAGGATTTTCCAGAGTCTCCAGCAGAAACGTATCCCAGCGTCCAGCAACACCGGTGACGTCGAGTTTTTTCTCCCGAACAAGTTTGTCCACCAGCGGGCTTTTGCCGATGGTGCCGATCAGGACAATGTTTTCAGCCTGGGGAATACTGTCAATTACCACAACCGGTCCGGTTCCTGTGACCCGCTTGATGTCCTCTTGCAGGTGACGGGCGATGGTTGTTACCCCGGTGTAGTCCAATGAGCTGACGATCAGCGGCACCGGAATCCCGGCTTTTGCCAGTGGAAACCGGCCGTCACCATCCTGGCCGGATACATAGCTCATTGAGGTGAGGGCCCATGATGCATTGAATCCTGATAATGTCAGACAAACGAAAATTCGAAAAAGTCTCATAACGGTATCCTGTGGTTATTTATGAAATAAAAAAGTATGTTAGCCGTTTTGGCCAAATTTTAGCATTGAGCAATGTTTGATGACCACGATCGTAATTGTTATATTTTAAAAAATTTTCAGCGTAAAAACAACCGTCTTTTTCAACAGGGTATCCCCAAAATTTTATGGATATTGATCATTTTACCGATACAATTAACCAGGCCTCTGCACTTCAGTATATTTCTTTTTAACCTCGCGCAGAGATACAGAGGCGCAGAGAATTTTGCCGGGCAATTTGGATTAGAGCGACAATGTCTTACACCTTATTTTTTATAGAATTATGGTTAAAAGTGATGGATTTGATAAAATTCTTGCCTTAAAATTTTAGGGGATATTGTGTTTTTTCAGCGCACCAGCAGCATTTTTCGTGTTTTTTGAAATTTTGCACCTGCCTTTAGCCGATAAAAATAAATACCGCTGGGCAATTGGGACGCATCGAACGAGACCGTATAATCATTTGCTTTTTGAAAGGACTTGACGAGCGTTTTGATTTCTCTTCCAAGCACATCATAAACAGTCAGAGTGACAAAAGCATTATAGGGAATCGAATAAAAAATCGCCGTACGTGGATTAAACGGATTCGGATAATTTTGTTGCAGTTGGAATCGGGCCGGCGGTAATTTAGCGGTTTTTTCGACAACCGTACTGTTTGGATCGTCCCGCCCGGGGGAACCATGAATTGCGGCCGAAATTCTCCACCACCTGGCATCATTTTCATCGCGGCCTGGATTTGGTTCTTTAGTGATGAGAGAATACCCGTCGCCGTCCGCCTTTTCAGGCCAGGGTTC
>JAFGEC010000502.1 GCA_016931775.1 Candidatus Zhuqueibacterota bacterium | reverse complement strand
TCCGGATCTTTTAAAAGGGGCACAAAACTGGTGCCTTCCAGGTGAGGCGGCAGGGGCAATCCGGCCAGTTGACACAGCGACGGATAAATATCCACAAATTCCACCAGATGGTCGCTACGTTGGCCCGGTTTGAATCCGGGTACACGTATAATAAGCGGAACGTGGACGGAGGTCTCGAAATTGCAGTGTTTGCACCACATGCCGTGCTCGCCCAGCTGCCAGCCGTGGTCGCCCCACAGTATTACGATCGTGTTTTCGGCTAAATGAAGGTCATCCAACGCCTTCAGGAGCCTGCCGATTTGAGCATCCACAAAGCTGGTGGAAGCGTAATAGCCATGCACCATGTTTCTGGCCGTTTCTTCATCAACCGGCCCGGTTTCAGGAATATTGTGATATGCCCTGAGTTCGCCCCAGTTATGGATGGCCACATCGGGTGCTCCCTTTGGACGGAACGGATTATCGGCCAGATCGATTTTTTTTTGATCGTACATGTCCCAGTACTTTTTCGGCGCATTAAACGGCAAGTGGGGCCGCACAAATCCGGCTGCTAAAAAAAATGGTTCGTCTGATTTTTCCAGCCTTTTTAAATCTTCGATGGTTTTTGTGGTCATGATGTGGTCGGGAAATTTTTCCTCCGGGGCTTCGGCGCACTCAAATGCCGGGCCACGGCTGTTGTTGCCACTTCCGCCGGTCCGTTGCTGGTTTTCAGCATGGATTTTAATATTTTCCGCATTAAAAAACTGATGTTCACCTTTGATCCGGAAGGGCTTTTCACTCCATGCGTGAATATCGTCATCGATGTGATGATAAATTTTCCCGTTTGAAATGGTCGTATAACCGTTATTTTTCAGATACATGGGCAATGTGGTCACACCGGGTGCCTGTTCCGTGACGCGGTCATGATAATACAAAAAACGGTCCTCGGTTGGCCGGATGCCGGACAACAGACTGGCACGGGACGCACCGCAAACGGCAATCTGACAGTAGGCGCGTTCAAAAAGAAATCCTTCTGCCGCCAGACGGTCGATATTGGGAGAGATCATCTGTTTGTGGCCGTAACAATTCAACTGCGGCCGAAGATCGTCGACGGCGATAAAAAGAATATTGGGACGTTTGACGGGCGAAGAAACAGAACGGCCGACAGTTAACCATGACAATGATAAAAGGCCTGCTGTTCTTAAAAAATGCCGCCGCGGGAAATTTTGGTCTTGCATAAATCTTTCCTCACACTCAATCCTGTGAAATACAATACAATTTTTCCAATCCACGCAGATACAGGTCCTGACCGGCGACAGCAGGAGAGGCATCAAACCGGTCCGGGAGAGAGTTGACGGCCAGTACATTCAATTCAGGTCCATCCTGCAGCACATAGGTTACACCATTCCGACCCGCCACATAAATCCGGTTCGATGCACCGACAGGAGATGCGTAAACACCGTCGATTTCGTCCAGTTTTTCCTTATTGTAAAACACTTTTCCGCTTGCCGCATCGACACATGTCACCTGTTCATTATTACCGCGAAAAAAATATAACCGGCCGTTATACAACAACGGGGACGGCACATAGGGTGTGTCTTTGTCCAATGTCCATCGAACGGCAGGTGTATTATCAATATTTCCCCTGGCTTTTGCCAGTTCCACAGCCTGCAGGGCGTTGCCGCGAAAACCGCTGATCAGGTAAACGATTCCATCCGCGTGTACCGGTGAGGGTATCACATTGCTGGTCATACCGGCCAGTTCCCATAAAAGTTCACCGGTTTTTAAATCATACGCTCTGGATTTATTGGTAGCGCTGGTGATAATTTGCGGTTTGCCGTTTACTTCCACAATCAGTGGCGTCGACCAGGAAGTTATTTCGTCCCGGTCAGTTTTCCAAAGAGGTTCACCTGTGGATTTGTTCAGCGCCGTGATAAATGATCCTTCTTCATGGTCCCAGTTGATGATGAGATAGTCACCATATATCGCCGGTGAACTGCCCTCGCCAAAAGAGTTACTTGTACTCATATCGCCGAGGTCCTTCTGCCAAATGATTTCTCCGTCGAAATTCATACAGTACAATCCATAGGATCCGAAATATGCATATAATTTTACACCGTCCGTCACACAGGAATTGGATGCCCAGCTGCCGTCTTTATGGATTCCTTCATGGGGAAATTGTTCATTAATGACTTTTTCCCATAACCGGGTGCCGTCCTTGCGGCTGTACGCCAGCACAACAAACCGCTGGTAATGTTCGGCGTTTTTATTCTGTCCTGAAGCCCGCATCCACATGGGATGTTTTTTTGTACTTTTTTGTACCTCCTTTGACACTTCTTTTTCCATGTCCACAGCAGTTGTCAGAAAAATGTGGTCTTGATACACGATGGGCGAGGATAATCCCTTGCCTTCGATCGGCACAGCCCAACGGATATTTTTACTTTCATTCCATTCAAGAGGAGGATTTCCGTCCGGCGATTCGCCGGTATTCAAAGGACCGCGCCAGGTGGGCCAGTATGTTACCGTGGGTTCTGCAGCAAAGCTCAAGACCGATAACCATATCACAATACCAATCAAAAGAATTCCGGTTTTCATTTTCACCTCTGAGAAATTTTTGCAAGATAATAAAAAAAAGCTTTTGGATCAAGGCGAAATAAAACGTGGGTATCCTAAAATTTTCCTTATATTGATAAACATGCCGAAACAATCAACCTGGCTTCCGCACTTTAGTATATTTCTTTTTCACCTCGCGCAGAGCCGCAGAAACACAGAGATTTTAGCCGTGCAATTTGGATTAATACGCAGACTTTTTTTTAATGAATTATAATAAATGAAATTTTTGATAAAACTCTTGACTTAAGCCTTGTCCCTCTTCGACGTACCCTCTGCGGCTCCGCGGCTCTGCGCGATTAATCAGTCGAAATCACAGAAGAATTAAAAGAACGCTTAATTTATAACTCTCTCTGTTGTCTATTCTGTGCCCTTTGCGTGTGTTGTAAATCAGAAAGAAAAAGTTATCAAAATCACTTGATAAAATACGGCATTTTTTCATTCAAGACGCAGAGCGTCTAAAACCGGGTGTCCACGCTCCATTTCAGAATTGTGTTCAGCCGCTTGACAACTCTCCTCGAGCGTGGACACCAGTACTATAAAGAAAAATACGCGCAAGATCAAGGAGATTGTAAACAAGGAGTAATATGTATGTTAATAACCGGGGAGATTTACTCACACTCTCGTTCCCAAGCTCGTCGCCCGTCGTGTTCCGGATCATCGGAAATCACCGAACCACAGGAGAGGTTAGAATTTTTCGTTTTTTCCATGAGATTGGGAACGAATGGTGAAATAAGCTCAAAAAGGGGATGCCTGAGCATCCCCGAATGCGTTCCCAAGCCATGTGCAAGAACAAAAGAGTGTACCTTTATGCAGTTACTGAAAATATTTGTGTGGTTTTTTTGAGAGGTAAGCCGAGCTTGGGAACGAGTGGTGGTAAAAAAAACGTGCGGCAGCCCAAACCGTCGCACGTTTGCGTTAATCCTCCCGTATGATTCCCCCTATTTCAAATAAAGCATTCGGCTGCTCTTGGTAAATTCTCCGCTGCGGAAACGGCAGAAATACAGTCCCGAGGAAACGGCCGAACCGTCATCGGAACGCCCGTTCCACACCACCCGATGCAGACCCGCAGGATACGATCCGTTCACCAGCGAGCGGATCAACCGCCCCTGAATGTCAAAGATGTTCAGGATCACGTGCTGTTGGCCGCTCTCCAACACGGGAATCGTAAAAGAAATGGTGGTGGCGGCGTTAAAGGGATTGGGGTAATTGGGCAACAAATCCATCGTTTCAGGATAAATAACAGTTTCAATTTTTTCTTGGGTTTGCAAAGTACAAAGTGCCGATACGGCCTCTGCTGCACTTTCCGGTTTATCGCTGACCATCCAGCCCGGTTTTGATTTTTCCTCACCTGTTTCACCACCGAGAAATCCGTCGTGGCCGTTTCCCGTGCGGTCATACAGTAAATCTCCGGCACCGGTATCAAAATTATAAAACGCAACCAGACCGTCTTCCGTTCCTTCAGGTCCCGCAAACATGCCGGCATTAATCTCTTCTCCGCTACGGGCATGGTTCCACAATTCAAGATTATCAAGGCAGCCGCTGAAATTGTATTCAACTTTGCCGTTACCGCTGCGGGCCGCGCCAATAATCAGATCCAGATTTTCCCGGCGGGCTTTGGCTCGAAATTCCTTTACGCTCTCCTGCACTCCGTCCATAAACAACCTCACCTTTTTACCGTCATTGGTGACCGCAACATGAGTCCAGACATCAGGCATCAGTACCGTATTGGACGGTCCGGCGGCAACGGCCATCTTTGCCGGGCCAAATTCATTCGATTGCCGAAGGGCGCTGTACACTCTTCCGGTGTTGCCGTACAAGCCCACCAAATATTCGTCATAAGATCCTTTTTCAAGAATCCGGGTCCATCCCAGATCCAAAACATCTGCTTTGACCCAGAAAGCAATAGTAAAACACTCGCACAAGCTGAGTGCATCGGCATCGGGAACAGCGACAAAATCATCTATGCCGTCGAAACACAAGGCGAAATTTTGATCCTCCTCATCGTCGTCATCATCATCACCGCCGCCTCCTCCTATTGAAAACGGCCAGTAGTCTTCATCCATGGGAAGGCCGCCTTCACCACCATCACTCATGCTGATGTAAGACTCCTCGATATTCTCACCGGGCACCTGCCACAAATAACTGCCGTCGTTCTCGGTTAAAAGTGCGATACCCGAAGGTGATTTGAGTGTGGGGCCATCGGCCGACCATTTGATCGTCACAAAGTCTCCGATTCCCTTGGAATTCCAGGTGATTTCGTATACCGAACCGGCATCCAGATTTTCCATATCCTGAGGTGAAAGCAACCGGATCGTCGATTTAGGGGCGGTTTTGGGCGTCGCTTTGAGCTGGGTGGTCAAATAGATACAATCCAGACGGGTATGGGGTTCCCTGCACCGGAAACAAACCGTATGAGGCCCGTCTGTCAATGTGAACAGGAACGGCACAAGCTGATTGTCGTCGTCGCGCTGGAAGACCTGCTGCCATCTCCATACATCATCCTTGACCGTGTCCCACACGAATTCCTGACCGCCGTCTACCGAGATGTAAAAAGAGTTGCACAGACCGGTTTGGGCCAATGTGCGGGCCCACAGTACATACACACCCGCGGATGCGTTGAACGAATAGGTCGCCGTGCCCTTTTCACCTTCGGGACTTGCCACAAACCGGCTGTAAAAGGCTTCTCCATCGTAACGGACCTGCATGGGGGGCACAAGGTCAAAAAATTCCGCCTCCGCCGTGATATTTTTCACCCAGGCCGCATTCTCCAGTATGGTATCGGCATTGTCATTCTGGGCGTTTTCAGTCCGGTTGGCGGGATTTTCAACCCTGAAAAATCCTTGCGTTGTGGGGGTGCCGGGGACAAAGGTCGGAAACAATCCGTTGTTGGCCACGCCGCTTGCCAGTTTTTTCCAGTGAACGCCGTTGTCGTGGGTAAACAGGATGTCCACACTGGCGGCGCCGGTATTGCCGGTCCAGGTGATATCCAGGGGATCGCCGATGGTCAGCACCGCATTATCGGGGCTCACCAGAACAAAGTTCGAAGGTGTTTTGACCTTGAAAATGACCAATGCCTCGTTGGACACCAGACCGTCGTTGTCCTTTACCGTATATTTTACCGTGTCCCGTCCAACGAAACCACGGTTGGGTGTATAACTGATGGAGCCGTCGCCGTTGTTGACGGCCGTGCCGTTGGACGGATTGCCGGTGATTTCCACGGTTGACGGAACCACGCTCCCATCCGCGTCCGTATCATTATCGGTGACCACGATCTTTGCCGCGGCTGTACCGGATTCAAATTCCCGTGGAATCATTCTCTGCAACCGGCGGAACGGCCGGGTCAACTTCAAAGGACCCGATATCCGGTGCCGCGCCCTGGGGCCGGGCCATGCCGCGCTGGTCGACGGTGACGCTGCTCGCATGTCCGGCGTCAATGGCAGGACTGCCCGGCAGCAACGGGTGAACTTTTGTATATCCGCCGTCATATTGCAAGAAATCCAGCTTGGGATCGATAGGCGATGTGGACGTGCCGACGATATCACCGTTGACTCCGTTGGTAAAACCGGGACCACCTTTTCCTATGAGATTATTACCCAAAGAGTTGTTTGATGCACCAGCGACATCAGTAGTATTACCTGCGATAAGGGTGTTCTCAACAAAACAGGTATTCGAGTTATATAACCCTGTGATATTACCTGTAATTGTGCAATTTCTTAACCAAATTTTTCCCACATTAAATATTGGAGTAAGATTATTTAAATTCGAACTAAACGTTGAATTTTCCACAACCAGACAATTTTGATGGGTAAAATTTTGGGTCTGTCCAGCATGATACAAAACTCCAGTACTGCCGCCTTTATTTCCAGTGAATGTCGAACGACTCAAAACCGCCGATTTGGGAACAGCGACTTCGTACCAAAAGATCGCACCACCACCATTGGTTGCGACATTATTAGTAAATTCACACAGATCGACGAGCACATCGGCGGTTTTACCGATATTTAAGTGGATAGCACCGCCTTGAAAGTTACATGTGTAATTACTAAAGCGGCACTGCTGGATCTTGATGGTCGAAGGGATCAGTACGAAGGATGGGTTTTGTTCAATATATACCGCCCGACCAGTTGTGCCAATGTTACTTTCAAATATGGATTGAGTGATTTCAAGGTGTGCAAAATGTTTGGCACAAATTGCCCCGCCATCCGATGTAAAATTTGCGTTGTTTCGAAATTTGCATTTATGGACAACAAGGCGGTTTACATCAGCATCAGCAGTTTGTGAAACTAAGTCCATCCTTATTGCAGCACCGTTCAAACAATTTTGCAATGTCATGTTGTTAATTTTTAAACTCGATAAGGGGTATGCTTGACTATGAAAAATACCCGGCCCGTTCTGAGCATCCAAGACAAGTATATCCATACCCGGCCCGTTAATTGTCAAATGTTTACGATCAAAACGTATGATACCGTTCAGTAGAATCGTGCCTTCCACAGCGAAATCAATGACATCCCCCTCAAAAGCGGCACTGGCTACAGCCTCACGCAGTGAACCGGGGCCGGAATCATTGGTATTGGTCACCGTCCATGTTGCAGAGAAGACGGTAAACGCACACAACAGCATAACAAATGTCATTTGGTATCGCATATCCCCTCCTTTTTTAAGAGATTTGTTATCTGCTCCCTGCCGAAAACCATAAAAACAGAATCGTTCCGCCTTGCAGATGATCGTTATAAATAAATGTAAATATCTTGAAACATATATTCAGAAAAGCAACTGTGGTATCCTTCCCCGGGATGTCTTTCCTTCATTCATTGAGAAACGGCTATTCGAAAATAGACCATTCAAAGTACCGATTCCTATATACTGTAATATATAATAAAATTGTTGATAAAAGCAAGGAATTTCTGAAATTTTTGAATGATAAGTCAATTACCACCACCAGAGGCAGTGGCTTGATAGTGGCGCCCTGAAAGGTTCGCTGGTGACTCTTTTTTTAAATTTATAGTCCTGGTTTGAAAAATAAGAAAATAGATAAACGCAGAGGCCGCCAAGATCGCAAAGGCAAAATAGAACAGTATAAATTATTGATATTATAATTTTTACTCAAACCTTTTTTACCACTTTTTAAAGGCATTTCCTTTCTTCTTTGCGCTCTTTACGGTCTCTGCGTTAATAACTTTACCTTCCTGACTGACCTGACACTCACCACTCGTTCCCAAGCCAATGGAAAAAACGAAAAATTTAAATCTCTTCCAAGTTTCTGTGCTTTCTCACGATCCGGAGTACAACGGATGACGAGCTTGGGAACGAGAGTGTACGTAGAAACCAGATTACCCCTTCGGTTAGTGACATATTACAATTTTTGAATGCAGAGTATCTAAAAGTTTATTGATGAATGAGCGTATATGGTCATATTGTGAGGTTCGGCATCATCCATAACGACTAGATGCCCGTACCGCAATGCGGTACGGGCATGACATTCCGTTTTTTCTTGGAAAACACGATCATTATGATGTTAAACGCAGGTGTCGTACTATTGTTTTGACTTAATTTTGGACTTGTACAGTCCCATAACATTTCGAGTCATAAGGTAACAACATACCAGTGGTTCTCTACCCCAATATCACTTAACCAGGCTCGCCTTTCTCCACTGCTGCAGACCGGATCCGGTTTGCAAACAAAAAAAATACATCCCGCTTGCCGCCCCCCGGTCCTGCCAGGTCACGGAATGATTACCCGCCGCCTGCTCGCCCTGAGAAAGCGTGGCGACGTGTTTCCCTAATATATCATAAACATCCAGTGAAATGCAGTCCCTTACCGGGAGAAAATATTGAATGCGGGTGGCATGGTTGAACGGATTGGGCCAAGGCAAAGACAGTTTATACGTTTCAGGAACCGGATTTAACCGGACTTTTGTATCATTTTTTTTTTGTGCAAACACCCACCGGCCCAGTCCGAAAGTTTTCACCACCCGGGGCTCGATTTGATGCCCCGAGGTATCGAATTCTGAGAAAACAAAACGTGCGCCGCCTTGTATTTGTTGCAGCACGTCCGCATCGGACATTTGCCCGCACATATCCGTGTGATAATCGCAATGAGTCAGCACAACCTGGCGGCCCAGTGCTTCCAGCCGGCCGGCCACGTGCCGGGATTGTTCGATGGAGATAACGTTGTCAAATTTCGCATGTAAAATCCACAATGGCGTCAACAAAAGGTCCGCCGGTTTTTTGTAAACATACATACCCGCCACCGGCACGGCCGCGGCGAACTTTGGATACCGGGCCAGCATGCCGTACACACCCGAACCGCCGATGGATTTACCGCAAATATACAGCCTGTGTGTATCGATGGAAAATTCACGCACCAGCGAATCCAGCAGATCGTTTACCAGTGCCAGCTCGGGATTGTCGGGAAATTCGGACACCTGGCCGGACACCTTTTCCCATGATACACCGGCCGGTATCTGCGGCCAGACGACAAACGAGGGCGTCCGGTTTTGCAGTGAATCGGCCACCCAGTAAACCGCCAGTTCATTATCCAGCTGGGTGATATTGTCCGTACCGGCCCAGCGGGCACCGTGCAAAAACAGCAACAGCGGATATTGCACGGACGGTGAATAGTTGTCGGGCACAAAAAGCCGGTAAGGCCGCTCGGTTCCGTTATAACTGTGGGAGCGTTTTTCCAGCCGTGCATCCAGCGCCGGGTCCACCTGTCCCAATAAAACCGGCGTGCAAATCAGACCGCACAGGACAACAACAGCTGTCACCCGGTTCATTTGATTTCCTCCTGGAACACGTTCAAATGATCCACAAGGACACCATCGCCCGGGTACAACCGGATGGTGTTTTTACCTTTTTTTAAATTCACATCCATGCTATCCCAAAACCAGGAATTTTCACTTCCCGTCGTCCACATGACGAGCTGAAAGTCCTTTTGGCCGTTTATTTCCACCGGACAAAAATGTTGATCTTCGGCCGCCAGGGCATAACGGAATTCGAGGCGGTGTACGCCTTCCTGGAGTGTATGCACATCCCATTCAATGAAACGATCCGGTACCCAGCCGCCGAAATTAACATAACCTTTGCCGGTAAATCCGTGATTTCGTGCGGCGAATAGAGCGCCGTTAAACCGTGCTTCTTCAGCTTCGTATATGACTCCACCGGCTGTCGGTGGTGCGCTTTCGAGTTCCGGTTCACCGCCCACGATGGTAATATCGTACAGAACATACTGAAACAGATCCCGCCAATCCACATAACCCACACGGTTCGTCCACAGCGGATTGTGATACCGGCTCAGGGCAATGGAACCGTAGCGGCGCCAGGAGGTGGCCGCCAGGTTTATCTCGCGCACGGCGTTAAAATAGTGTTCCTTATAATACATCGCTCTGAATAACGCCAGCTCGGTTGCTGCGCGTATCTTATGGGCATAATAGTCCCCCAGATTGGCCATGGCACGAATATCATCCAAAATCCAGGACAATTCCCTGTTACCCCCTGGTGATAATTTTTCCAGCAGCAAAAACGCATTGTTTGCATGGGCGGCAATTTTTTCGCTGACATCGATAGGGGACGTACCAGCCAGAGGTTGACTGTTTTTTATACCGGCCACATAATCGGGTATTGAAATGTTTACCGTACCGGGATGCGGCGGCAAACTGATAAACCGGTTAATATCATGAAAGCCACTGGGCGTATCGGCCGGGCCGGAGCGGCTTTTACATCCTTCGATGTACCATTGAAAATCCAGCGCACCCCAGTGGAATCCGGTTGTCAGTGGATAAACGGCAGAGGCATTCTGCCACGCCTGGAACAGCATTCTGGGATCCACCTGGGGAAATCTGTTACCCAAAATCTGTACAAAAAGTTCATTGCCCAGCATGGGATCGTAGCCCAATCTTCCCCAGAGCATCCAGTGGTACCAGTGCTTATCGATCTCGAGCTGGCGAGGTGTTTCGGGAAACAGATGAAGGAATTCCCGCCCCCAGATGTATTGATCGGAACCGTAATAAAATCCGCGCGAATTTTCCAGGGGGATATTTAAAATAAATTCCCGCACAAAATCCGGATCGCCCCAGTGGAAATAATAGTTATCATCGTTTCTTAATGTCCAGATGGTTTTTATGTCCCCGATTTCGCGTACAAAATCCGAGTGCCAGGGCTGGATAGTTGAACTGAATACATGCGCTTTGGCATATTTGAAACTGAAAATAAACTCGATATTCTTGTGTGCAATAAGCGGTTTGAATCTTTTCGCAATATCCTGAGCACCGGTCATATGTTGACGATGGATAAAAGTAACCTTACGATCCGGTTGCAAATCAACCACATCCAACACACCCTGGGCATAGGTGTCGAACGCCCAATCCTCTTTTTCAGTAAACGTCGCGCCGCGCATATTTTCACCGGTTGTCAAACCGATACCTTTCAGATCGGGATAGGTGAGGAATAACTGCCGGACACTTTTGCGGAAATAATCCCGGGTGGTTTCATTATTTATATCATCGGTTATACCGTACTTGTTGTTTGTCCCGTTGACAAAAATGTTCCAGGTGACCACATAAAAGTCAATATTACGCCCTTTGGCATATCCCATTACCTTTTGCCAGAAGGCGATCTTTTCATCCATGGTCATCTTTTTGAGAATTTCCACATTTTCGAGAATTTCCGGATTTTCGAACCCCAATCCTTCCAGCGGATAAAACTCTTTCCAATCAACGGTCGACCGTTGCACATCCCGGAGGGCGATGTCCGGATAATCGGGAACGCGAACCAGTGAAGGAAACGGATGTAAATTCCACAACGAAATGTAATTATATCTATAAAGGGCCAGGTGATCAATAAATTCCCGCCAAAACTCAAAATCCCACATTTCGGCAATATTGTTTTGCGCCGCATCGCAGACATCGGAGTAGCTGGGCGTGCGAACGTCCAGCGGGATGTTGAATTTCACTCCCCGCATGGCCATGTAAGGATTTTTATCCATTTCTTTGATACTGGCAAGACTGCCGGTAGCGATCATTTCAGCCAATTCCAGCCCGCCGTACATGAGGCCGGCCGTATCCGCTCCAACGACCCAGTAAGTAAAGGGTGTCACATTGCCTGTTATGCGAATAGAATACCCTTCCGGCTCCAACCTGGTCAGCGGAGCTGCACCCTCTTTGAGCATCTTGCCCTTTACACTTTTATTTGAAAGAGTAAAAAGAACAATCCTGTCCCGCCCGGTATCCTTTTCAAATTCGTCAAATCCGGTTTTGTGTACATAAAAAG
>JAFGEC010000501.1 GCA_016931775.1 Candidatus Zhuqueibacterota bacterium | reverse complement strand
TTCGTTCAGGTGAGAATAATATATCTCCATTTTTGCCCCAGGATTGATCTGTTCGAGTTGTACACTCAACTCCACCGGTTCACCGGGAGCGTAGCGCGCTTTGTCGGTTGTAATGGATAAAAACGCAGAAGCAAAAACGTTAAAAATTCCACAGACGAGGAAAGTAAAACAAATTATATTTCGTGAATTGAACAAGTGCCCACCTGGAATGTTGTGCATTTTAATCCGTGACTGGTTTTACTTATTGTTTCATTCCTTTTAATCATTCAATCCCACTGTTGGATTTCACGGCTGACCGTAAAGGATAAACCGAGAACAGGCTATCCTTATGATTTTATTTAACCAGAATCATCTTTCTCGTCAAGCAAATATTTTCTGTTTGCAACCGGTAGAGGTATACGCCGCTGGATAAATTCACGGCATTAAAAGTCGCCACATGTTCTCCTCGAAATTGAAGACCGTCCACGAGTACCGCCACCTGTTGTCCCTGTAAATTATAGACCGCCAGACTGACCTTAGTGTTCTCCCGCAGAAAATAACGGACGGTTGTCGTGGGATTAAAGGGATTGGGGAAATTCTGCAAAAGCTCCACGCTCTCGGGTAATTTTTCAACTCGCTCCGTAATTCCGGTGAGTCCTTCGAGCACACCAAAACGGTTGAAAATTTCCGCTTGTCCGCCGACGTGGATATCGATCCAGTGGTCCGTACCATGCATTTCGTTATCAAGGGGATTTACACCGCCATTGGCTTCCAGTGCGCCCGGATAATATGCACCGTATTTGAACAGACCGGGACCGCCTTCGTTTCCGGCAGGAAATGTCACAAGCGTTGAAAATACAAAATCTCCGGCAACTTTGTCTCCGTTTATCCCTTTGTCTTTTAGGACGTGCAGTGTTCTGGAGGTAGAAAGGGTATCGGTCGGCAGCCAGCTGCCTGCCCAGCTGCCCAAAACCGAATTTTGTCCTTTTAATCCAACCCATTCGACAGAAGCCGGATCGATTGCCTCCTGCGTGTAATAATTTTTAGCCCGATTCATGTCTACCTGAAAAAGAACCGTCACATCTTCTTCTATCGGAAGCTGTATCGGAAAAATATTCGGTTTATAAGTAATTTCAGCATAATAGTCATCTTCCTGGATCGTATACCAATAATCCGGTGAAATTTCCCAGCCCCAGTTAAAAAAACGGTCTTCGGGTTCCGCTTTGGCCTTCCATTTTGTCGAATCGCCTTCCCGGCCGCGTATTACCATAGTGGAATAAAACAGGTTGGGATTAAACGCATCCTGCTCGAAACGCCGGTCACTTTTTTCTTCAACGACGGTCGCCCCGACCCAGTCCAATCCCATTAAATTCAACACATCTTGCGAAGGATCAAAAAATCCGGCACCTGTACCAATGATGCCGCTTAAATCAGCTGTAAAAAAAATTTCATTTTCCACTTCAGCGGCATGCGGCCGGTTTTGCAAGAGCAATGTGGTTAAACAAAACGAAGCAACAAGGATTAACCGATTCATATTACCTCCGACTCATCAGGATAAATAATGGCAAAACCGAAAATTAATAATGGATTCGGGCGTTTAAAACTTAATACCTACTCTTTCACCAGGTCACCGACGGCTGTTGCCAGTAAAATATACTGTGCACAAATATCAATCACATACTCGTTTTCTCCCCATAAAAACGGCCAGTCGATCATATTTTCCGGGTAATCGGGCTTGAGAACGAGTACACCCGGCACGACACCACCGGCAATATAGGAAAAGTCAGCCCGGTTGTTGCCGTAAGCCATTTTTTTCGTATACAAACCGATGCCCGATACAAATGAAATATTTGATATGGGATGACAGCCAAAAAGATAATCGACTCCGCGAAAGGTGTACTCCGGACCGATAATCTCGGGAAATGCCTTATGTGCCAGATAATTGGTCACGGCCCATCCGATAATGGAACCGTTGCCCGCCCATCCGCGCGTGGTAATCGGTACGCCATATGGATTTTGTGTCGACATGTTTTCAAGCGATGTTTTATACGCGTCAATAAACGGGCGTAATTTTTCCTTGAATGACTCATCCATATATGGAACAGCCTTTACGGCATACATGATATTCCAGTTCGATGTTCGTTCCAGGGCAGGCCATAACAACTCTGAAAATTTGGATGCATATTTTTTTTCTTTTGTGCTGATATAGAGCTGCAGTGCCGCTTGCATTTCTCCGCCTCCGGCAAACATGGAACCACGCCGATTCTCCTGTGCCGGTTGATTGTGTTCGTCTGTCCATGCGTTTTGTGCGACCTTCAGGCATTCATCTGCCAGTTCGTCGTTATATCCGCGCAGAGCACGGCCGGCAGCCGCCAGCGTTGTCATGGAAGAATAATTCGACCGTGAAGATCTGTTTGTAAAGACCCAACGGTCATCCGGTGTTCCGCTGGTTCTGCCGTCGGATTCATATGGTACAAGTTGAGGATTATAAACCAGGTTATCCGTCATGGTCGAACCGTCGCCAAGGTGGTGATACTGATGCAGTCTTGGAACAATAATCCCGGGGATTGCCCGGCCGAACGCGCGGTGCTGGGCGATCAATGCCAGCGTACCGTGTTCGATCTGCTGTAAAATATCCGGCTTGCCGTCAGGATGGTGGATGTCCACATAACGCTGGTCCTGCATGACAAGCGTCTCATCGCGGTCAACTTTGAATAGCTCCCAGCAATCCACCAGGTGCAGAACGGTGTTGCAATGGGATCCTGTCCGTATATCATAATCGCCGGCATCAAACCATCCTCCGATGTTCAATCCGGGAATATGTTCTCCAGGTTTGTACTGTGTTTCGGTGCTGTCTCCCATTCGATAGCCGTCAAAATGCTGGTGATTTACCGGTGCCTGCCGAGCATCATCAAGATGCGCCGCACCGTGCCACACCCGGTAGGCTTCGTTGACGAACATATGATCCATTTGAACCGGAAACCAGACATCCAGAGTCGGCTGCCAGACATTGTCATAAACGGAAGGGCCGATTTGAAAGGTATTTGTTTTTTGGTCACCGTATTGAATGGCATACAGACCGGGATCGCGCACAGATGAAAAGTCAAATTTTACATAGTCGTAACGCAGATACGGGCCCCATTCCTTTACCTCGCCGCTGTATTTTTCAATCCATCGACCCTGATCGTCCAGCCCTAACAACGTGGCCGAGGTAAGCGGTTGATCATTTTTATCCAGTTCTATCACGGCGACTTTTTCTTGCTCGGGGGCATAACCGACCTGAGAATATCCGATCATGGGGGTACGCGTCCAATTTGGGATAATGTTCGGTGTGAGTATCCATTCGACAACCGTGCCTGTTTTTTGGGATGGAATCAAAGAGCGCACCACAAGCCAGCCGTTTTGGGCCACATTCCGGCCGTCCAGCAGCATCAAATCACCGGTCAGTGACTTTATTTGTATACGGCGTGCCGGATCTTCCGGCGCTAAAAG
>JAFGEC010000500.1 GCA_016931775.1 Candidatus Zhuqueibacterota bacterium | reverse complement strand
TAATCGATCAAAAGGGCTCCTATCACTCTGACTAATATAGAAAACGTAGATTTTTTGAAAAGGTTCATTTCAAAAGGCAAAAAGGTTCTTGATTGTTGGTCTATTTTTCCTATATTATTTTGAAAATCCTAATTTTATAAAGATGAGCGGAAAAACAGTTTAATTAATAGTTTGCAAATTTTTAACAATGAGTAATTTTTTAGTTCAAGGAATTAATTTACCACGAAGCATACGAAGAATTTGAAAAAATTTGATAAATTGCTGTTAATTCATGAGGCTCAAAGATTGACATATAAAAAATTGGCCAATGAATGGATCGGCTTGCTGATAAATTTTAAAATTGAGCTTTTCAAAGAGGGATTAAAAGATTTGTCCCTTAGTGCCTTCGTGTGCTTCGTGCTCTTTGTGGTTTCAATAATTTACTAACAATTTTTTACCGAACGCGAACCGTGACTCGATTTGAATAGATTTAATTGAGTAAAAAGTTCGCGCCGGTGAAAAACACGATAATTGGTAAAAAAGTGAGATGAAAATGATTAATCAAATCCAATGTCCAAAATGCGGTCACATGTTCGATGTTGAGGAAGCGCTGTCGGGGAAACTTGAAGCACATTTTAAAACCGAGTTCGATAAGAAACTTGCAGAACAAGCTGAAAAATTCAATAAAGAGAAATTAAAGCTCGAACAAGACCGGCGGTTGTTGGAAGAAAAAAAAGAAAAGCAAGATGAACTTGTCCGCGCGGAATTAAATAAAAGACTGGAAAATGAGAAATCAAAGATTGAAAAATCATTGCAGGAATCGTTTGAGGATCAAATAAAAGCGCTGCGGGAAGAGAATGAAAAGAGAAAGAATGAAAATAAATCCTTGAGAGAAAAGGAACTATCGTTATTAAAACGCGAATCGGAATTAAAAGAGAAAACAGAAAACCTCAAAATTGATATGGAAAAGACGATTCTTGAAAAACAAAATGAAATTGAAGAGAAAGCCCGGGCGAAAGAAAGAGAAAGTTTTGAACTTGAAAAAATAAAGCTCCTGAAGCAAATTGAAGACAACAAAAAATTAGCGGAAGAAATGAAGCGCAAAGCCGAACAGGGATCGATGCAACTTCAGGGAGAAGTTCAGGAATTGGCGCTCGAAGATCTGCTGGCCCGGCTTTATCCCTTTGACGAGATTAATGAAGTGCCAAAAGGTGTGAGCGGGGCCGACGTTATACAAACCGTTATAAATTCAAACCAGCAAAACTGTGGAACAATCGTTTATGAAAGCAAACGGACAAAAAGTTTCATGAACAATTGGATCGACAAATTAAAGCAGGATCAAATTACCTGCAAGGCGGATATTGCCGTCATTGTGACTGAAACTTTTCCGGGCGATATGGAGAGATTCGGAGAAAAAGATGGTGTATGGATTTGCAGTTTTCATGAAGTTAAAAGTGTATCCTGGATTTTACGGGAAATGTTGTTAAAGATAAATTCTGTAAAATTAGCACAGGATAACAAAGGCGATAAAATGGAATTGTTGTATAATTATTTGACAAGTAATGAGTTTGTACAAAATATCAAAAGAATCGTGGAAAATTATGACGCGATGTTAAACCAGCTCAATTCAGAAAAGAAAGCAATGCATAAAATTTGGGCTGAGAGAGAAAAGCAGATATGGGTGGTGCAAGAAAATATTTCTGCTTTGTTCGGGTCTATTAAAGGTATCGCGGGCAAATCACTCGAGACCGCAGATGTATTGCAGTTGCCTGACAAAAAGGTGTCAGGTTAGTTGAGGAGTTTTTATAAACACATTACGAAATACAACGTTTTATTCCTCTCCCCCAAAAAGAAAGGTCGATACCTGCAGAGTATACTCCAAAATCTTATTTGTATTGATAAAAAAACTGTAACAATCAACCAGGTTTCCACGCTTCGGTATGATTTTTTTTTACCTCGCGCAGAGACACAGGGGCGCAGAGATTTTAGCCAGACTATTTGGATTAAGGTGTTGGCTTGTCCTATAATGTTTTTTATAAAATTATGAGTAAAATTGGGGGGATACCCTGTTATATCTAACATTTGGTTGGCTCAAACCGGCACGGCTGTTTGTGACATGCCATCCCATCGCTCCGATATATTTTTTTTGTTGTTTCAATTCTTTTTATGATGTATCTTTTAACAATCAGCTCTTTGATAAAATTTATTTCCACCTGTTTTTAATTATTTGTGCTGCAAAATTTGATACCAAGTCCTGCATGGCGCATTGCCGTTAAACTTAAAAAAACACCTGTTGAAATTTAATGACTTTGACCAACTCTGAATGAAATACCGGGACTTTTAAAATAATGTTTTTGTTTTGACAGGATCAATCCCGCATAGCGGGATCAACAAGAGGGTTCAATCGGAAAAACTCTGAAATAAGGATCAGTATTACTCATATCCTGTCCGACAAATATAATTAATTTATAACGTTCGTAAATTTCAATTTTGCTTAACATAGTTATGAGCCAACCGTTTCAAACCATCAATTAAACTTTTTTTTCCGCATTACTTGGCGTCCCCGGCGGTTAATTAAAGGTATTTATAATTTGCATTTTTATCCTGTTACCCGTACAAAAATGGTTAAAGAATTACACCAATGAAGTAACAAGGTCAATGAATTTTTGATCATGTTTGACCACTCTTCCGGCAAGTAAAAGATAAATTAGTAAAAATTTAAAGGAGAAAAGATACATGAAATCAGTAAAGCAATATTTATCCTTTTTTGTGATCATTATATTTTTATCAGGCAGTGCAAGCGCACAATTTCAATTGGAAGAGTTGAGCCGCGGTTTGGTCGCGGTCAAAACAAATGGCGGGGTCTACCTGGGATGGAGGCTGCTGGATTCAGATCCGGATACGATCGGCTTTAATGTTTACCGTGGGGCAAGTAAACTCAATGCCGAACCGGTTACATCCTCTACCAATTTTCTGGACGTTGGTGGTTCGGTTGGTGATTTCTACCGTGTTGTTGCCGTTTTGGGCGGGATCGAGCAGGAAGTTTCGGAATTTATCAATCCCTGGCAGCAAAACTATCACACCATTCCGTTGCAAAGGCCGGAAAGAGGTACCACGCCGGACAATGTAAACTATGCCTATAATGCCAACGACTGCAGCGTGGCCGATCTCGATGGGGATAAGGAATATGAAATTGTCCTGAAATGGGATCCTTCAAACTCGAAAGATAATTCTCAAAGCGGCTACACCGGTAATGTCTATCTCGACGGACTGGAAATGGATGGTACGCTGCTGTGGCGCATCGATTTGGGCAGAAACATACGCGCCGGCGCTCACTATACCCAATTTATGGTTTATGATCTGGATGGTGACGGCAAGGCCGAGCTGGTCTGTAAAACCGCCGACGCTACGGTTGACGGACTCGGCAACGTCATCGGTGATCCGGATGCCGATTACCGGAATTCCGGTGGTTATGTTCTTCGCGGACCTGAATTTTTGACTGTTTTCAGCGGCGAAACCGGCGAAGCGCTGGCGACCACGGACTATATACCTGCTCGCGGTAGTGTGAGCTCCTGGGGCGATAGTTACGGGAACCGCGTCGACCGTTTTCTTGCATGTGTTGCCTATCTGGACGGCGAGCGGCCGAGCGTCGTTATGTGCCGCGGTTACTATACAAGAACCGTGCTTGCGGCATGGGATTGGAGAGACGGTGAATTGACAAGCCGTTGGGTTTTTGACTCCAATAACGGTTATGCATCCTATGCCGGGCAGGGCAACCATCAGGTAAGCGTCGCCGATGTCGATCAGGACGGTAAAGACGAAATAGTCTATGGTTCCATAACTATTGATGATGACGGATCCGGATTGTGGAATGCGCGTTTGGGCCATGGAGACGCACTGCACGTATCTGATATCGATCCGAGCCGGGCGGGACTGGAAGTATGGGGTATTCACGAAAACGCGCAAATCGGTTCCGCCTTGCTTGATGCAAGAACCGGGGAAATTATCTGGGCAACCGGACCGGGTGATGTGGGCCGGGGCGTCTCGGCAAATGTAGATGACACAGTCGATGGTATGGAATGCTGGGGTGGAACGGACGGCTTGCGCAGTGCCCGAAATATCAGAGTCGGTGCCGCTCCGCCTTCTTCAAATCATGTGGTTTGGTGGGATGGGGATTTGGCGCGCGAACTTTTAGATAACAATCAAATTCGTAAATACGGCGGTTCGAATCCCTATCTGCTCACCGCCGGCGGCTGCGCCTCGAATAATGGGACAAAGTCGAATCCGGCTTTACAGGCGGATTTGTTCGGGGATTGGCGGGAAGAAGTTATGTGGCGGACGTCCGATAATCAGAACCTGCGAATTTATACAACCACGGACACCACCCAGTACCGGCTGCCGACATTGATGCATGACCGGCAATACCGGCTTGCCGTTGCCTGGCAAAACGTTGCCTATAACCAGCCGCCGCATCCCGGCTTTTATATCGGCGCCGGCATGTTCACACCGGACAGTCTGAAACCGCCGTCCGTCCCAATAAATGTGCAAGTCTATGCTTTCGATGACTCGGTGCAAATCTCTTGGGATCCGAATGTGGATGCGGATTTGCAGGGGTATAACATTTATCGCCGCAAGCAGCCGGATGGGCCGTTTGCAAAACTCAATGATGTTTTGCTTACGGTAACAGTTTTTACCGACACGGATGTTAAACTCGATACCACATATTATTACGCCGTTACCGCCGTTGATACGGATG
>JAFGEC010000499.1 GCA_016931775.1 Candidatus Zhuqueibacterota bacterium | reverse complement strand
CGAATCTCCATTCACCCCGATTGGTATGGTGATAGTGTAGGCGAAGAATGGCTTTTCGACAATCTCCGCCAGGACCGTGAGCTCTTGGTCCCCCCCTCCAACGGACTCGTGCTGGATTTTGAAACCGTTACGCCCCATCTGCACTGGTGGGACTGCGGCAGTATGACAGCCGATTTTTGGATTGAAGAAAATCCGGTTAAATCGGATGTCAATGGCAGTGAAAAGGTTGGTGCCTTTCTCACTTCAGACTGCGGATGGGAAGGATTTGCCATTGCCGAAAAATGGGAACCCATCAATACGGAAAAATACAGTCTGGTCAAAATCAAGGTGTTACCGCCTGAGATCGGCAGAAACTTTATGTTCAAGGTGGAGCTGTGGGAAAACAGCGGTGTAATGGTTGAAACGACTATACAGACCACCAAAGAAGATGAATGGGAGGAAATCTATTTCGACATTTCAGGTATTCAGTCCCGTTATTACACAAAAATCGCCTTTTTCCCTGATTTTCAAAGTACTGAGGAAGATAATGAATGGTACATCGATCAAGTCCGGATTGTCGATCCCACAGATACCTATGTGGATCCTGATAAAGTAGTCAAGGTTTTTAACGTGACCGCAGAAAATTACCCCAATCCATTCAATCCATCCACAAATATCGCCTTTAACGTTCCTCTGCCATCGGATGTCAGGGTAACAATTTTTGACATCAGCGGACGTGAAATTGCCACCATTGCAAACGGTCACCATGAACCGGGCCGGCACGAAATATTTTTTGACGCATCAGGATTAGCCAGTGGTGTCTATTTCTACAAAGTAGAAACATCTTACGATGTGGTAGTGAATAAAATGATGCTGATGAAATAAATCTCATTGATTCATCAGAACCGTATGAAAAAGATATGGTTCTTTTAATAAATTTTAATCATCAAGAGGCAAAACTTCAATTATTAGCGTCCCAATTCGTTATTGGGACGCTAATTTTATAGACTGGAAGGACTTTTTGGGTGGGAAATACCGCAAAAACCTGGAGTGTTACACTTTAAGTATTCCCCAAAAAATTCTTAAATACAATTTTTTTTCGTTACGTGACCAACAAGAAAGGAAACATGAATGCAGTTCAAAATTCTATTTTTTCTACTTTTCTTAGGAACAACCATGACGCGATCGAACGAATTAAATATGGGTGTTTTCTCAAAAAGCAGCGATGTCGGCCCGGTTGCCATACACGGATCGGTCACATATGATACCGAAAATCAGACCTATAAACTGGAGGGGTCAGGAACAAATATGTGGTTCGGTCAGGATGAATTTTTTTATGTTTACAAGAGACTGACCGGTGATTTTATACTCCGGGCGCGTGCTGAATTTATCGGTGAGGGAGTCGATCCGCACAGAAAAATCGGCTGGATTATTCGCAACAGCTTGGAATCCGGATCCGCACACGTCAATGCATGTGTACACGGTGATGGACTCACGTCGCTGCAATTCCGTGCAAGCCCCAATACCGATACGGAAGAAATAAAATCACCAGCCAGCGCACCGGATATCATTCAACTGGAAAGGCGAGGCCCAACGTACATTATGTCGACTGCATGTTTCGGTGAGCCTTTTACCGTCGTGCAATTGGACGATGCCGATCTAGGCGATTCGGTTTATGTCGGAATATATGTCTGTTCCCACAATCCCCAGGTCACTGAAAAAGCCGTATTCCGCAATGTGCGTATCGTGATTCCGCCGCCTTCCAATTTTCAACCGTACCGTGACTATATCGGCAGCCATTTGGAAATTTTGGATGTGGAAACCGGTCACCGGAAAATCCTTTACAGCGCACCCAATTCATTACAGGCACCTAATTGGACCCAAGACGGCTATCTCATTTACAACAGCGATGGTTTACTGTATCGGTTCCATCTTGAGGACAAAAAGCCGGAAAAAATTGACACAGGCTTTGCGATTCACAACAATAACGATCATGTCCTTTCTTTTGATGGTAGATATTTAGCCATCAGCCACCATAGCGATCAAGACCTGGGCAATTCAATTATTTATACGCTGCCGGTGACGGGCGGAACACCCGAGCGTATCACGGAAAAAGGCCCCTCTTACCTGCACGGTTGGTCACCAGACGGACGGGAGTTGCTTTTTACCGGCGCCAGAAACGATCAGTACGATATCTATAAAATCTTCCGTGATACAAAAACGGAAGTACAACTGACAAACACCAAAGGTCTGGATGACGGCTCGGAATATACGCCGGACGGCGAATATATTTATTTTAATTCGAACCGCACCGGTACCATGCAGATATGGCGCATGAAACCCGATGGCAGCAACCAGGAACAGATTACTTTTGATGATTTCAACAACTGGTTTCCCCATATTTCACCGGACGGTCAATGGATCGTATTCCTCTCCTACGGCCCGGAAATTGACTCTGGAGATCATCCTTTTTACAAGTATGTCTACTTGCGGCTGATGCCTTTGGGTGGCGGAAAACCCCGTGTTATCGCCTATGTCTTCGGCGGACAAGGAACAATAAACGTGCCAAGCTGGTCACCGGACAGTAAAAAAATTGCTTTTGTCAGCAATACAAAACTGGACACGCAAAGGAAATGACATGAAATCCAAATATTTTATCATTCTATTCCTCATGGTTTGCTCAACGATTACCAGGCCCCAATCCAATAAGCCGCTTTTAATGGCTCATTTTATGCCCTGGAATTCGGCACCGCCGGTCGAATCCACTTGGGGTTGGCACTGGACAATGAACTTTTTCGATCCGGAAAAAATAGACGAAACCGGAAAACGTGAAATTGCCTCACACTTTTATCCTCTTACCGGTCCTTACGATTCCATGGATCCCGATATTATGGAATATCAGGTGCTACTAATGAAACTGAGCGGCATTGACGGAATTATGGTGGATTGGTACGGTATCGGCGAACTGTGGGATTATCCGGCAATCAATACAAGAACTCTCGCAATATTTCAGGTTATCGAACAGGCCGGATTGCTGTTTTCAATCGTATACGAAGATCAAACCATCACCCACATGATCAGTCAGAATGTCCTAAACGGGGAAGAAAGTCTCGATCACGCCAAGCAGGTGATGGCATATCTTGAAAGCACGTGGTTCAACAAGGATGCCTATCTGAAAATAAATAACCGGCCTGTATTACTGAGTTTTGGACCGCAATACTTTAAATTGGCAACTCAATGGCAAAAAATATTTTCCGACTTGTCGGTTGAGCCGCTGTTTTTTACCCTCGATAACATATTGACCCATGCCGCTGTCGGCGCTTTTTCATGGCCGCCTATGTGGAAATCCAATGCAGACGGTGTCTTAACACAGGCCGACTTGGAAGAATATCTCGATCACTTCTCAAAAAAATCAAAAGAATGGGAATACCGGATATCCAGTGCTTTTCCGGGATTTATGGATATATACAAGGAAGCCGGCAACGGTGACGGTTATGGCGTTCTGCACCCTCAGAATGGCGAAACACTGAAAAACACCTTACAACATGCCCTTGCAGACAATCCCCACGTTATTCAGCTGGTAACATGGAACGATTACGGCGAAGGGACAATTATCGAGCCGACATTTGAATTTGAATACCAATATCTGGAAATTATTCAGGATTTTAAAAAGCAATATATCGACGGTGGTCTCAATCTGCAGCATGAACATCTCACTTTACCGATTCAAATCTATAATCTGCGTAAGAAAAATCCCGACAATCTAGCCATCAATTCAACGCTGGATAAAATTTTTGATTTTTTTGTATCCAACCAATCGGACTCTGCCATTATATTGCTGAAAAGTCTTGGTGTACAAATAGACCGCCACTCACCTCAGGTCACCCCGACAGGTTATATACTAAATCAAAATTTTCCAAATCCTTTTAATTCCGACACTATAATAAATTATAAAATACCATTGGCCTCAAACGTATCATTGAACGTATATGACACAACCGGACGCAATGTACGAACACTGTATAAAGGCAAAAAAAATGCTGGATCACATGAAATACAATGGAACGGAAAAGATGATGACGGAAACACAGTTGCAAGTGGTATTTATTTTGTTGCTCTGCGGGCACCGGATTGCTTTCAAAATATTAAAATGATCTATTTAAGATGAAAATAATTCCCCGGGATTTATATCACATCGACCTGTAAAAATTATGAAGGTTTTATGAAAACATTAATTGTCATTTTTTTTTCATGCCTGCTCTTAACTACGACCAGTTTTGCTCAAGAGCCCCTTTTTAAAAAATTAGATTTTATCATCGGTGAATGGTCGGGAACCGGCAGCGATTTTGGTAATTCAAAATCACAAATAAACTCGGAATTTTTGCCTGTAATGGATGGTAAATACATCAGGGTGTCGAATAATTCACAATTTGAACCAACGGACAAAAACCCGGAAGGGGAAAATCATGTCGATTGGGGAATGATCAGTTTCGATGAATCGAGGGGAATGTATATTTACCGGCAATTTAATAACGAGGGCTATGTAAACCAGTACGTTTTAACTGACTCTTTAACCAACGATTCTACCCTTGTCTTTGATACGGAAATCATTGAAAATTTTGTTGCGGGCGGCAAAGCACGGCTAACGATAAAAAAGATTTAATCGGATACAATCCAGACGATTTTCGATGTCTCCTTTCCGGGGCGGGAGTATGCTTGTTTTGGCACAAATACTCTAACAAAAAAATAATCCGCATTTTTTCACCATTTATCATTTTGCTCGTTTGATTTTTAACATATTTTGTTATATTAACACGAGAAACAGTAAAAGTATATTTTATTTGAATAAATATTACCATGCGCTTTTTCGCAGATTTACATATTCACAGCCATTTTTCCCGTGCGACGAGCAAACATCTGACACCGGAACATTTATACAAATGGGCGCAGATTAAGGGACTCTCTGTTGTAGGGACCGGTGATTTAACCCATCCCAAATGGCTCGAGGAAATCAGTTCACACCTGGAGCAGGCCGATAACGGCTTGTACAAATTGAAATCCGAATTCGTACAAAAAGTTCAACGAGAGGTTCCGGGTTCATGCCGATCGGATGTATTTTTTCTACTATCCGGAGAGATCAGCAGCATTTATAAAAAAGGCGACCGTGTCCGAAAAGTGCACAATGTGGTGTTTTTATCATCGCTGGAGGCTGTTTCCCGTTTTCAGAATGCCCTTGATCGGATCGGCAACATTTATTCAGACGGAAGGCCGATACTCGGGCTGGATTCTCGTGACCTATTGGAAATATTGCTGGAATCCGATCCGGATGCGCATCTTATCCCTGCACATATATGGACACCATGGTTTTCCCTGCTGGGTAGTAAATCCGGTTTTGATACTGTTGAAGAGTGTTTCGACGATTTATCTTCTTTTATTTTTGCCGTTGAAACTGGTTTGTCGTCGGATCCTCCCATGAACTGGCGTCTCTCCATGTTGGATAAATATGTCTTGGTATCCAACTCGGATGCTCATTCACCCGAAAAATTGGCACGGGAAGCAAATATTTTCCATACCCAACCCGGTTACATCTCTATCTTTAATGCCCTAAAAAATAGAGATGAAAAATCATTCTGGGGTACGATTGAATTCTACCCGGAAGAGGGCAAATACCATATGGACGGCCACCGTAAATGCCAAATCATGATGCGGCCTGCAGAAACACTTCAAAACAAGGGTATTTGTCCGGTGTGCGGAAAACCGGTCACCCTTGGTGTGAGTTACCGTGTAGCGGAGCTTGCCGACCGTCCCGAGGGTTTTCGACCATCGGATGCCAAAGAATTTCAGAGTCTGATACCCCTCCCGGAGGTGCTGGCTGAGGTTAAATCGGTCGGACCCAACAGCAAAACCGTACAAACGCTCTATCACAACATGCTGAGTGAGTTGGGCCCCGAGTTAAAAATTCTTATGGATTTAAGTATAAATGACATCAAATCCTTCGCCGGTTCGGTGGTTGCTGAAGCAATTCGCCGTATGCGTTCCGGCCAGGTTGATCCTCAGCCCGGATATGATGGTGAGTTCGGAGTTGTGCGCATTTTTAAACCGGAAGAAAAAAAAGATATTGCCAAACAAAAATCATTGTTCCATTTTGATGCAATACCACAAAAATCCGAACCATATAAAGTAAATTCTCCTCCGGTGCGCAGGGTTGCCGAACCCAAACCACCCATCATACAACCTCCTTTACCACCCTCATCTGATTCTGATAATTTAAATATCGAACAGAGACAGGCTGTCGATCACAGAGGGGGGCCGTTGATCATCCAGGCCGGTCCGGGGACGGGTAAAACCCGAACCCTTACCCACCGGCTGGCAGCTATGATTCAAAGCGGATATGCAAAACCGGAAAAAATTCTTGCCGTAACATTTACCAATAAAGCAGCTGCAGAAATGCGCGACAGATTAACTCTGCTCTTGGGAAAAGGGGTAACGGATAATATGTCCGTACAGACCTTTCATGCATTCGGATTGAACTTTTTACGCAGCCAGGACTCCTTTGCCGGACGAACCAAACATTTTACCGTCATTGATGCAGGTTCAGACAAGGCTTTTCAGGATGAAGTGAAAGACCGTTGTGGCGAAAAATTAACCGAAACAATGATCCAGCGCATATCCAGGCTGAAATCGGATCAAATCTATTTTACCGAGGATATTCCGAAGGAAATAAGAGAACAATGCCCGGCCAGTCTGCCTGTTTTATTTCAAGCTTATCAGGATACCCTGGTTGAAACAAATTCGGTTGATTTTGATGATTTAATCGGCCTGCCGCTGCAGATTCTGAGCAAAGAACCCCAAGTCCGACGGAAATTACTGCAGCAATACCGGATTATTGCTGTGGACGAATTTCAGGATATCAACCGAGCGCAATATCAGATGTTTCGTTTGCTGGCTATAGCAGCCCTGGATGTTTGTGTTATCGGCGATCCGGATCAGGCGATATACGGTTTTCGCGGTGCAAGCCGTGATTTTTTTCTTCGCTTTACGGATGATTTTCCTCACGCAAAATCCCTTAAACTGGTGAGAAATTACCGCTCAGCCCAAAATATTCTGTCCGCTTCCATTCAGGTCCTCAAACGGGAGCCAAAGACGGAATCGAAGGATTTATGGTCGCATATTTCACCCGATGTCAAAGTGCGTATATATCAGGCACCCACTGACCGGGCGGAAGCGGAATTCATCGTACACCGTATCGAACAGCTTTTAGGTGGTACCAGTTATTTTTCAATGAACAGCCAAAGAGTGGACGACCGCGGACTCCCGTCGGACTATTCCTTTTCCGATATGGCTATTCTTGTACGTACAAGACGAATTGGTCCGGTCCTCCAGGAAGCCCTCGCGCGATCCGGCATGCCCTTCGAGGCTTTGGAAGCATCCCGACTTACTTCGCAAAAGGAGACGCTGTTTATTTACGATGCACTGCGGCTGATCCAAAACCGGAATGTCATCACCTCTCAAAAAGCGGTTGCCAGATATTTTAGTAACGAAAACTGCACTGTACCGAGCTTTGAGGATATCTTTGCTGAACCTGTTCATTTGCCTGAAAAAAACGACGATTTATTATTTCAACAATTTTTAAAATTATACTATGATCACCCGGCCGGTCGTAACGTAATCGATTATATCGAACAATTCCGGCCCTTTCTTAAAAATGACAAAACAAAAAACACCGATCACATGATAAAAACCTTAAAGGAGCTTGCCCAACCATTTGAAAACAACATAAACCGATTTCTGGACATGCTCATCTTGCATCAGGACATCGATATCATGGGCGATCGAATAAAAATTGCGACTCTTCACGCTTCCAAGGGATTGGAATTTCCGGTGGTTTTCATTCCGGCTTGTGAGGACACGATTTTACCGCTTCAACAGCCCGGATTGAAATCAGATGTCGAGGAAGAACGCCGATTATTGTATGTGGGTATGACGCGAGCCCGTCGTCAGCTTTTTTTATCGTATGCAAAAACCCGTTTGGTTTATGGTAAAAAACAATCCCAGACACCTTCAAGATTTTTAAATCCCATTTCCAACAGCCTGCTCATGCGTGAAAAGAGTGAAAATAAAGTCCGCATTCGGAATGAGCGGCAATTGAGTCTGTTTTAACGATATTACATTAGGACAATCAATGAATATTATCGATCTAAGAAGTGATACAGTAACGAAACCGACAGCAGATGTACGGGCAGCTATGGCAACGGCAAAGGTTGGCGATGATGTCTTCGGCGAAGATCCGACCGTTAATAAACTGCAGGAGATAGTCGCCGAAATGCTCGGTAAAGAGCGCGCCCTGTTCGTCCCCAGCGGTACGATGGCAAATCAAATCGCCCTGCAGTGCCACACGCAACCGGGGGATGAAGTGATATGTGATGAAAACAGTCATGTTTACAACTATGAAGGAGGTGCACCGGCATTACTCTCCGGCGTGCAGATTCATCCGCTTCCGGGTCAACGGGGTGTGATCACCCCTGAACAAATTAGATCCGCCCTCCGACCACCCGATCACCATTTTGCGCGCTCCAGACTTGTGGTTCTGGAAAACACGCATAACCGTGCCGGCGGAGCAATTTTCCCTTTGGAGGAGATAAAAACCATACACAACTTATCGAAACAGACCGGTTTGAAAATGCACCTGGATGGTGCCCGGTTGTGGAATGCTCACGTGGCAACCGGAACTCCGTTATCTGAATACGGCAGATATTTTGACTCCATTAATGTATGTCTTTCAAAGGGGCTGGGCGCACCTGTCGGATCACTCATCGTCGGCAGCAGCGCGTTTATCGAAAAAGCACATCGGGCCCGTAAAATATTTGGAGGCGGAATGCGGCAAGTCGGCATTCTGGCCGCTGCCGGATTATTTGTCATTAAAAATCACATTGAACGATTGGCTATCGATCACAAACACGCCCGATATCTGGGAGAAGCACTGAACGAATTGAAAGGTGTAAGTGTAGATCTGCAGGCAACGTGTACAAATATTGTTATTGCCGATTTTAAAGCAGGTGGACATTTTGCCGCAAAAGTGGCTGAATTATTAAAGGAGCAAAATATTCTGAGTATACCGTTCGGAGAGTATAAAATCAGATTTGTTACCCACCTAGATATTTCCGAACAAAATATCCAAATAGCTGTTGAAAAAATACAAAAAATATATCGTCAGCTTTAGTCGAACTGGTTTAGCAATTTGGAGTTTTCTATGAAAACTTTTATGGCTGTATTAATCGTCATCAATAGCGCACTGGCTGTACAACAACTGGATCAAAACACGACGGTTATCGTCGACCACGGCATTTATCCTACACCACAATTCGCAGCATTTGCAGAATATTCGGTGGACTGGAGCGGTGACAACGTCTCCCGAATGAATGCGGTTACGGAAAGTTATGCTGCGATAGAACTCAGAACCACTCTATGTAAACTGCTCCATCTCGATACCGCAAACCCCGTAAATATCCCATTGGGCTCAATACAATCAGATCCTTCCGCTAATGCGATCATTCTATGGAACCTGCAAAATTTCCCAACACCAAATTATATCAATCAACTTATTTTTGATTATCACCTGGATCAGAAACTTGATGCCTCCGCCAGTTTTGCGCTTTTGCCTGTTGCCAATCGCCTTTACATTATCGGCAGTGATCGCATTGGAACTTTATACGGAGTCTATCACTTTCTGGAAAGTTATGGTGTACGATGGTACGCCCCAGGCGAAATCGGAGAATATATTCCCATAGTTGTCAACCTCACTTTGCCGGCAGAGCTTTCTTTTCATGCACCCAAATTTTACACACGCGGATTTTGGGCATGGGAGGACCGGGGTACGCCAGAGTTTTTCGTCTGGATGGCACGTAACCGGCTTAATTTTTGGACCTCGGAAGAGGCGGATCACTGGCTGGTTCAAAAACTCGGTATACAGATGACGGTAGGGGGACATTTACTCTATCAAAAATTTATCGGTCCCGATGATGAATACCCGTTTAATTTTCCCTTGTTCGACAAAGATGATAACAAACCCGATGATCCCTACCGTGCCGATAAAGATGAGTATAAAGGCGATACCGATGACAACGGCGTTCTCTCCTATTTTGAAGCCCATCCTGAGTGGTATGGTTTGGTTGACGGTCGCCGCCGCAAGTTTAGAGGGGATTTCGGCGATAACATCTGTTCATCAAATGCGGATGTGATGGCAGAGCTTACACGAAAATTGGTCGATGAATTAGCGACAGGAGAGTGGCGAACCGTAACTATATTAAATTTTTGGGCGCTGGACGGCGGACGCTGGTGTGAAAGCAAAGAATGTGAGGCTCTTGGCAATCCGACCGACCGTTTGCTTCGCATGGTGCATCAGGTCCGGCAAGCCATCGTACAGGCAATGGGAAATGGCCGACTAAAAAGAAATATTAAAATCATTTTCCCCATGTACCATGAAACAACAGAACCTCCAAGCCATGCGCTTCCGGAAAATTTTGATTACGAAAACTGTATCGGGACATTTTTCCCCATTTCCCGCTGTTATGAACATTTTCTCAATGATCCTTTATGCACGGAATACAACGTCCCCATTTGGAAGGACTTTCTCGGTTGGGCTCAAAACGAACCCCGTTATTATAAAGGCCAATTTTATATGGGTGAGTATTTTAACGTTGCTACGACAAAAAGTTTACCGGCATTGTATTCAACGATTATGGCCCACGACATTCCGCTCTACTATCAATATAATGTCCGGCATTGCCATTACATGCATGTGTATACGAGCTGGCTGGGGATGAAACGATTGAATAATTATATTTTCGCCCGATTACTCTGGAATCCGGATATAGATGTCGACGAACTCAAGCGGAGATACTATTCTGACTTTTATGAAAACCTAGCGGAGCCCATGGCTGAATTATATGACAATCTGGAATTTGCGCTTTCAAACATAAAACAATTAAAGCACTACAATTCATTGCAAGTTCGAATTCGTAATGATATGAAACCCCTATTTTACAACGAACATTTTCGGCTTGATCCTTACCATCCGGCACAAAACGACGGCGTCGACCTTCTTGAGAGTATCAATGCTTTGAAAAAATGCAGGGAGCTCATGAATGATGTCCTCCCAAGAGCCGATAAAATAATTTTAAAGCAACGATTATCTGAAGATGATCTGAATCTTTGCTACGCGGAGAATATGTACTTGTTTTACTACCATACCGCTCTTTCTATCGGTTTGCGTCGTCGTGGATTGTTTAACCAGGCGCGCTCACATTATCAATACGCGGTAAATTACGCTCAAAAATTAGCCGCAGAAAAAGTTATAGTGCAAACGGCCAGCTCCCACGCCAACGCTATCAACGGATTTTATGCCACCGGTATTCAAGATAGTTTTTTTAAACTTGGTGTCCAATTGGGGTATGATATTAAGTATTTAAACAAAATCCTCTAATTTTTTACCCGGTCATCCAATAATTTCGCCAAAACAGCGTTCCGTCCCGGCGACCAGCCGAAAGCTTTTCTCCAGACCGCATCACTTTCCATACAAAGGTAAACAAATACATCTTTGGAATAACTTTCTATCCATTTATACATGCTGGAGAAAAGGGCAATCCTGAGAGGTTGAAAGTATCTCATTTTTAAATCAATTCCAGGCAGTAACTCACCCCGAACGATATCCGTATCCGGATAATTGTCGCGAATAACCTGATCAAAAGCAATAGGATAGCGCAAAGCCCCCAGACTGATCCAGGCGATATTTTCCGGCCGGATTGTTGAAAAAAGCATATCAACAACCCGCCGATAATCAGATTCCCAGTCATCATAATATATCATCGGATCAAAATGGAATCCCAACCTGTATCCGTACGATTGAATCTCTTTTGCAGCCAATAATCGTTCTTTTATTGTAGGTGCGTGCGACTCCTCTCTTGCCGCTATTATTTCCGAATTTAACGACCAGGACACAACGGTCCGCCTGTTATGCTTTAAATCCCGCAAATTTTTAATTTCACAACTTTTGGTTTTCAGCTCTAAAATCGCATTGGATTTATCGGCAAAATAAGACACAAGCCCGGGACCATACTGTGTTATCTCATCGAAAGTAAGACTATCGCTTAGTTCACCGGTTCCGATGCGGTAAAAACGCCGACTGTTTTCCAATTTCAGATCAAGTTCCTTATACATATCGTCCAAATTGCAGTAAAAAGTAACTTGAGAATTTTCAATATATCCCTGCAAAATACAATAACTGCATGACAAATTACATCCCTGGGCGATATCAAGATTGTAGTATAGACAACAGATATGTCGTTTTGTCCCGGGGCACATGCGTAAAAAAGGGCCTCTTTGACGCGCAAGTATCAATATATTCCTTTTTCCACTTTTGACGTCGTTTCTTGTTGATGCCCTGTCAACAACCTCAATCTCACAATTTTTAAATTTAGCCCGAATTATCTTATACAGCGGCGTATTTACAATGTCTTTTTCAATGACAAGAGCCTGGGGTAAATATTTTCTTGTATCATTCAAGACCAAATCTCCGTGTTTGTTACATCAACGAGCTTTTTGACCGTTCCAATTTTTTGTAGATTGCGCAAAAATTCCACCCTTTCACCAAACTCACTTTCTGAACGAAATGAAAGCGAAATTGTATAAACGTCACCTTCAAAATACAGCGGCGCCTCTATATTGACTCCGGCCGGCAAACGGCTGTCGCTTAAAATTTTATCAAATTTTTGTTTAACCTTCGAGTACACAGGATACCGTTGTTGCCATAACTGCGCCTTTATTTTATCAGCTTTTTGTGAGGATGTTAAACGGTTATTTCCAACCAAATTCTTTATGGGTTTTTCGTTCAGTATCACTGCGATTTTACGATTTGTGTTTCCGGCAATATCTCTCAAAAGATGCCAAAATTCCCGTTGCCTGTTTTTCCCCAATGCCAGTTTATGGATCAGCGAGAAATAAGCGTCTCGATCCTGTTTATCCTTACGAGCAAAAATAGATGCTGTTTCAAGTGAAAGCTTTTCCAGCAGTACCAGATTTTGCCACTCGTGTTCCAAATTTCTCAACGGTTCCATCAGAGAAAGGACACGGGGATTTTGTCCATAACCCAAAGTTGGTAATACTCTTTTAACAACGTCATCAGTAGAATACCTGAATTGATTTTGATACTTGAAAATAATTTCCGAAACTTCCAATGGATTAAATGGACGCTCGGACATATTATCAAAAATCGCAATGGGAAAAAGTAACTCCGAAGCGACTGTCGAATCATAACAAAATGCCTCGACGTGCTCAATTTTCAGCTCTACCAAGGCGGCCATGCGACGGAAACCACTCACAATTCGGTATTTATTATGAAATACTTGAACACGTGGAGGTTTTAAAATACCCACTTTTTTTATACTCTCCGGCAATTTTTCATCCAGAGTCCGCCGAAAAGAAAAAAACTTGTCATCCATATCGACAAGGGAAACGGGAATTCGACAAAACGTACTATTTATTGCGCATTTTTGCATAATAATTTCCTGATTTTAAAAAAATTTGTAACGTTTCGACCTGTTCATGTCATATCTATATAGACATATGATGGTAAAGTTATAATATCATGAAAAATTATCAAGGACTATTTACAAGACTGCATAACGCTGCACTGAGTGAATACAAACGGGCACCTCCGTAGGTTTCTTGATATTTAAGGTTGGGAAACATGAAATCTATTAATCAATAAAAATCGCTTGATTATTAAACAAAATATTATTATGATAATTTGAAATGAAAAATTTAAAAAATGGAGAGCGGAATGGCTTTTGACAGCAAAGGTACTCTAAACAAAGTCATGCTCATTGGCAGATTAGGTCAGGATCCTGAGTTAAAATACACACCAACCGGTGTGGCGGTTGTCCAATTAAGCATTGCAACGAACACATCTTACAGAGACCAGGACGGTAAAAACATCGAGCAAACGGAATGGCATAGGGTAGTTGTTTGGCGTAAAGCAGCTGAAATGATTTCTCAATATGCTAAAAAAGGTTCTTCGGTTTATGTTGAAGGTCGGTTGGGTACGCGTTCTTGGGATGATAAGGACGGAAACAAACGATATATGACGGAAGTTACAGCCAATCAAATTCAGTTTGTAGGCGGCAGGTCCGATACGGGAGGTAGTCCTACTCCTCCCAGTACACCTCAACCGCCGGAACCGGATTTTCAAGAACCCAGTGCCGATGAGGCTGACGATCTGCCCTTTTAAAACATGACATCAATCATTTGACTAAATACTCATCTCATCCGGGATTATACAAAATCCCGGATTTTTTTTCGAGTATTTTACATGAATTTTGATGAACTTTTTAATCATGCAAGATTTCAAGGTTTCGCGCTCTCACCATATTCGAAATTTCCGGTCGGAGCCGCACTGCTCGGTTCCTCCGGAAAAATATATACCGATTGTAAGGACTTTTTAACCAATGGCTGAGCCTGTCGTTGTCGGTATTTCCGGGACATCGGGTTCCGGTAAGAGTTTTATCTGTCAAAACCTGCATAAAAAATTTGGTGATAAAACTGTAGTCATTCTGCAAGACAATTATTATAAAGATCAAACCCATATTCCAATAGAACAGAGAGAAAAACTGAATTATGATCATCCCTATGCCGTTGATTTTGATCTGTTGATCAATCATATTACACTTTTAAAAAACAAAAAAAGTATCAAACAACCACAATATGACTTTAAAAACCACAATCGCAAAAAACATTTCGAGACAGTGAACTCGGCAAAAATCATTTTGCTTGACGGTATTCTTATCTTTACAAATCCAAAACTGCGTGCGCTTTGCGATTTAAAAATTTTTGTCAATACTCCCCTGGATATTTGCTTTATACGTCGATTGTTGAGAGATAAAAGTGAGAGAGGCAGATCCGTCGATTCCATCATCTGGCAATATCTAGACACGGTCCGGCCGATGTTTTATCAACATGTGCAAGATACCATGCAATATGCCGACATAATTATAGATGGCGAATCTCCCTGGGAAAATTCAATTGAAAAAATTTCAGGTTATTTACACTTATGAATCTTGCAAAACTTTTTATTTATGCAGGCCTAGGTCTCCTTGGATTGGGTCTGCTTTTATTTTTAACAAATAAACTTGGCATTCATCTGGGAAGATTACCCGGAGATATCGTCATTAAAAAAGGAAATTCGACTCTATATTTTCCCGTTATGACATGTATCTTGTTGTCGCTTTTATTGTCCGCTTTAATATGGATATTTCGCAAATAGATACAGGAAGGGAGGAGTAATATGCTGAATATTGTTCCGAAAGGGATTGGCTGGATAGAGGTGATATGCGGGAGTATGTTTAGCGGTAAAACCGAGGAGCTTATTCGGCGTCTTAAAAGGGCTGAATATGCCCGGTTAACGACAGCCATATTTAAACCGATCATAGATACTCGTTACTCACAGGAGCATATTGTATCTCACAGTGAATTAAAAATTGCCTCCATTTCTGTGACATCGGCTTCTGAAATTGCCGATCTTTCAACTGATGCCGATGTTGTAGGAATTGACGAAGCGCAATTTTTCGACGAAAATCTGATCGATGTGTGTCAAAATCTGGCAAACAAGGGAAAACGTGTTATCGTTGCCGGCTTAGATCAGGATTATAGCGGAAAACCTTTTGAACCGATACCGCAATTGCTGGCCATTGCGGAATACATAACCAAAACCCTGGCAATTTGTGTAAAATGTGGTAATCCCGCCAACCGAACACAACGGCTTAGCCGTAATATCAACCGCGTTGTTGTGGGAGCCGAAGATATTTATGAAGCGCGCTGCCGGTTCTGCCACGAAGTATATCATACACCTGAACAGATCAAACGGAAGGAGCGTCCATGAAGCTAATAGGGATTTTAGGTCTTTTGACATTGCTTGCAATTGCCTTTCTACTTTCAAAAAATAAAAAAGCAATAAAACCAAGAATCGTCATTTGGGGTCTGTTCCTGCAATTCTTGTTTGCGATGATTATTTTATCCCAGTCTTTTTGGTCGTGGATCGGCATGTTTATTTTTTCTTCCATAATTGTATTATATCTATTTTCCGAAAAATATGATTTACATTCACTGAACAACCGCTCTCTAGGTCTGAGCGTCATTATTATTTTATTGGCAGCAACGGCAACAGGATTATGTTATTTTCTCGATAAAATCGGTATATCCTTGATCCTTTTTATTCTTCTTGCCCTTGTATGGCTGATACTCTTGCTTCTTAAAAAGCGTCAAATTGTCAATTATGTATTTTCCGTACTTATGATCACTTCATTAGGAATAATTTTTCAACGCCGGATACTCGGTAAGGATATTTTTGCTGCGCTGGCGAATAAAGTGGATCAATTCCTAAAAATCACTGATGTCGGCAGCCAATTTTTATTCGGCAAGCTGGCGGATCCGGCCCATTTTGGTGAATTTGGATATCAATTCGCATTCTCAATCCTGCCGACTATTATATTTTTCAGCGCCTTCATGTCTATTTTATACTATTTCGGTATTATGCAGGCGTTGGTAAAAATGATGGCAAAGTTCATGCGCTGGACTTTAGGTACATCAGGTGCTGAAACGCTCACGTGTTCGGCAAACGTATTTGTCGGTCCCACAGAAGCCCCGTTGCTTATTCGTCCTTTTATCAATGAAATGACCATATCCGAACTCCACGCCGTCATGGTAGGCGGTTTTGCCACTATAGCCGGTGGTGTTATGGCAGGTTACATACGTATGGGTATCAATCCGGCCCACCTCATTGCAGCCAGTGTAATGTCAGCTCCGGCAGCATTGGCATTCGCGAAAATAATGCTTCCCGAAACGGAACACACAAAATCAGCGGGTGATGTGGAAATACCCGATGTGGGTCGTGCAGCTAATTTGTTGGATGCAACAACAAAGGGGGTGACAGACGGATTAAAACTGGCCGTGAATGTCGGTGCGATGCTGATTGCATTTATTGCATTGATCGCACTGATCGATAAAGTTTTTTCTTTTCTCGATGTACAAATAGACGGCAGACTCTTAGGCCGTCCTTTTAACAGCATAACTGAAGAATATGCCGGATTTTTTCCAGGGAGCTTGAAACGATTATTCGGATTTGTTTTTGCGCCGATCGCTTTTATAATGGGCGTTCCCTGGAAGGATGCTCTAACGGTTGGAAATCTGCTGGGGATTAAAATAGCGGTTAACGAATTTGTCGGCTATGCGGAATTGGGAAAACTCATTAAAGCCGAAGTACTGACACCAAAAGCCGTTATTATTGCCAGTTATGCTCTTTGCGGATTTGCAAATTTTAGCTCTATTGGAATTCAGATTGGTGGAATCGGCGCTTTAGCACCAAACAGACGGGCCGATCTGTCAAAAATCGCCCTGCGTGCAATGATTGCCGGCGCATTGGCTTCATGGATGACGGCAACGATTGCCGGACTATTATTATAGTATTCTGCTGTTGCCATGCAATTAAAACATAAAATACATAAAGCATTGGATTTTATAATCTCGCAATCGGGAATAAATCCGCAAATTTGTATTGTTCTCGGATCCGGAATGGGTGGAATTACCCGTCAGATCCAAAACGCTGTTATTATACCGACACAGGACATTCCCTACTACCCAACATCAACGGTTGAAGGCCACAAAGGTCAATGGATTCTAGGACAGCTTGGCGGTAAATCGGTCGTTTTTATCCAGGGCCGCGTTCATGTATATGAAGGCTATACCACAAATGATGTCACTTTCCCCATCCATCTCGCAGCAAGTTTTGGAATCAAAAAATTAATATTAACAACTGCAAGTGGTGGCCTGAATCCCGATTTCTATCCCGGACAAATAATGCTTATCACCAATCATATCAATATGGCCTTTGCAAATCCCCTGAGAGGGAATCCGGCCAATCTCATTGGGCCACGATTTCCGGTTTTAGATGCTCCCTATGATTCAGATTTGATAAATTTGGCAGAGATAGCCGCCGCAAGAATCGGAGTAGATATTAAAAAAGGTGTATTTATATGGGTAACCGGCCCAGCATATGAAACCGTTGCAGAAGTCCGTTTGCTTCGTAATATCGGCGGTGACGCCGTTTCCATGTCAACCGTACCGGAGGTTATAGCAGCCACACAACGGCATCTAAAAACATTAGGTGTTTCCCTCATAACAAATTTAGCGACAGGATTATCCCGTTCGAAACTCACACATCAAGAAGTAACAGAAGCAGCGGACCGATCGGTGGAACAATTATCGCTTTTAATTCAAGAAATGATATTATTGCTTTAAAAATAAGACTTTAGGTAATTCTTTTTCATATTTACCTTAGCTGTTTGCACTATTATTAAAACTGGGCGTAATATCATTCAATAAATAAAAGGATTAATTCGATGGACGAGTTAAAAGAATTTTTATCATTAAAAACGCAAAATAAGGCCTGTGTCCTAGCAACAGTTGTTCGTGCTTTGGGTTCTACACCTCGTGAAGCGGGTGCAAAAATGGTTGTGCGTGCTGATAGTACGATATATGGAACAATCGGCGGAGGAGCGATTGAACAATTGGTTGTCTCTCATGCGTTGAAGATCATCAATACGGCGGAAACAGAATACCTACACTGTGACCTTTCGGAGCTGGGAATGTCTTGTGGCGGAGAAATGGACATTTTTCTCCAAGCGAGCGGTTGTCAGCCTATGCTTTATATTTTTGGCGCAGGGCATATCGGCAGTTTTTTAAGTGGCATTGGTAAAAAACTCGGTTTT
>JAFGEC010000498.1 GCA_016931775.1 Candidatus Zhuqueibacterota bacterium | reverse complement strand
TGGTGATCTATGCCGGGCACAACGAGTTTTATGGGGTTTTTGGCCAGGCATCGAGGCTGTCGCTGTTCGATAGCGAGGCGATGATGCAAACCTTTTTGAAGATGCAGCGTTACAAACTCGTCTTGCTGATCAGGGACTTCATCACGACCATTTTTACTAAATCGTTTACGCGAGAAGCTGTCCAAGGCCACACCACGCTCATGGGCATACTCGCCAAGTCGAACGATATTCCATACGACAGTCCATTGTTTCAGAGCGCAGAATGGCAGTTCAAGTCAAATATGGAAAAAATGATCCGTGAAGCAAAAGAACGGCATGTTGATCTGATCGTATGCAATTTGATTTCTAATCTTGCGGATCAACCGCCGTTCTCACTTCTGCTTGGTCAAGATGAAACGGTGAAGACACAAAATAAACATTTGTCAGACCTTATCGCGGAAGCAGAAAAAGGCAGGAGAAGTGGAAGGTATCGTGATGCGATCACCTTTTACCTTCAAGCCTTAGCGCAGGATTCAACGCGAGCCGAGATTCATTACTGGTTGGGAAAGTCCTATGCTGCCCGTCACGATTTTGATAAAGCCAAACATCATTATCAGTTGGCGAATGATTATGACACCATCCGTTTTCGGGCGCCTTTGTCCTTCAACCGAATCATACGGGAACTCTCTGAAACTTATGATGTGCTTCTTGCGGATGTCGAAAAAGACTTCTGCGAAGCCTCGCTCATTGGCATACCCGGATCGGAGCTGATCATGGAACATGTGCACCCCAATATCCGGGGTTATCTGCTGATCGCAAAGTGCATAGCAAGGACCATGTCAAAGAATAAAATCATGAGCGAATCGTGGGACTGGAACAGGGATATCCAGGACAGCCTTTACCTGGCCATGACAATGCTTACACCGCTTGATTATGAGGCCGCCAACTTCAAGGTCTTTTATCTCATGTCGCGATGGCCATTTACCAACGTGGATAGTCTCAGGGTATATCGGCGTATCGGGGATGAGGAAACCGAGCGGATGGCGAGGTCGATGATCGAGGAAGAAAAGGGGAACATCGTCCAAATGCACCTCGATTTGGGTAAAGCCTATCTTTTCAGCGATAAACCGGATAGGGGATTAGCGGAATATAAGGCCGCCCTGGTGATTGAACCAATCGGCGACATCTATAACCGAATTGCGGCCGAATACACCAAACGAACTGAAAATGATTATCGAGTTACAAAGGACTTAGCCGGTGCGCTTCAAAATTACAATGAGGCGCTTTTCTATTTCAAGAAGGGTTTGGAGCGCTACCCAGACAATCTGGAATTAAATTTCAATTTGGGATTGCTCTACATGATGAGAAACAATAAGCTCAAAGAGGCTTACACCTGCTTTGAAAAAGTACTCCGATTGGATCCGCTCCACATCGAATCAAAACGGATGATGATACGGCTGCTTTTATTTAAGAATGAATATTCGACCGCGAGAGAAATCCTTTTGGGCTTTGTAAAAAAACATCCGGATGATGTGGAATTTCAAACGGACCTCGGTTATGTTTGTTTCAAACTTCATGATTATCGTGAAGCAGAAAAATGGTTGGAAAAGGCCTTGTCACTCAATCCCAATCAAGCAAGAGCGAGCCGGCTGTTGGAGCAGATCCGTACAAAAAAGAATGCACAAGAGGGAAGATGAAGAATCCTGTTTTTCAAATAATTCTTGCATTTAATGAACTACGAGAACTTTATGCAGACTTGCCGCAGGAATGAATCGCTAATATAATCGGAAAAATTTCTGGTACCGCGAAGCGGCGTCAAATTGGCGAACGCTTTGAACTCTAATTTGAATATAAATTTTCCAAATGAGATCGAAATCGATATGAAACAGAAAAAAATCGAAATAAAAATCTAAAAAAGCCCATTCACGAACTCATCCGGTCGATGTCTCTCCCAAGAAAGCGGATTTTTTATTTGCTCTTGGTGTTTATTCCTGTTTTATTTTTCCTCATTCTCGAAACCGGATTGCGTCTTTTCAACTATGGAGGCAATCCCCTCCTCTTTGTCTCGACGCCGTATGAGGCATCCATCTACTACGGCATCAACCTGAAAGTCGGCAAGCGATATTTTCACCGCTCTGATTTCAATCCGACTCCGCGGAAAGATATCTTCCTGAAAGAGAAACCGAAAAATGGTTTCCGAATTTTCGTTCTCGGCGAATCCACAACGGCGGGATTCCCCTATGGAAACAATCTAACGTTCACCCGCGTTCTCAATCGTCGGCTATCCGACACTTTTCCCTCCAGGCGCATCGAGGTCGTCAATACCGCGATGACGGCGAGCAACAGCTATGCTTTGCTCGATTTCATGGATGAAGTTTTGAAATACAAACCCGACGGGATTCTGATCTATACGGGTCACAACGAATATTACGGCGCTCTGGGTGTGGGTTCGACCGAATCTCTCGGCAAGAATCAATTCCGATATAATCTCCACGACGTTCTCCGGAAAGCAAAAGATGCGGGCGTCCCGGTTTTGATCGGCGAGCTGGTGAGCAATATTCGGGATCAGAAGTCTTTTGTTTCCGTCCTGTGCGACACGTTTCCCGGCGCAGACGAGGTTATCGCCGAGGCGAGACAACTCGAGAAGGAAGGACACATCCCGCAGGCACGGAAAGCGTATTACCGCGCCAAAGACCTGGATGCCCTCCGGTTCCGCGCTCCTGAAGAATTCAATCAAATCATCCGCGACCTGGCCCATGAATTTTCAATCTCAGTCGTGCCCATGGATTCTTGTTTCGAGGCGGCTTCCCCGAACCGGCGATTGAAATTCTCGTTTCTACGAAACAGTACGTCCGCGGGCTGGCGTTTTGCGAGGATGGACTGAAGTACAACACTTCCGGATTCCTCTACAAATGGGCGGGACAGCTTTCTCTGGCGACAGGAACAGAACAGAAGGGCATCGGGTATCTTGAAACTGCAGCCCAACTCCTCCCCCGGGATACGCAGGTTCTCTATAATTTGATCCGCGCTTATCACAACACGCACCAATTGACGAAAGGAGATGCTCTGATGCCCAGGCTTCGGCAACTGGCTCCGAATACCCCTGAAATAAAAGAATTGGAGAACTTTAGGAAACAATCGCAACGACATTAGATCCGTCCGAGGCTATCCGTTTAAAACAGATGTTCCTCATCCTGACTGCCCCAAGAAATAGGGAGGAGATGATGAGTGGTATTTCCCCCATTCATCCAATCCATCAAAAACTTAAGTTTTGACAGCGTTGTTTACTCTTTTTTGGGAAAAACCATAATTGGCCAATCAAGTGTCACTCTTGCGAAAGCAGGAGTCCAGGATGATCCATCAAAACGAATTCGCGAAATGTTTGATGAACCGATCACAGGATGTTCTGTTTTCATTGAGTATATCAAATGTATTCGAGATTATTTTGCTTGAATCAATTGCCGAGCCGGACGTTTTTGCTGTCTTTGGTGATATGGCTGCCATTTATTTTGAAATAAAAAAAATTAACATTTTGCGTCATGTGCTTTTTCTCGTACCATGTCCAGTCGTTCAAGTCCAGAATACCTCGCCCGCAAATTTGAACATTCGAACCGGTGGTATGCAAACGGGCTTTGACGATTGCCCCACCAATGAGATATAGTATCTCGGCTGAGCGCAACTCGATACTGGTCGGGGTGTGAATACCAGTGCCGTAATATTTGACACCGGCATCTCCCTTGGATGGTGCGTTGGTTTCGAGTGGATTGGCAAAAATAAAAAGAAGTGATTTTTATACTCACCGGCCCGTCACAGTCAAAGGACACAAAAGCGTAATCACCGCCGTAGTCATATTGACCGGCAAACGGCGGATCAAGTGTTCTTGGCTGATAGACTGAAATTTCCGTGTCGTTCAACCATACACGATACATGTCGGAGAGTTGCTCCTCCTCTAAAAATTTTGAATTTTTATCCTGTGTTTTGATTTTTTATATCGTACGGCCGTGCTGCGGTGGCCGTGAGGTATAACAAGTTTAAAAAAAAGTAAGTTATTTGATATAAATTTTTATAGCAAGCGAAATTTAACGACCGGCTACTTCCCACAACATAACCTAAAGCGATGAAGGAATTATTTCCGGATTATGAATTTTTTAATTGTGTCTGTATTTGAGAATTCGTACTTTATCCCGCGTAATTTTAATAAACGTCATGTCATTTAACATAGCCAGTGGGCAACTGCTTTGAACGTTATCAACCTGAATATTTTGTTTTAATAGCGATATTTGAAGATACTATGAGAATTAAGATAATGTGAAGTATATTTCCCCCAGAGAGGGTGTCGATTTTGGAGGCTTGTTAAGGTAGTTTATTTCCCCTTTTTATTTATGTTACAGGAAAAAATTACATTCCCTACGAATTAGGAGTGGAAAATGAACGCGACAAAAAGTTTGGGCATTGTGTTTTTCTCATTATTACTTGTAAGTTACACGTTGTTTGCGCAAATTATTCTCGAAGGTCAGGTGACGGATTTAGAAGCCGATCCTATTGCCAATGCGCTGGTCGAGGTTATCGACCAGGCTGACAGTAACCGAAAATTCAGCGACCTCACCGATGACCAGGGGCGTTATCTGCTGCAAATATATCCAACCGGTGTCGGGGATTCTCAACTAAAAATACCCGTTCGGTACCCTTTATTGAAGAATTACCCCAATCCCTTTAATCCAACGACCCGTATCGTCTGCGAACTGCCTTTTCCTTCGAATGTACGTATCGACATTTACAATATTTTAGGACAAAAAGTTAAAACCCTGTTCGATGGATTTTTGCCGACATCTGCCGGCCAATTCATGTGGGATGCAACCAATGACCACGGTCAGGGTGTATCCGCCGGTGTCTATCTTTGTACGTTGACGGCGGATGGGATCAGCCTCACTCGGAAAATGCTGTTGCTGGATGGCAATTCTCAACCGTTGAACGTGCCTCATTCCGGCGATATTCAAAGCAGCAGTAGTCGTCCGGTGAGTTCAGCTAAACCAAATCTGTCGGATACATTTATATTTCGCGTCAGCGGTAAAAATATCGAAACCTACGAGCAGGCCGGTTTGGTCATTACGTCCAATATGGTGTTGAATGTCACGGTTGCGCCTGCGGTGACCGATATTGACGGCAATACGTATCGCATTGTCAAAATCGGCGATCAGTGGTGGATGGCGGAAAATCTGCGAGTGACCCGATACAGCAATGGCGATGCCGTCACTCATGTTACTGAAAGCGGCCAATGGAGCAGTCAATCCAGTGGTGCTTACTGTGATGTCGAAAACAATCCGGCTCATGCAAAAATCTACGGCCGCCTCTACAATTGGAATGCGGTTAATGACGCCCGCAACATTGCTCCGGCCGGCTGGCATGTGGCGAGCGATGAGGAATGGAAACAGCTGGAAATGACCCTGGGCATGAGTCGCTCCGAAGCGGATCTTGTTAACTGGCGCGGAACCGGTGTGGGTGGTAAATTGAAAACGACCGGCACTCTCGAAGATGGCACGGGTTTGTGGCGTTCGCCCAATGAAGGGGCTACAAATGAGAGTGGATTTTCCGCCGTGCCGGCGGGATATCGGTACGAGAGTGATTATTATGCGTTCAGCGAGAATGCATTCTTTTGGTCGACCAAGGAAGTCGAGAATGGTATGGTGATGTACCGTCTCCTTTACAATACGTTGAGCACATCCGGCCGGTTTACCAGTAGTAAGGAGACTGGAATGTCGGTGCGATGTGTGAAAGATGGGGCGCCGGTGACACTGGTCGATATAAAGATCAGCCCCCAAAATAAAGTTATTGGCACAGGCGACTCCCTGCAATTGACCTGCATGGCCGAGTATTCGTATGGAGATTCCAAGGACGTCACAGCCGAAGCCTCCTGGAGTCTGTCACCAGGCTATACCGGCCGAATCGACGCCAACGGGCTCTTATTTGCCCACGACATCCTGACGGGTACGGAATTGGCTACGGCTGAATATCAGGGGAAACGTGCCCGAACAATGATCACCATCACCGATAGTGTCGATACCGGTATGGTTTACGATATCGACGGCAACGTCTATTCTACCGTCAAAATCGGTGATTTATGGTGGATGACGGAAAATCTCAAAGTAACCCATTACAGGAATGGTGAAGATATACCCAATGTGACGGATCCTGCGGCATGGAGTTCTTTGAAAAGCGGTGCGTGGTGTGACTATAATAATGATCCTGCCAACGGCACGATTTACGGTCCATTGTACAACTGGTACGCTGTAAATGACAGCCGTAACATCGCGCCGGAAGGTTGGCATGTCCCCACCCATGAAGAATGGCAATCGTTGATCGATTATTTAGGTGGGCCTGCTGTCGCCGGCGGTAAATTGAAATCAAAGGGAACAAGAGACGACGGCAGCGGCTTGTGGTATTCACCCAATGTGGACGCTACTGACGACTATTGTTTTTCCGCGCTGCCCGGTGGTTCTAGAGGAACGCCAGGAGACTTTTTCTATCTCGGTGGCCGTGCCTACTTTTGGTCGATAACCGAGCAAAACACAGAGTCCGCGCTAATCCGTTATATCGACAGTTATTATTCAAGTATTTCTTCAGCCGATTATGCCAAGGAAGGCGGTTGTTCCGTTCGTTGCGTCAAAGATGCGTCATCTAAAACAATCATAGGGATCCGAGTCGAACCTAAAAGTACGAGTGTTAAAAATGGCGAAACACTGCAGCTAACCTGCAATGCTGTCCATCCGGACGGCAGTACACAGGACGTCAGTGTTTATGCAGCCTGGCGTATTTTACCCGGCTCGGCAGGCAGTATCAGTGCAGCAGGGCTTTTCACAGCAAGCGCTACCGTCTCTGGAACCGAAACCGTTATCGCCGAGTTATCCGGATTTAAAGCGACAGCGTTAATCATGGTAGGTGAGGGTGAAACCGGCACAGTGTCGGACATTGACGGCAATGTTTATCCTATCGTCAAGATCGGTGACCAGTGGTGGATGGCTGAGAATCTCAAAGTGACCCGCTACCAAAACGGTGATTCCATCACCT